>NZ_VDLZ02000007.1:0-395005 GCF_006334905.2 Streptomyces sp. 3MP-14
GGGTTTCTCGGTGGCCATTGCGGGGCTGGTTCGGCTGCGCCGGGCTCTGCCGGTGGCCCTTGCCGGGCGGGGCGGGGCTGGTTCGGGTCCCTGCGGGGCCCGTGCCCGGCAGCGGGTGGGGCCCGGTGTGCCCCTGGGGGGTTGGTTCGGCGGCGGCGGGTTTCTCGGTGGCCATTGCGGGGCTGGTTCGGCTGCGCCGGGCTCTGCCGGTGGCCCTTGCCGGGCGGGGCGGGGCTGGTTCGGGTCCCTGCGGGGCCCGTGCCCGGCAGCGGGTGGGGCCCGGTTTGCCCCTGCGGGCCCGGCGCGGCTGCGCCGCGTTCCGCCGGCGGCGGGATGCTTCGCGCCGGCGGGCGTTGGGCGGACTGGGCGGCGGCGCGCCCGGCGCTGGTCGCGCCTGTGCTGGGGCCCACAAGGCGAGGCTGCGCTGGCGCGTCCGCATCGGGCCCCGCAGGGGCCCGTGTGCCCCGGGCGCGCCCCCGCGCGCCTTGCGGCAAGCGCCTCGCATCGGCCGGCGTGCGGCGATCCGCGCGGTAGCTTGCGCGTTCGGGTCGGCAGCGCCCCCTGCGCTCGGCTCGGGCCTCGCGCGGCGGCGCGTCCGCATCGGGCCCCGCAGGGGCCCGTGCGCCCCGGCGCGCCCCTGCGCGGCAAGCGCAGCCGCCGGGCCCCAGGGCCCGGCGTCCCCGAGAGCCCAGCGGCCAGCGGTCAGCGTTGCAGCTCGGCCGGCAGGGGGGCCGCGTGGGTGATGGTGAGGCCGGAGACGGCCCGGGTGAGGGCGACGTAGAGGCGGCGGAGGCCGGTGCGGCGGTCGGGTTCGCCGTCGACGACCGCCTGTGGCTCGTCGAGGACGACATGGTCGTACTCCAGGCCCTTCGCCAGCGAGGCGGGCACCAGCGTCAGGCGCGTCGTGCTGTCCGTCTCCTCGCCCGGCTCCACGTGGGGCAGCCCGGCGGCGGCCAGGGCCGCGCGGAGCGCGGGGATGCGGGCGTCGGCGGCGATCAGGCCGGTGGAGCCGGGGTTCTCCAGGGCCGCGCGGCAGGCGGCGAGGGTCGCCGGGGTCAGCTCCGCCGGTTCGACCCGGTCGACCGCGAACGAGCCCGGCGCCTCCCGGATCGAGGTCGCCTCGCGCAGCTGCGGCGCGATCGCCGGCAGCAGGCGGGAGGCGTAGGCGATGACCTCGCGCGGCACCCGGAAGCCCTGGGTCAGCTCCTCGACGTGCGCGGCCTCCTTGCCCAGGTGGCGCAGCGCCTCGGCCCAACTGCCCGTCGCCCAGGGGGTGGTGCCCTGCGCGATGTCGCCGAGCACGGTCGCCGAACCGGTGCTGCACCGGCGGCCCACGGCCCGGTACTGCATGGGGGAGAGGTCCTGCGCCTCGTCCAGCACCACGTGCCCCAGCGAACCGGTGCGGCTGACCAGGTCGTGGGCCTCGTCGATGAGCACCGCGTCGGCGCGGGACCAGGCGGCGGAACGCACGCTGCGCGGCGGCTTGGCCCAGAGGATCGCCCGCTGTTCCTCGGCGGTGAGGATGCCCTCGGCCTGTTCGGCGAGGAACGCGGGTTCGGAGAGGAGCCGCAGCACCAGCTTGGCGGGGTTGACGGGCGGCCAGATCGCCTTGACGGCGGCCTTGACCGCCGCGTTGCGGGCCACCGCGTTCTGCACCCGGTCGTCGGGGGCCTCGCCGGCCTGTTCCATGCGGACCAGCACGGCGTGCGCGATCCGCTGCGGCAGGGCCTCGCCTGCCGCCGCGTAGCGGATGTCCCTGGCGAGCAACTCCTCGACCATCTCGGTCAGTTCGTGGACCGGGACCCGCCAGCGGCGGGAGCCGCGCACCACCATGACCGGCTCCTTCGGCAGCGTCACGCCGGCCCGGACCGCGCGGCGCAGCACCCGCGCCATCCGCGCGTCGCCCTTGAGGGTGGCGGCCGTCGCGTCGTCCTCGCCGCGCACCTCGACATGGGCCACCAGTTCGTCGACGGTGGCCTGTTTGACCTCCAACTCGCCCAGCGTGGGCAGAACCTGCTCGATATAGCGCAGGAACGACCGGTTGGGGCCGATCACCAGGGTGCCGCTGCGGGCCAGCCGTTCCCGGTGGGCGTAGAGGAGGAAGGCGACCCGGTGCAGGCCGACGGCGGTCTTCCCGGTGCCGGGGCCGCCCTGCACGCAGACCGTCTCGCTGAGCGCGCCCCGGACGATCTCGTCCTGTTCCGGCTGGATGGTGGCGACGATGTCGCGCATGGGGCCGACGCGCGGCTTCTCGATCTCGCGCTGGAGGAGCGCGCTGACGGTCTCCTCCTCGTCGGGGTCGCTGAGGTGTTCGTCCTCGTACGCGGTCAGTTCGCCGCCGTCGTAGCCGAAGCGGCGGCGCAGTTCGACGTCCTTGGGGTCCTTCTTCGACGCCTGGTAGAAGGGCTGGGAGACCGGCGCCCGCCAGTCGATCACCATCGGGTCGCCCTTGGCGTCGTGCACATGGCGGCGGCCGATGTAGAAGCGGTAGCCGTGTTCCCCGTCGGCGTCGACGCGGCGGTGGTAGTCGAGGCGGCCGAAGAAGAGCGGGGTGTCGGCGAGGTCGGCGAGGGCCTTGATCCGCTGCGCGATCTCGCTGGCGAGGACCTCGGCGTTGACCCAGTTCGCGGTGACGTCGCGGATGTCGAGCGACTCGGTGTGTTTCCGCATGGCGCGCAACGCGGCGCGGGACGCGGCGAGATGGGCCCGTTCCGCCTCCAGCGGGTCCTGGGCGTGGGCGGGCGGGGGTGAAGCACACATGGCGGGGCCTCCGGGTCGCGCGGCGGGCTGGTGGTGGCTGCCGTCCGGTTGCCGTCCGGGCGGCTCCTGCCCTGGGCGCGGGCGCGCGGCGCTCGGGGCGCCGGCCGCCGGCTCGGGAGGAGGGAGAGGCACGGGAGCCTAGGGTGCTTCCGGGAGGGCGCGCAAATCGTTTTTCGCGGCGGGTGCGGTGCCCGGCTCCGCCCGGCTCTCAGGGGCGAACCCTGAGGGACCCCGGGGTGCGGCGCCCCGAACCCCTGGGGGAGCGAATCGGCCCCACGGCCGATGCCGCCGACCACCAGGCCGGGACAGGCTGGAGTCATGAACAGCACGGTGAGCAGGGGCGGGAACGGGGCGCGGACCCCGGTGGGGAACGTGCGCGGCCGGTCCACGACGGGTGGGCGGATCGGCCGCGCGCTGCGGGCCGTCGGGGTCTTCGGCTCGGCGGCCTTCGACGTGGTGGTCCTGGGGCGGGACGGCCTCGCCGCCGAGGCCGGGGTCCGCCGCCCGGCCTGAGGCGGGCCTGGTGCGTGGTCGGGCCGCCGTCGCGAGGACCGCGTCGGCCCGTGGCTGCCCGAACCCCTGCCGCTCGACGAGAGGGACGCCCCGGTGGACGTGGCGCTCGCCGAGTCGGTCTCGATCCGGTGACCTCGCGGGCCCGCTCGCGCTGCTCGCACCGGACGCCACCTGGACCGCCGACAGCGGCGGCGACAGGACCACGGCGGCGCGCCGACCGGTGGCCGGCGCGGAGCGGGTGGCCCCGGCCCGCCCGGTCAGCCGCCTTCGGCGTCCGGTCCTCCCCCAGGTCTGGGGGGCCTGGGAGGTGCCCCCGTCAGGCGGCGGACCAGCCAGAGCGTGGCGGTGGTCGGCGGGCCGAGCGCGAGCAGCGCGCAGCCGGCCGTCACGGCGGACAGCAGCAGCGCCCAGGCGGCGTTGCCGAGCCAGTGGAAGCCGCCCACCGTCACGATGGTGTCGGGGTCGTCGACGCGGACGGCGCCGCTCTCGTCGCCGGAGAGCAGGCGGACCTCGCTCAGGTCGGCGTCGCGGCAGTCGCCCGGCGCGCGTATCCGCAGGTTGGTGCGGACGGGGCCGCCGTCGTCCGGGGTGAAGGTACCCCAGCAGACATACGTCCTGCCCCGGCCGCTGGACCGTTCCTCGATCTCGGTGACGGCGGCGGAGCCGGGCACGCCCTCCTCGCCCCTGCCGGTCCGGTACTCCTGCCAGGCGCGGGTGCCGAGCGACCAGCTCATCTCGCCGAAGCCGGCGACGCCCACCACGGCGAGCGGCCAGATCACGAGGTAGGCGACCAGGTTCCGGCCCCACTCGTTCAGCGCGCCTCCGCGCCTTCGCGTCACGCCGGCTGGTCGTCGGCCGGCAGGTCGGAGGCGTCCACGATCCGGTAGGCGTAGCCCTGTTCGGCGAGGAAGCGCTGGCGGTGGGCGGCGAAGTCCTGGTCGATGGTGTCGCGGGCGACCACCGAGTAGAACCTGGCCTCGTGCCCGTCGGCCTTCGGCCGCAGCACCCGGCCCAGCCGCTGCGCCTCCTCCTGCCGGGAGCCGAAGGTGCCGGAGACCTGGATCGCGACCGTCGCCTCGGGCAGGTCCACGGAGAAGTTGGCCACCTTGGAGACCACCAGCACCCGCACCTCGCCGGAGCGGAATGCGTTGAACAGCTCCTCGCGCCTGGCGTTGCTGGTCTCGCCCTTGATCACGGGCGCGTCCAACTGCTCGCCCAGCTCGTCGAGTTGGTCGATGTACTGGCCGATGACCAGGGTCTGCTCGGTGCCGTGCCTGCGGACCAGCGCCTCGGCGACCCGGCGCTTGGCGTCGGTGGTGGCACAGAAGCGGTACCGCTCCTCGGGTTCGGCCATGGCGTAGGCGAGGCGCTCGGACTCGCTGAGGTCCACCCGCACCTCGACGCAGTCGGCCGGCGCGATATAGCCCTGCGCCTCGATCTCGCGCCAGGGCGCGTCGAAGCGCTTGGGCCCGATCAGCGAGAACACGTCGGACTCCCGGCCGTCCTCCCGCACCAGCGTCGCGGTCAGCCCGAGCCGGCGGCGGGCCTGGAGGTCGGCGGTGAACTTGAAGACCGGCGCCGGCAGCAGGTGCACCTCGTCGTAGACGATCAGGCCCCAGTCGCGGGAGTCGAACAGCTCCAGGTGCGGGTAGACGCCCTTCCGCCGGGTGGTCAGCACCTGGTAGGTGGCGATGGTGACCGGGCGGATCTCCTTGCGGGCGCCGCTGTACTCGCCGATCTCGTCCTCGGTGAGCGAGGTGCGGCGCACCAGCTCGCTCTTCCACTGGCGGGCGGCGACCGTGTTGGTGACCAGGATCAGCGTGGTGCACTTGGCGGTCGCCATCGCCCCCGCTCCGACCAGCGTCTTGCCAGCGCCGCACGGCAGGACGACGACGCCCGAGCCACCGTGCCAGAAACCCTCGACGGCCTGCCGCTGGTAGGCGCGCAGCGACCAGCCGTCCTCGACCAGCTCGATGGGGTGCGCCTCGCCGTCCACATAGCCGGCGAGGTCCTCGGCCGGCCAACCCAGCTTGAGCAACTGCTGCTTGATCTGGCCGCGTTCGGACGGGTGGACGGCCACCGTGTCCTCGTCGATCCGCGCGCCGACCAGCGGCTGGATGCGCTTGGCACGCAGCACCTCGGTGAGGACGGGCCGATCGGTGGTGGTCAACACCAGGCCGTGCGTCGGGTGCTTGACCAGGGAGAGCCGGCCGTAGCGGGCCATGGTCTCGGCGACGTCGACCAGCAGGGCCTGGGGAACGGGGTAACGCGAGTACCGCATCAGGGCGTCGACGACCTGCTCGGCGTCGTGGCCGGCGGCCCGCGCGTTCCACAGGCCCAGCGGCGTGACCCGGTAGGTGTGGATGTGCTCCGGCGCGCGCTCCAACTCGGCGAACGGGGCGATGGCGCGGCGGCAGGCCTCGGCCTGCTCGTGGTCCACCTCAAGCAGCAGCGTCTTGTCGCTCTGCACGATCAAGCAGGACACCCTTACCTCCGACCAACCGGCTTCCCCGCGCCGCCCGCGACGGGTGGCGTCAGCTCTCCAGTGAAACACCCCGCACCGACAGCCGGGGAACGGGCGGGCCTACTCCACGGGGACGGCGCCGGCGATGCGGTGCAGCGGGTAGGTGCGGACCTCGTCCGCCGTGTGGTCGAACGCGGTGACGAAGCCGCCGGTGACCCGCACCGGCGCCAGCACATGGTGGCCGGCGACGCCGTCGGCGCCCACATAGCCGATGGCGACCAGGCCGCCGGTCTCGGCGGCGGCGCGCAGCGTGTTCAGCGTCTCGGTCGCCGGGGTGCGTGGCGGCGGCCCGACCGGCTCGGGCGCCTTGGCGCCGGCCGGCCGGGGCGCCGCGCCCGCCGCGTGGTCGCCGGCGCGCACGGCGCGCACGGCGGCGTCCAGCAGCGCGTCGTCGGCGGGCGGCGGGGTGTCGGGCGCCGGCACGGGCGCGCTGCGCGCCGGCGTGCGGCGCGGCTCGGCGCGCAGCGTCAGCACCGCGCCCTCCGCCGTCTCGGCCGCCGGCGCCTGCCCCAACTCGCGCAGCCGCAGCAACAGTTGGTCCGGCGACAGCGAGGAGACCAGCACCGTGGGCGCGATCCGGCGCAGCCGCAGCGGCTCGCACCGCCGGTCGGCGAGCAGTTGCCCGAGCGCCGTCTCGTCCTCCGACCGCAGATAGCTGGTCGCGGCGCCGACCCGCAGCCGGCCGTGCCGCCTGGCCACGTCGTCCACCAGGTAGTCCAGCGGCTGCGGCACCGGCGTGCGGGAGACCTCCGCGAGGAACGCGTGCAGCTCGTCCGTGGTCAGGCCGGCGTCCAGCGCCCGGCGGACGGACGCCGGGGTGAACCGGTAGACGGTGGCGCCGCCGGTGGACTCCACGTCGGCGGCCAGCGCCATCGTCGCCCGCAGGTCGCGGCGGAGCGGCCCGGGCGCGATCGCCGTCAGGTCGGCCTGGAGCAGCACATGGTCCACCGGCTCGGGGAAGAGCGGCGCCAACGCCTCGGCGGCCGCCGCCGGTCGGGGCGGCTCGGCCAGCAGCGGGCGGGCGTGGGAGGCGAGCGCGCCGCGCCCGGTGACGCCCAGCGTCTCCGCCTCGGCGAGCGCGGCAGCGGCCAGCCGTTCCCTGGCCTCGTCGGTCAGCCGGCGCGGCCACTCCCAGTGCAGCCGGCGGCGCACCGCGACCGGGTCGGCCGCGCCGCCGGGCGGCAGCGCGGCCAGCAGCTCCAGCACCCGGTGCCGCAGCGCGGCGGCCGGGCCCCGGTCCAGGCCGCTGCCGAGCGCCGCCAGCAGCCGGCCCTTGCCGTCGCGGGTGCCGACCAGGGCCGGCACCCGGGTCCCGGCCAGCCAGGCGGTGGCCAGCCGCAGCCAGCGTTCGCCGGTGGGCGCGGCCAGCCACGCGTCGTAGGCGGGGGTCGGCGCATAGCGTTCGTCGGCCTCGCCGTCGGAGGCCACCAGGCCGGCGGCGTAGGCGAGTTCCAGCCAGAACACCGCCTCGGGCTCGGGCACGTCCAGGGTCACCGCGACCCGCTTCAGCTCCCGCACGCCCAGCCCGCCGGAGCGCAGCACGGCCGGGCCCTCGTGCTCCCAGGAGGTCAGCAGCTCCTCGACGGTGTCCACGGCGCGCTGCGCCGCGCCGGCCGCCGTCGCGTCGACCAGCTCGGCGGCGTGCTCGGCGACGGCGGCCACCGGCGGCGGCTCCGGGCGCGGCTCGCGGTGCGCGCGGCCGCCGCGCAGGGTCAGCGCGACCTCCCTGGGCAGCACCACGGTGCCCGGCTGGGTGGGCATCAGCAGGCCCCGGTCGAGGAGCCAGCGCAGCGGGGCCCCGGAGCGGGCGGCGTCAGCGCCGCTGCCGAGCGTGCCGTAGGGCGGGCCCCAGGTCAGCCGGTCCAGTGCGGACCTGGCGGCCTCCGGCGCCTCGGCCAGCAGCGCGGCCAGCCGTTCCGGGGCGCGGAAGAGCGCGCCGAGCGCGGCGATCGCGCTCACCGGGTCGTGGGTGGGCGGCAGCCCGCACGCGGTGAGCAGCGCCTGGGTGCGGCTGGGCGCCATCCCGGCGGCCGCCTCGGCCAGCGTCGGGCCGAGGCCGGTGGCGCTGGGCCGGCCGGCGCTGGGCGCGAGCAACTCCTGGGCGACGCGCACCAGTCGGAGCGCGTCCGCGCGCCCCCACAGCAGCGCCCGGGAGCGCAGCGTGGCGAGCGCCTCGGGCAGCCGTTCCTCGCCGCCGGGCAGCAGCGCGGTGAGCGCGTGTTGCGAACAGGGGCGCTCGGCGATGGCCAACGCTTCGGCCGTCTGGAGGGTGAAGGTGTCGAGATGCTCCAGGGCGCGCACCACGGAGGTGCGCGCGCCGGCTCGCGTCGCGAGCTGGGAGAGGTCGCCGGGCAGCGGGGAGAGCAGGTCGGGTCGGGCGCGCAGCAGCTCGGACAGCTCCGCGTCGGAACGGGAGCGCAGTTCGTCCGCGAGGGTGCGAGGGCTGTCGATGGAACCGCTGGTCATCCTGCCAACCGTAGCGGCAGTCGGTCCCGGGTGACATGGCCTGGCGCGGTGGAGCGCGTCGGCTGAACCGTTTTTGTTGTCCTTTGCTCCGGGGCAACCGTGCCATTGAGGGCCCGGTAGGCGAGTGGACTGTCGCGGTCGGGGCGCGGCAGACTCGGAAACCAGTCAACGGAAGGACCTGATCGACGATGCCGCCGAGGGAGAACCCGACCGCCCGACAGGCCCGACTCGGCGCCGAACTGCGCAAGTTGAGGGTGGCGGCGGGGCGTACCGCGCGCGAGACGGCGGCCATGCTGGGCACCGACCAGGGGAAGATCAGCCACATAGAGTCCGGGCGCATCGGCGTCAGTGAGGAGCGCATCCGCAAGCTCGCCGACTTCTACGGATGCGTCGACGAGGCGCTGCTTGAGGCGCTCTGCGCGATCGCCAGGGAGCACCGTGGCCAGTTCTGGTGGGACGAATATCGTGGCACCCTTGCCTCTCAGTATCTGGCGGTCGCCGAGCTGGAGCACCATGCCACGGCGCTGCGCACCCTCCAGACCGTGACGGTACCGGGCCTGTTGCAGACCGAGGACTACGCGCGGGCGCTGTTCCGGGGTGGGCTGCCCGAGCCCACCGAGGAGGAGATCGACGTGCGGGTGGCGCACCGGATGCGCCGCAAGGCGGTCCTGGAACGGGAGAACCCGCCACCGTTCTCCGCGTTCCTCCACGAGGCGGCGCTGCACATGCGGTTCGGGGGGCGGAAGGTCGCCAGGCGCCAGCTGGAGACGCTGATGGAGGCGGCGGACATGCCGCAGGTGACGGTGCGGGTCATCCCGTTCACCAACGAGGACTTCTACGAGGTCACCCAGCCGATGCTCTATGTGCACGGCGTGGTGCCGCAGTTGGACACGGTCCTCGTCGACGGGCCCACCGGCGGCGGGCTGTTGGGCGCGGACGACCAGCTGGCGCACTACCGGATCTTCTTCGGCCGGGCGACCACGCGGTCGCTGGACCCGGAGGAGTCCCGGCAGCTGATCCACCACATCGCCAGGACGCTCTAGCGCTGTGCGTTCGGGGAACGAGGCGTGGTTCCGTGGGACGGCGGGTTGGGCGGGTGCGGGGCGTCCGGGGCGGGCGTCCTTTTTCCCACCCACCCGCCCTTTTTCGGCGGAGCCGGGGAGGTTCGGCGTCAGCCGAAGCGGCCGGAGACGTAGTCCTCGGTCGCCTTGTTGCTGGGGGAGGAGAAGATCTTCGTCGTCTCGTCCATCTCCACCAGCCCGCCCGGCTCGCCGATGGACCGCAGGTTGAAGAAGCCCGTCACGTCGCTGACCCGCGCCGCCTGCTGCATGTTGTGGGTCACGATGACGATGGTGTACTGCTGCTTCAGCTCCAGCATCAGGTCCTCGATCGCCTGGGTGGAGATCGGGTCGAGCGCCGAGCAGGGCTCGTCCATCAGCAGCACGTCCGGCTGCACCGCGATCGCCCGCGCGATGCACAGCCGCTGCTGCTGCCCGCCCGACAGGCCCGAACCGGGCCGCTTCAGCCGGTCCTTGACCTCCTCCCAGAGGTTCGCCGACCGCAGCGAGCGTTCCACCAGCGCGTCCATCTCGGATCGCTTCATCCGCTTGCTGTTCAGCCGCACGCCGGCCACCACGTTGTCGTAGATCGACATGGTGGGGAACGGGTTGGGCCGCTGGAAGACCATCCCGATGTGCCGGCGCACCGCGACCGGGTCCACCTGCGGGCCGTACAGGTCGTGCCCGTCCATCAGGACCTTGCCGACGGCGCGCGCCTTGGGCACCAGTTCGTGCATCCGGTTCAGGGTGCGCAGGAACGTGGACTTGCCACACCCCGAGGGCCCGATCAGGGCGGTGACCGAGCGCGGCTCTATCGTCATCGAGACGCCCTGCACGGCCAGGAACTTGTCGTAGTAGATGTCGAGATCCTTGACCTCGATGCGCTTGGCCACGGTGCTTCGCTTCCTCTGCGTGTCCGGTGTGGACGGTGTGAACCCGGTCCCTGCGGCCGTCAGGCGCGGGTCTTCGGGGCGAACAGGCGGGAGATCAGGCGCGCCACGAGGTTGAGCGCCATCACGATGAGGATCAGCGTGAACGCCGCCGCCCACGCCCGGTCCAGGAACGGCTCGGGCGGGATGCCCGGCGTCGCGTACTGGTTGTAGGAGAAGACCGAGAGCGTCGCCATCCGGTCGTCGAAGGGGTTGAAGTTGTCGCTCGCGGTGATGCCGACCGTGACCAGCAGCGGCGCCGTCTCGCCGATGACCCGGGCGATGGCCAGGGTGACGCCGGTGGCGATGCCGGCCAGCGCGGTCGGCAGCACGACCCTGACGACGGTGCGCCACTTCGGCACGGCCAGCGCCATCGACGCCTCGCGCAGCTCGTTGGGCACCAGCTTGAGCATCTCCTCGGTGGAACGCACCACCACCGGGATCATCAGCACGCTCAGCGCGACCGAGCCCATGATGCCCATCCGCACCCCGGCGCCGAAGAACAGCTCGAAGAGCGCGTAGGCGAACAGGCCGGCCACGATGGACGGGATGCCGGTCATGACGTCGACGAAGAACGTGATGTAGCGGGCCAGCGCGCCGCGCCCGTACTCCACCAGGTAGATCGCGGTCAGCAGCCCGATCGGCACCGAGATCAGGGTGGCCAGGCCGGTCACGATCAGCGTGCCCATCAGCGCGTGGTGCGCGCCGCCGCCCTCGCCGACCACGCCGCGCATCGAGTTGTTGAAGAAGTCGGCGTCGAAGCGCTCGACGCCCCGCGCCAACACCGCGCCCAGCACGGAGACCAGCGGCAGCAGCGCCACCAGGAACGCCGAGGTGACGATCGCCGTCACCAGCCGGTCCTGCGCCTTGCGCGCGCCCTCGACCGCCCGCGACCAGCCGCAGACCAGCAGCGTGTAGCCGACGGCGGCGGCCAGCCCGGCGACCACCGGGTTGACGTCGAGCAGCAGGTGCAGCACCAGGCCCAGCACGACCCAGGCCAGCAGCGCCAGCGGCGCGGCCAGGCGGGGCAGCGAGCCGTGGGTGAGCGCGGGGCGCTCCAGCACCACGGGCGGCTCCTCGGGCTCGGGCGCCTTCGTCAGGGAGGTCGGTGACGTGCTCATCAGTTGGCTCCCGAGAAGTCACGGCGGCGGTTGATCACGGCGCGGGCCGTCATGTTGACCACGAGGGTGACGGCGAAGAGGACCAGGCCCGAGGCGATCAGCACGTTGATGTCCAGGCCCGAGGACTCGGGGAAGTCCAGCGCGATGTTGGCCGCGATGGTGGACGGGTTGCCGTTGTTGATCAGGTTGAACGTGACGCCGCCGGACGGCGAGAGCACGATCGCCACGGCCATCGTCTCGCCCAGCGCGCGGCCCAGGCCCAGCATGGCGCCGCCGATGATGCTGGAGCGGCCGAACGGCAGCACGGCCTGCCGGATCATCTCCCAGCGGGTCGCGCCCAGCGCCAGCGACGCCTCCTCGTGTAGCCGGGGCGTCTGGAGGAACGCCTCCCTGATCACGGCCGTGGTGATCGGCAGGATCATCACGGCCAGCACGATCGAGGCCACCAGCATGGTGCGGCCGGTGGCCGAGGCCGGGCCCTCGAAGAGCGGGATGAACCCGAGGTTCTCCTCAAGCCAGCGGGTCGGCTCCACGGTCAGCGGCGCCAGCTCCGACAGGCCCCACAGGCCGAAGATGATGCTGGGCACGGCCGCCAGCAGGTCGATCACATAGCCGAGCGCCGTCGCGAGACGGCGCGGCGCGTAGTGCGTGATGAACAGCGCGATGGCCACCGCGAGCGGCGCGGCCAGCAGCAGCGCGAAGAACGCGGCCAGCAGCGTGCCGAAGAGCAGCGGCCAGACATACAGGATGATGCCGTCCCCGCCGGGCACCTCGTCGGGCTCGGCCCACAGCGCCGGCCACGCCTCGACCAGCAGGAACGCCGCGACGCCGGCCAGGATGACCAGGATCAGCACGCCGGCGCCCATGGCCGACGAGGAGAACACCCGGTCCCCGAACCGGCTCACCGGTTTCTCGAACAGCGGTGCGTCGGGCGGCGGTTGGGGCTGGTGGTCGGGGTGGGTCAGCTCGGTGCTCGATGACACTCTTCGCTCCCTTCATCGAGGCTGGTTCTCCGAACGGGCGGGGCCGCCGCCCCGGGGGGCGACGGCCCGTGCGCGGGTGGCCGCCCGCCCGGGGGAGGCCACCCGCGCCGGGGCGTTCGGATCGTCAGCCGGCCGCGATGGCGTCGATGGCGGGCTGGAGCTCCTGCCGCAGCGCGTCGGAGATCGGCGCCGAGCCGGCCGCGTCGGCGGCGGCCTGCTGGCCCTCCTCGCTGATCACGTAGGAGAGGTAGGCCCTCACCAGCTCGGCCTCGGCCTCGCTCTCGTAGGTGGCGCAGGCCATCGCGTAGGAGACGAGCACGATCGGGTAGGTGCCGGCCTCGGTGGTGTCGCGGGCCAGCTCGTAGGCGAAGTCGTACTGACCCCGGCCCTCGACCCGCTCGGAGACCTCCAGCACGTTGGCGGCGGCCTCCGGGGAGTAGGCGACGAACTCCTCGCCGACGCCCACGTTGACGCTCGGCAGGTCACGGGCCTGGCTGGCGTCGGCGTAGCCGATGGTGCCGTTGCCGCCGGAGACGGCCTGCACGACGCCGGAGGTGCCCTGGGCGGCCTCGCCGCCGGAGACCGGCCACTCGTCGCTGACCTCGTGCGGCCAGGCGTCGGGCGCCACGATGCTCAGGTACTCGACGAAGTTCTCGGTGGTGCCCGACGGGTCGGAGCGGTTGACCGGGGTGATCGGGGTGTCGGGCAGCTCGGCGTCGGGGTTGTCGGCGGCGATGGCCTCGTCGTTCCAGGTGGTGATCTCCTGGTTGAAGATGCCGGCGATGGTGGCGGGCTGGAGGTTCAGCTCGTCCACGCCCTCGACGTTGAAGACCAGCGCGACGGGCGAGACATAGACCGGGACCTCGATGACCTCGCCGCAGCGCTCGGTCGCGGCGGTCAGCTCCTCGTCGGCGAGCGCGGCGTCGGTGCCGCCGAAGTCGGTGCCGCCGGCGATGAACTGCTCACGGCCGCCGCCGGAGCCGACCGGGTCGTAGTTGACGGTGACATCCGGGTTGGCGGCCAGGAAGCCGGCCTGCCAGGCCTGCTGGGCGGCGGCCTGGGAGCTGGCGCCGGCCCCCGATATGGTGCCGGACAGTTCGGAGCCGCCCTCGCCGTTGCCCCCCGTGGTGCCCCCGTCGCCGTTGCCGTTGCTCTCGTTGTCGCTGCTGCACGCCGTGACCAGCGCCAGGGCGGACACCACGGCTATCGCGGCGATGCGAGCGCGCGTCTTGCGCATGACCTGCTCCTTGTTCCTGACCGGCCCCGTGGCCGGGATGTGGAGATGACGTCGATGACGTGTTTCACCCAGAACGTAGGAGCGGCCAGCGAAGCAGTGAGGGCCAGAAGGTGAACAAAAAGATAGGTTCGGCGGAACCGGCAGTTTCACAAAGAGAGTTGGAATCGTTAAGGAAGAGACCTGGTGATCATGCCTGTGATCAAGGGCGCGTCCCGGCCCGGGAGCGGGCCGGGACGCGCCGGGATCGGGCCGCGCGTCAGCCCGCGGGGGGCACCAGGCGGTAGCCGACGCCGCGCACGGTCTGGATGATCTCCGGGTGGTGCGGGTCGTCGCCGAGCCGCTCCCGAAGCCGCCGAATGTGAACGGTGATGGTGTTGGAGCGCCGCGCCCCCTCGCCCCACAACTCCGTTCTGATCTGGTCACGCGTGATCACTTTTTCGGCGTGCAGCATCAGCAGGTGCAGCAGCTGAAACTCCCTCAGCGGCAGCCGGGCCGTGGAGACGCCGTGCATCCGCACCTCGTAGGTGCTCGGGTCGAGGGTCAACGGGCCGCAGACCAGCGGCTGGTCCCAGCCCCGGTGGCCCCGGTCGGCCAGGCTGAGGAGCTGGGCCACCTCGCGCGGCCGGTAGGGGCGCGCGACACAGGCGCTCGCGCCGGCGGCCAGCGCCGGCGCCACCTGCGCGGTGTCCTCCGGGCCCACACCCAGCACCACCGGAATCGAAAGCCGCCGCCGCACGAGCCGCAGCACGGTCGCCCCGTCGATCAGCGGCAGATCGGCCGAGACCAGCAGCACGTCGGGCTTGCGCAGGCCGGCCTCCAGCAGCGCGGCGGCGCCGTCGGCGCAGTGCACGACCGACACCTGGTACTTGGCCAGCTGCGTCGTCAGCCCCTGCCGGATGCGCTCGTCGGCGTCGGCCAGCAGCACCACCGGGTGCGTGCCCAGCGGGATGGGCGCCGGGCCCACGGCCCGCTCCGGCCCGAGGCCGGCGGCCGGACCATCGTCCTCCGCACCGTCAACCCCCGTGCCGGGCACGGAGGTTGCCCGAGTCGAACTCAACCAGGCGCCCACGGGCTCTCCCTCGCTGTCGGTCTCGGCGGTGGTCTCGGCGTCGTTTCGGCAGTGGTCTCGGCGGTGAACGAACGGCCAGGGCCGGTTGCCCGTCAGGCCGCGTCGCGCCACGGGAGGCGGGCGGGGCCGGCGGGCGGGCCGACGGCCGTGCGCCGGGCTCCCGGGGGCGTGAAACCGGTGTCCACGAGCGACGTTCACCATGTAACGAGCTGTGGGTAGCGGGTTGCACGGCGTTCGGTGAACCCGCGATGAACAACGGTGTTCTCTCAGGTTCCGCCGGATACCCGCGCGGGACCGTGGCCGCGCGGGATCGCCGGCCGCGCGGGATCGTTTCCGCGCGGCGGGCCCCGCTGTCGGTGTGCGTCAGTAGCATCGGTGGGTAACGCGGGGAGTGTCGGGGGCCCCACCGGGGTCCGGGCCGGGCGAGCGCAGGGGCAGTGGCGTGGGGATCGAGGACGAGCAGCTGGTGTTCGACTATCTGAGCCGGGTCGGCGACCTGGCCCATGGCACCGCCATGTCGTCGGCCGAACGGGCCCGGCTGGTCAACCGGCTGCGGGACGAGATCGGCCGCGCGCGGGCCGACGCGGGCTCCGAGACGCGGTCCGCCGCCTCCGTGCGCCGCATCCTGGGGAAGCTCGGCAGCCCCGAGGACGTGGTGGCTCGCGCGGCCGGCGACGCCCCGCCGGCCGCCACCAACAGGCCGGCGCGGCCACGTTCTTCACCTTCGCCGTCGCCGTCTCCCGCGCCGTCACCTCCCGCCAGGTCCGCCGCGCCGCTGCCCGCGCAGCGCGAGCGGCCGGCGCGGCGCGAGCGGCCGGGGTCGCCGGGCGCTGACGGGCCCGAGGTGCCGATGCGCTGGCCCACCGAGGAGCTGCCGCGCGGCAGCGGCTGGCAGCAGGGGCCCGAGGGGCAGATCGCCGGCTTCAGCGGCGGGATCGACATTCCGGAGCTGATGCACCCCAGCGGCCTGGCCGACGCCGAGCCCGGGCCGGCCACGGAGGCCGAGCTGACGGCGGCCGAGGCGGAGCGCGAGACGGCCGACGCCTCCCTCACCCAGCCGGTGGTCGAGGACGCCGACCCGCCCCGGCCGCGCCGGCGGGCCCGGCTGGCCAGGGCGGTCATCGGCGGGCGGCGCCGGGGCGGGATCGTCGAGCTGGCCGGCGTGGTGGCGCTGGTCGGCGGGGCGGTCGCCGGCTCGCTGCCCGCGCTGGCGCTGGGCTGGGTGCTGGCGTACTGGTCGCCCCGGCTCGGCCAACGCGAGCGCCAGTGGGCCACGTTCGGGATGCCGGCGCTGGTCGCGACGGTCTACGGCGTCTGGCTGATGGGCCGGCTCGGCGGGAACTGGGGCGAGCCGCTCGCCGACGGCGAGATCGAGAAGCTGCTGGCCAACGACTGGCCCCTCCTCCTCCGCCTGGCCGCCTTCGCCTCCGCCGCCTTCCTCCTCTTCCGCGCCCGCCGGCCCGTCAGGGAGGGCTGAACGGGCCGGGGCCGGGCGGCCGTTGGGTCCCTCGGGGCCCGGGCCCGGGCCCCGGCGTCGCGGGTCCCCGGAGGGGTTGGTTAGCCTGGGCGGCATGTCCCTCGTCATTCACTGCTGGTCGAGCGTCCGGCTGCGGTCGGGGCGCTGACCTGCGGCGTCGGCCGGGCGCCGGCGTCGGGGTCGTACGCGTCCCCATGTCCGACCTCAGGATGACGAGGTTTTCCCGTTATGCGTTCTCAGCCCACTTTTGTCCTGGTGCACGGCGGTTCAGGGACCGCCAGGACCTGGACCCCGCTGCGCAACGAGCTGGCCCTGCGCGGCCACCGTTCGTACGCCGTCGACCTGCCGGGGCACGGCGACCTCGCCGACGTGCCGGCCGCCTACTACCGGCAGCCGCAGGACCCGGCGGCGCTGGCCGCCGCGCCCTCCCCGCTGCGCGGGGTCACGCTCGCGGACAACGTGCGGCACGTCGCCGCGGTCCTGCGCCGGCTCGCGCCGGCCGGCCCGCCGGTGCTGGTCGGCAACAGCCTGGGCGGCCTGACGATCAGCGCCGTCGCCGACGCCCACCCGGAGCTGGTCGGCCGGGTGGTCTACCTCTCCGCGCTCTGCCTCAGCGACCCCGCCATGCTCACCGAGCCCTGGGGCGTCGAGGACGACAACCTGCTCGACGCGGCGGCGGCGCGGATCGCCGTGCCCGGCGTGCCGGACCCGGGCGTGGTACGGCTCAACTGGCGTGCGGCGCACGGCGATCCCGAGCTGTTCGCGCGGCTGAAGGCGGCGATCATGGCCGACGGCACCGACCACCAGTTCCGGCTGCTGCTCGACGCGCTGGACCCCGACGAGAACCACGGCGTCCTGGCGGCCGGGGCCGTCGTCAGTGCGGAGGGGTGGGGCCGCGTTCCCCACACCTTCGTGCGGCTCGCCGAGGACCGGGCCATCCCGCCGGCCGTGCAGGACGTCATGATCCGCCGCGCGGACGAGCTGACCCCGGCCAACCCGTTCGAGGTCCACACCCTGGCGGCCTCGCACGTCGGCTACTTCAGCCGCCCGGCGCTCTTCGCCGACCTGCTGACCCGCCTGGCCCGCTGAGCCCGGCGTCCTCCCGTAGCGCCCCCGTCGTCGCCGTGTCCGGTGGCGGCGGGGGCGCCGCTTTCAAAGTCCAACCTCAAGAAAATCAATAATCTCGCGTTGACAGCTTAAAAATCTCAAGATACAAATGCGGGGTAAGCGCGGCCAAGGGTAGGGAGCCGAGGGTGGACTGGCAGGAGCTGACGGAGCTGACGCGCGGGCAGCCGTTCGTGGTCGAGCGGGTTCGCCTCGCGGAGAGCGGCGTCGCGGTCGAGGGGCAGTTCGAGCCGCCGCAGCTGGCCCAACTCAGCGTCGACGACCAGGTGTTCGTGGCCGCCTTCGTGCGGGCGCACGGCTCGATCAAGGAGATGGAGCGGATCTTCGGGGTGAGCTACCCGACGGTCAAGGCGCGGCTGAAGCGGATCGCCGAGCGCCTCGACTTCGTCGACGTCGACCCGGCGCCCAGCGGCCCCGCCGATGTCGTCGAGCGCCTGCGGCGCGGGGAGATCAGCGCCCAGGAGGCGCTGGCCGAGTTGGAGGGCCCCGGATGATCCCGCACCTGGTGACCGTGCGTCACCGCCGCGCCGATGGCCGGTGGCGGCGGCTGTATCTCCCGGTCCTGCCGCTGGTGTTGGTGCTGTCGCCGCTGCTGCTGCTCGTCGTGCTGGCCGGGGTGGTCGCGTGCCTGGTCACCCGGGTGAGCCCGGTGGGCGCGCTGCGCGGCGTCGGGCGGCTGGTGTGGGCGCTGCCCGGGACGCGGGTCGAGATCGAGCAGGGCCGAACGGCCGTGCTGGTACACGTCAGATGAGCCGCCCAGCGGCGAGCGGAGAGCGGGAGACGACCATGAACGAGCAGCGCCGCCAGATCCTGGAGATGCTGGCCGAGGGCAAGATCACGGCGGACGAGGCCGAGCGGCTGCTCGGCGCGCTCGAACGCCAACCCGTCGAGTCGGCGCCGGGGGCCCCGCCCCGCCCGAAGGCCCGGCCCAAGTACCTGCGCCTGGTGGTGAACGCGGCCGACGGCACCGGCGGCGACGGCATGAGCCGGGTCAACATCCGGGTCCCGCTCCAACTGCTGCGCGCCGGGGTCCGGCTGACCAGCCTGATCCCGCCGCAGGCCCTCGCCCGGGTCAACGCGGAGCTGGACAGGTCGGGGGTGCCGATCGACCTGACCCAGCTCAAGCAGCAGGACATCGAGGACCTGATCGAGCACCTGGCCGACGTGGACATCGACATCGACGACCCCGAGGCCACGGTGCGGGTCTTCTGCGAGTAGCCCGGCGGCCCCGCGCGGGGCCGCCACCCCGCCCGGCCCCGCGCCGGGCCCCAACCGGCCGCCGGCGCCGCCCACTTCAGCTTCCTCCACCAGGAACCCCAGCCTTCGAACGGGAGGGCCCATGCCTTCATCTGTCATGCCCACATCCAGTAGCCCGCCGCCGGGGCGCCCCGCCGCCTCGCCGCTCGCCGTCTCGGCCGTCGGCCTGCGCAAGGCGTACGGCGACAAGGTCGTCCTCGACGGCGTCGACCTGTCCGTCCCGGCCGGGACCGTGTGCGCGCTGCTCGGCCCGAACGGCGCCGGCAAGACCACCGTCGTGAAGATCCTCTCCACCCTCGTCACCCCCGACGCCGGCAGCGCCCGGGTCGCCGGCCACGACCTCGCCGTCGCACCGCAGGCGGCCCGCGCCGCGATCGGCGTCACCGGACAGTTCTCCGCCGTCGACGGGCTGATCACCGGCGAGGAGAACATGCTGCTCATGGCCGACCTGCACCATCTGCCCCGGCGCGAGGGGCGGCGGGTCGTCGCCGAACTGCTCGAACGGTTCGACCTGGCGGACGCCGCGCGGAAGCCCGCCCAGAGCTACTCCGGCGGAATGCGGCGCCGCCTGGACATCGCCATGACCCTGGTCGGCTCGCCCCGGATCATCTTCCTCGACGAGCCGACCACCGGGCTCGACCCGCGCAGCCGCCGCACGATGTGGGACGTCGTCCGCGCACTCGTCGCCGACGGCGTCACCGTCCTGCTCACCACCCAGTACCTGGACGAGGCCGACGAACTCGCCGACCGCATCGCGGTGTTGAACGAGGGCCGGATCGTCGCCGAGGGCAGCGCCGACGCGTTGAAGCGGCTCGTTCCCGGCGGGCATGTGCGCCTCCGCTTCGCCGACCCGGCCGCCTACCGGTCCGCCGCCTCCGCGCTGCGCGAGGTCACCAGGGACGACGAGGCGCTGGCGCTGCGGCTGCCCAGCGACGGCAGCCAGCGCGAACTGCGGTCGCTCCTCGACTGGTTGGACTCGGTCGGCGTCGAGGCCGACGAGCTGACCGTGCACACCCCCGACCTCGACGACGTGTTCTTCGCCCTGACCGGTCGGCCCGAACCCCGGCGGGAGGCCACCTCATGAGCTTCGTCACCGCGCACGCCCTGCGCGACTCGTCCACCATGCTGCGCCGCAACCTGCTGCACGCGCGGCGCTACCCCTCCCTCACCCTGAACCTGCTGTTCACGCCGGTCATGCTGCTCCTGCTCTTCGTCTACCTCTTCGGGGACGTGATGAGCGCGGGCATCGAGGGCGGCGGGGCGGGCCGGTCCGCGTATCTGGCGTATCTCGTGCCCGGCATCCTGATGATGACCATCGGCAGCGCCACGATCGGCACCGCCGTCTCGGTCGCGATGGACATGACCGAGGGCATCGTCGCCCGCTTCCGCACAATGGCCATCCACCGGTCCTCGGTGCTCGTCGGCCATGTCCTCGGCAGCGTGCTCCAGGTGCTCGCCGCGCTGCTGCTGGTCGGCGCCGTCGCCGTGGCCATCGGCTTCCGCTCGACCGACGCGACGGTCGTCGAGTGGCTGGCGGCGTTCGGGCTGGTCGCGCTGGTGGCCCTGGCGCTCACCTGGATCGCGGTCGGGGTGGGCCTGTCGAGCCCCAACGCCGAGGCGGCCAGCAACAGCGCGATGCCGCTGATCCTGCTGCCGCTGGTCTCCAGCGCGTTCATCCCGGTCGACACGATGCCCGGCTGGTTCCAACCGGTCGCCGAGTACCAGCCGTTCACCCCGGCCATCGAGACGCTGCGCGGGCTGCTGCTGGGCGACCGGATCGGCAACGACGGCTGGCTGGCCGTCGGCTGGTGCCTGGCGCTGATCACGCTCGGCTTCCTCTGGTCCCGGGCGCTGTTCGACCGCGACCCGGGGTGAGGACGCCGCCCCAAGCGTGCGGCGGCCCGGCCCAAGCGTGCGGCGGCCCGGCCCGGCCGTTGGCGGCGGGGCCGGGCCGTCGGTGCGGGGTCAGCTGCCGAGGGTCTCCTCGATCTCGTCGAGGATCTGCTCGGCCGCCGTGTAGCCGATGCCCAGGAACCACAGCTGGTCGTTGACCGGGAACGCGCGGTTCTCCTGGACGGCGGTCAGGTCCTCCCACAGCGGGCCGCCGACGGCCGCCTCCTCGCCGGAGGCGTCCGGGTCGCCGTAGGAGGAGTAGTAGATGACGTCGCCGTCGGCCTGGTCCACCTGCTCGGGGCTGATCTCCACGGCGAAGCCGTCGGTCGCGTCGTCCACGATCGCCGGCCGGCCCAGGCCCAGGTCCGTGAGGATGCCGCCGATGTAGTTCTCCCGGCCGTAAAGCCGGGTGTTGCCGCCGTCGATGAAGCGCAACATGCTGACCTCGATCTCGCCCGCCGCCTCGGGCCCGCCGATGGCCTCGGTGACCTCGGCGACGTGCTCCTCGTAGGCGGCGACGACCTCCGCCGCCTCCTCCGACCTGCCCAGCGCCTCGGCGTGCATCAGGAAGTTCTCCTTCCAGGGCGCGCCCACCGTCTCCGAGAAGACCGTCGGCGCGATCGCCGACAGCTCGTCGTAGCGCTGCTCGTCGCGCACCTTGCTGCCGATGATCAGGTCCGGGTCCAGCTCGTTGATGGCCTCCAGATTGGGCGCCGCGATGTTGCCCACGTTCTCGATGTCGGCGAGCTGGTCCTGCGGCAGGTAGTCGAGGAACTCCTGGGTGGCGTCGGCCTGGACGGCGCCGACCGGGATGACGCCCAGGGTGATCGCGGTGTCCAGCTCGGCGGTGTCCAGCACCACCACGCGCTGCGGGTCCTCCGGCACCTCGACCGGGCCCATCGCGGTCTCCACGGTCCGGGTGCCGCCCGAGCCGCCCGAGCCGTCGGAGCCGCCCGAGCCGGACGAGCCGCCGGAGCCTTCGGAGTCGGCGTCGTCGCCGCAGGCGGCGAGGGCGACGGCGCAGGCGAGCGCCAGGGCGGAGGCGGTGATGCGACGGTTCATGACGGGCGGGGCCTTTCTGACGAAGCGGGAGCGGGAACGGGAACCGGGGGTGGGGCGGCCGCGCGGCGGGGTCAACGGGCCTCCCCCGGCAGGGGCGTGGGGGCTTCGGGCACGACCAGCGGGGAGCCGGTGACCGGGTCGGGGATCACGACGGCCGCCAGGCCGAAGACCTCCCACACCAACTCGGCCGTGACGATCTCGTCGGGGTGGCCCTGGGCGGCGATCCGGCCGTCCTTCATGGCCACCAGGTGGTCGGCGTAGCGGGCGGCCTGGTTGAGGTCGTGCAGCACGGTGACCACGGTGCGGGCCGGCGCCTCGTCCGTGGCGGTGGCCAACTGGCGTACCAGGTTGAGGACTTCGACCTGGTGGGCGATGTCCAGATAGGTGGTGGGCTCGTCGAGCAGCAGCAGGTCGGTCTGCTGGGCGAGGGCCATCGCGATCCAGACGCGCTGCCGCTGCCCGCCGGAGAGGGCGTCCACCGGCCGGTCGGCCAGCCCGGTGACGTCGGTGCGTTCCATCGCCTCGGCCACGGCGGCCTCGTCGGCCGGGGACCACTGCTGCCACCAGCGCTGGTGCGGCTGCCGGCCCCGGGAGACCAGGTCGGCGACGGTGATCGCCTCCGGCGCGACCGGGGTCTGCGGCAGCAGGCCGAGCGACTGGGCTATCCGCCGGGTGGGCAGCGTGTGCAGCTCGGCGCCGTCCAGCAGAACCGTCCCGGCGCGCGGCTTCAGCAGCCGCCCCAGCGCGCGCAACGTGGTCGACTTCCCGCAGGCGTTGGGCCCGACGATGACGGTGACCTCGCCGTCGGGGATGTCGAGGTCCAGCGCGTCGACGACCGGCCGGTCGGCCTCGTAGCCGAGCGTCAGGCCCCGCGCGGCCAGCCGGCCCGCCGGCGGCTCGCCACCGGAGAAGCCCTCCGGCTCGTTACCGGAGAAGCGCTCCGGTTCGTTTCCCGGCTTGGAGAGGATGCTCATGCCCGGCCTCCGGTGCGGTTCTTGAGGATCAGCCACAGCAGATAGGGCGCGCCGATCGCCGCCGTGACCACGCCGGCGGGCAGTTCCGTCGGCGAGAACAGCGTCCGGGCCAGCAGGTCGGCCAGCACGGTCAGCAGCGCGCCCACCAACGCCGTGGTCAGCAGGGGTATCTGCGCGGTGCCGGTCAGCCGGCGCGCGATCTGCGGGGAGAGCAGCGCGACGAAGTCCACCGGGCCCGCCGTGCCGGTGGCGAGCGCCGCCAACAGCACGCCGACGCCGGCCAGCCCGACGCGGGTCACGTTGAGCCGGACGCCCAGCGCGATCGCGGTGTCGTCGTCCAGCGTCACGGTGCGCTGCGCCCGCGCCGCCCAGCACACCGCCGGCACCACCGCGAGCAGCGCCCAGGCCAGCGGCTCGGCCTCGGCATAGCCCCGGCCGTTGAACGAGCCGGTCATCCACACCGTGGCCTGCTGCGCCACGGTGTGGTCGCCCTTGGTCAGGAAGAGCTGGGTGACCGAGCGCAGCGCGACGGCGAAGCCGATGCCGACCAGCACGAACCGTCCGGCGTGCAGCCCGCCGCGCCAGGCGAAGAGGTAGACCAGCCCGGCGGCGCCGAGCCCGCCGGCGATCGCCCAGTAGGGCAGCACGGCGGTGGACGCCAGGCCGTAGGTCATGGCGATCACCGCGACCGCCGCCGCGCCCTGGCTGACGCCGATGATGTCGGGGCTGGCCAGCGGGTTGCGGGCGACGGTCTGGATCAGCCCGCCGGCCACCGCGAGCGCCGCGCCCACCAGCAGCGCCACAGTCAGTCGCGGAAGCCGCAACACCCCGATCACGAAGTCGTGTTCGTCGGTCAGCCCCAGCACCGAACGGACCGCCTCCAACGGCGGGACGTCGGACTCGCCGAGCGAGAGGTTGGCCACGCAGCCGGCGGCCAGCGCCAGCAGCAGCACCGCGACCACCAGCAGCGTCCGGCCGTGGACCAGCAGCGAGGCGCCGCCGAGGCGCACCGCGCGGTAGCCGGTGGGGCGGGCGCGCCGCGCGGGGGCCTGCGGCTTCGCGAGCGTCGTGGTCATCCGCGCACCCCCGAGCGGCGCACCAGATAGACCAGGAACGGAACGCCGACCAGCGCCGTGGTCACCCCGGCCGGCACCTCCGACGGGGGGAAGACCAGCCGCCCGACCACGTCCGAGACCAGCAGCACCGCCGCGCCCAGCAGCGCCGCCATCGGCAGCAGCCAGCGGTGCGAGCCGCCCACCAGCGCCCGCCCGATGTGCGGAACGGCCAGGCCCACGAAGGCGATCGGCCCGGCGGCGGCCACCCCGGCGCCGGTGAGCACGGCCGCCCCGAGCCCGCCGGTGATCCGGACGGCCGCCACGTTCTGCCCCAGGCCACGGGCCACGTCGTCGCCGAGCGCCAGCGCGTCCAGTCCGCGCGCGGCCGCGGCCACCAGGACCACGCCGGCCAGCAGGAACGGCCAGATCCGTTCGGCGATGTCGGCGTCCCGGCCGGTCAACGAGCCGACCTGCCAGAAGCGGTACTCGTCCAGCGTCGCGCCATGGGTGGTGAGGATGCCGGCGATCACCGAGGCCAGCAGCGCGTTGATCGCCGCCCCGGCCAGCGCCAGCCGCACCGGCGTCGCGCCGCCCCGGCCCTGGTTGGCGACCGCGTAGACGAGCACGGCGGCGATCGCCGCGCCGAGGAACGCGAACCAGACGTAGTCGTCGAGGGAGTTGGCCCCGGCGAAGGTGATCGCCAGCACCACGCCGACGGCCGCGCCCTGGCTGACGCCGAGAATGCCGGGCTCGGCGATCGGGTTGCGGGTCAGGCCCTGCATCACCGCGCCGGCCAGGCCGAGGGCCGCGCCGACCATCAGCGCGATCAGGGTGCGCGGCACCCGCAGCTCGCGCACCACCTTGGCGGCACTGGCGTCCTCGCCGGTCAGCGCGTCGGGCGAGGTGGTCAGCGCGCGCAGCAGCTGTTCGACGCCGATGGAGCGGCTGCCGAGGGCGACGCTGAGCAGCATCGCGACGGCGACGACGGCCACCCCGGCGGCCAGCCAGGCGAGCCGTCGCGAGGCGGTGGCGCGACGCTCCACAACGGGCGGGCGGTCGGCGGTGGTTGGCATGGATTCCCTGCGCGGTTAGGTTAGGCGAGCCTAAGTATAGGCAACTGCCAGGGGCACAATAGCGGCATGTCACTTTCCCCGTCGCCGCGTTCCGCCGACCTCGAACCCGTTCCCGGGTTCACGGTCGGATTCGATCTCGACATGACCCTGATCGACTCCCGACCTGGCATCCGGCGCACCTATCTCGCCCTCGCCGAGGAGACCGGCGTCTTCATCGACGCCGACCTCGCGGTGAGCCGCCTCGGGCCGCCGATGGCCGAGGAGTTGGCGCACTGGTTCCCGGCGGAGCGGGTGCCCGCGATGGCCGACCGCTACCGCGAGCTGTATGTGGAGCTGGCCATCGAGCCCACGCCGGCGCTGCCGGGCGCGGCCGAGGCGATCGACGCGGTGCGCAGGCTCGGCGGCCGGAGCATGGTGGTGACGGCCAAGTACGGGCCCAACGCCCAACTGCACCTTGATCATCTGGGCCTCAAGACGGACCTGCTGGTCGGCTCGCTGTGGGCGGAGGGCAAGGCGGAGGCGCTGCGGGAGTATGCCGCCGGCGTGTATGTCGGCGACCACATCGGGGATGTGCGCGGGGCGCGCGCCGCCGAGGCGGTGTCGGTCGCGGTGGCCACCGGGCCCTGCCCGGCCGAGGAGCTGCGGGAGGCGGGGGCCGACGTGGTGCTGACCGATCTCACCGCGTTCCCCGACTGGTTGGCCGCCCACCGCGCGCCGGGCGCCGCCGGCGCCTGAGCGGCGGGGCGCGCTTCCGCGCGCTACCGCACCGCGCGTTGCGCCGCGCGGTCCTCGCGCCGCTGCGCGGCCACCGAGCGCGCCAGCCCGCAGCCGGCGACGAAGAAGCCGACGCCCATCAGCATCGAGACCAGATAGGCGGCGGTCGGCAGCGGCTCGGCGCCGACCAGCAACGGGATCACGGTGATCAGGGTGGCCACCGCGCCAACGGCGAAGATCACGCCGCCGATCCGGACCAGGCCATCCCCTGCTTGTTCGTTACTCACCCCCACAGGATCGCAGGTGCGAGCATATTTGCGACGCGGTGGGGGCAGTGATCCTCCGAAACGGCCCGGGAGCATCTTGTCACCGGGCTACGGGCGATTAGCCTGGGACGTGGCGGGCTGATGTGGCCCGCCTCACTGCTATGGACGAGTGCGAGGACGAGTACACGTGCCTACCGGCAAGGTCAAGTGGTTCAACAGCGAGAAGGGCTTCGGCTTCCTTTCCCGTGATGACGGCGGCGACGTCTTTGTGCACTCCTCCGCGTTGCCCGCCGGACTGGACGTGCTCAAGCCGGGCCAGCGCGTCGAGTTCGGCGTCGTCGCCGGCCAGCGCGGCGACCAGGCGCTCTCCGTCGTCCTGTTGGACCCGGTGCCCTCGGTGGCGGCCGCGCAGCGGCGCAAGCCCGACGAGTTGGCGTCCATCGTGCAGGACCTGACGACGCTGCTCGACGGCGTCTCCCAGCAGTTGGAGCGCGGCCGGTACCCGGAGCGCGCCAGCGGGCGCAAGATCGCGGGGATGTTGCGCGCGGTCGCGGACCAGTTGGACGTCTGAGGCCCCCGGGCCGGGCGTCGTCCTCCCCGGCCCGCCGCCCGGCCCCAGCCCCCAGCCCCAGCACCGCGCCGCCCGCCCGCCATCAACCGCCCGCCATCAACCGGCCGCCATCAACCGGCCGGCGGGCGACCACCCAGGCCGTCAACTCACCGGCGTCAGCCGGCCCGTGGCCGGCACCAGGCCCGCCGTCGCCGCGCGGCCGAGCAGCGCGTCGATCGCGGCATAGCCGGCCGGGCCCAGGTCCTCGGTGAACTCGTTGACATACAGCCCGATATGGGCGTCGGCCACCGCCGGGTCCATCTCCTGTGCGTGCGCCAGCACATGCTCCCGGCTGGCCGCCGGGTCGGCCCACGCGTGCCGCACCGAGGCGCGGATCGCCTCGGTGACGGCCGCCAGCCGCTCCTCGCCCAGCGAGCGCCGCGCGACGATCGCGCCCAGCGGGATCGGGTGCCCGGTGCTGGACTCCCAGTACTCGCCCAGGTCGGCCAACTGCCGCAGCCCGTAGGTCTGGTAGGTGAAGCGCGCCTCGTGGATCACCAGCCCGGCGTCCACCCGGCCGTCCCGCACCGCCGGCATGATCTCGGCGAACGGCAGCACCCGCACCTCGCCGACGCCGCCCGGCACCAGCTCCCCGGCCCAGAGCCGGAACAGCAGGTAGGCCGTCGACCGTTCGCTGGGCACCGCCACCGTCCGGCCCGCCAGCTCGGCCGGCGAGGCCGCGCCGCCGTCGGCCGTCAGCACCAGCGGGCCGCAGCCCCGGCCCAACGCCCCGCCGCACGGCAACAGCGCGTACTCCTCCCACACCCAGGGCAGCACCGCGTAGGAGACCTTCAGCAGGTCGCCCTCGCCGCGCTCCGCCCGGCCGTTGGTGATGTCGATGTCCGCGTAGTCCACGGTGACCGGCGGCGTCCCGGGCAGCAGCCCGTGCGTCCAGGCGTGGAAGACGAACGTGTCGTTGGGGCAGGGGGAGTAGGTCAGGGAGAGCGGCGGTTCGGCCGTGGTGCTCATGGTGTGTCAGCCTCCTCGTGATGCTTCTGCCGCCAGGTCTCGACCGCAGGGCCCAGCGCGGCGAACGCGTCGGTCAGCGCCTGGAGGGCGGCCGGGATGCGCCAGGCCGCGCGGTCCCGTGGCCCGACCGGGTTCGACACGGTGCGGACCTCCAGCACCGCCAGCCGGTGCGCGGCGGCGGCCGTCGCCACGCCATGCCCCTCCATCGCCTCGGCCGCCGCGCCCGGATGCCGGGCGGCCAGCGCGGCGGCCCGCTCGGCCGTGCCCGTCGCCGTGGCCACCGTCAACACCGGCCCCAGCACCGCGCCCGTCGCGTCGGCCACCGCCTCCGCCAGCTCCGCCGGCGGCCGGTGGCTGACCTGGCCGAAGCCCAGTTCCGCCAGGTCGATGAAGCCGTCGGGCCCCTCGGCGCCCAGGTCGGCGGCGACCAGCGCCGAGCCCACCACCGCGTCGCCCACCGCCGCCACCGGCGCGAACCCACCGCCGATGCCGGCCGCCACCACCAGGTCGTACCGCCCGGGCGCCACGGCCAGCACCGTCGCCGTGCCGGCGGCGGCAGCGGCCGGGCCCACGCCCACGGCCACCGCGTCCCACGCCGGCCCCCGGTGCAGCGTCAACCCGGCGGGCAGGGTGAACGGGTCGGGCGGCGCGCCCGTCGCCAGCGTTACCGCGTCCCGCTCGGCGGGCACGGCCGTCACCACCAACGTGCGTCTGCGGCTCATCGGTTGACGCGCTCGCGCGCTCAGTCGCCCGGGGTGAGCGTCGCGTTCCAGACACCCTCGACGCTGCCGAAGAGGTTCTCCTGGAACTCCTCCTCCGACTGCGACGCCCAGATCGTCTCGATGTCGTAGTCCTCGCGGACCTGCGCCACGCTCAGCCGCAGGTCCTCGGCGACCGGCGGCGAGCCGGGCTCCGCCTGCTGCTGCACCATCTGGAAGAGCTGGTCGCTGGGGAAGCTCCGGTAGGTGCCGGTGAACGGCTCGGCGCGGTAGAGCTGGTCGTTGACGAACAGCAGCCAGCCCTCCTCGGCGATCTCGGTGTCGACCCCGATCCGGAAGGTGTCGCCCGGCGTGCTGGAGAACGTGGCGCGGTTGTCCTCGCTGGACAGGCACTCCAACGCCCGCTGCGCGCCCAGCGCCTCGCCGTGCCCGTAGCAGTCGCTGGCGGTCTCCCGCGTCTTGCTGCTGCTCTCCAGCGTGAAGTGCGCGTTGGGCGACGGCTTCTCGCACGCGGACAGCACGAGGACGCCCAGCGAAACGGTGCCGATGGCGAGCGTCGTACGAATGGCCCGGCGGCCCCGGTTCCTGGCGGTAGCGGTCATGCACCGCAGATTACCGGCCGATACCGGTCACCTGACGCGCGGGTGCGGCGAGCCGCGTCGGGCCGTCGCGAGCAGGCCCCGCACGCTCAGCCCGGCGCCGACCAGGACCAGCGCCGCCGCCACGCCCATGCCCAGCGGCCCGATCAGCGGCAGCGAGATCCCGATCGCGCCGCCCAGCACCCAGGACATCTGGAGGGTGGTCTCGGAGCGGGCGAACGCCGAGGTCCGCACCACCTCCGGCACGTCCCGCTGGATCAGCGCGTCCAGCGCCAGCTTGCCCAACGCCTGACAGATCCCGGCCGCCGCGCACACCGCGATCACCGTCACCGCGAGATAGCTGACCGTCGCCGCGACCGTGGTGGTCACCGCGACCGTCAGCACCGCCAGCAGGATCAGCTCGGGGGAACGTTCCCGCAGCCAGTTGCCCAGCAGGTTGCCCATCCCGTTGCCCACCCCGGCGGCGACGCCCACCAGGCCGAGGGAGAGCGCGGCGCCCAGGCCGGGCAGCGGCTCGCCGCGCAGCAGGAACGCCATGAAGAAGAGGAGGAAGCCGGAGAGCGCGCGCAGCGCGGAGTTGGCCAGCAGCGCCTTGATCACCGGGGAGTCGCCGACCCTCGGCAGGAACCCGGACCGCTGCCCCTCGTTGCCGCCCCGACCCGAGCGCATGTCGGCCAGCTCGGCCAGGTGCGCGGTCCGCTCGCCCTTGGCGAGGTCGACCCGGCCGGGCAGCCGGAACGACATCAGCGCGCCGGTGACCGTGATGGCGCAGGCGGCGTAGAGCGGCCACCGTTCGCCGATCGCGTTGAGCGCCAGCCCGACGGGCGCCATCGCGCCGGCCGAGATCAGCCCGGTCAGCGTGATCCGCGCGTTGGCCTTCACCAGCGAGACGCGCGGCGGCAGCAGCCGGGGCACCACGGCGGCCCGCACGATGTTGTACGCCTTCGAACAGACCATCACGCCGAGCGCCGCCGGATACAGCTCCAGGCCGCCGGTGACCACGGCGCTCGCGATCACCAGCGCCAGCATCCCGCGCGCCAGCAGCGCGCCGGCCATCGCCGCGCGCCGCCCGTGCGGCAGCCGGTCGAGCAGCGGCCCGATCACCGGCGCCAGCAGGATGAACGGGGCCATGGTGACGGCCAGATAGAGCGCCACCCGGCCGCGCGCCTCGTCCGTCGGCACGGAGAAGAAGATGGTGGAGGCGAGCGCGAAGGTGATCAGCATGTCGCCGGCCGAGTGCACGGCGTGCAGCTCGATCAGCTTCGCCATCCCCGACTCGCCGGCGCCGTGCGCGTGCGTCGCGCGCCGCACCCGGCGCGTCACGGCGCGTGGCACGGCCAGGAGCGCGCGCCCCAGCGCCCGGCCGGTGCGCACGATCACCCCGGCGCGGTGCTCGGTTCCCGTGTCCAACCGACCGCCAGCAGCCACAACCGTTAGCGTACGGCCACCGGGGCCCCTGACTCCTTTGATCCGTCCGGGCTTTACGGGCTTTCCCCAAGCCGGACCAGCCCCGGTCGCCGCACGGTCCCCTCCGTGCCCGCCCGGTCCGCGCGAAGGCGCCGGACGGTCCGGGGCGAACGTGCCGGGCGGTCCCGGCGAACGTGCCGGGCGGTCCGGGGTGAACCCGCCGGGCGGTCCGGGACCGACGTGCGCCCGGCCCCGGCAGAACCCGTGCGCACCTCGCCCACCCCGTGCGATAGCGTGGCCGACGGTGCGCCTGGCCTGAAGTGAGTGCGCGACGTCGCAGCGGTCCCGGTGTCCGCTCCGTCCGCTCCGTTCGCCGCGAGGCGCCCGCCCGAACAACGCGGTAGGAGAGTTGCCTGTGAGTGCTGGGATGCGAAGCCGGACGCCCGACCGGCTGTGCGCCGAGGCGGTGGAGCTGGCCCGCGACGCGGCGGCACAGGCGGCGCACCCGCACCGGCTGGGCGAGCATCTGGGGATGGTGGCCGAGGGCGAGCGGCTGGTGACACACTTCTTCGCCAGCGAGGTGCCTGGCTACTCCGGCTGGCGCTGGGGCGTCACCGTGGCCCGCGCCTCGCGCGCCCGCTATGTGACGGTCGACGAGGTGGCCCTCACCCCGGGCCCCGAGGCGCTGCTCGCCCCGGACTGGGTGCCGTGGAGCGAACGGCTCCGCCCCGGCGACCTGGGCCCCGGCGACCTGCTGCCGGCGGAGGAGGACGACCCGCGCCTGGAGCCCGGCTTCCTCGCCGAGGACGCGCCGCCGCCCAACTCGCCGCTCGCCGAGGAGGCGGAACGGCCCGAGCGCGGCACGGTGCGGGACGTCGCCACCGACCTGTTCCTCGGCCGGAACCGGGTGCTGTCCCTCCAGGGCCTGCGGGAGGCGGCCGAACGCTGGGACGAGGAGTTCGGCGCGGAGTCCCCGATGGCGCAGGCGGCGCCGGCCTCGTGTGTGAGCTGTGGCTTCCTGGTGCCGCTGGCGGGGAGCCTGCGGCAGGCGTTCGGGGTGTGCGGCAACGAGTTCTCCCCGGCGGACGGCCGGGTGGTCTCCCTCGCCTACGGCTGCGGCGCGCACTCGGAGGCGGCCGAGTCGCCGAAGCACCAGGCCCCGCCGCCGCCCGTGATCGACGACCTGGGCACCGACCCGCTGTAGCCGCCCCGGCCCGGCGTGGCCGGCGCGGTCACCTGGCGGGCCGGCGGCGCCCGTTCATCCGGTGACCGGGCCGGCCCCGTACGCCGGCCCGTCACGCGAGCAGCGCGCGGACGACCAGCCCGACGCCCGCCGCGCCCACCACCGCCAGCAGCACCGCGCGCAGCACCCGCGCGTCGGTCCGCTCCCGCGACGCGCGGCCGGCCAGAAAGCCGGCCACCACCAGCGGCGTGGCCGCCAGCCCGTACCCGACCTGACGCCCGCCCAACTCCCCGGCGGCGATCAGCGCGCCGAGCGAGATCGCCCCGCCCAGCAGGAAGAACGCCGCCAGCGTCGCCCGCACCCTGGCCGGCGGCTCGTGCTGGTAGAGCAGCGCCATCGGCGGGCCGCCGATCGATGTCGCCGTGCCCGTGATCCCGGACAGCGCGCCGGCGCCCGCCAACGACCAGGGGCCGATGGCCAACCGCGCGCGCGAGAGCGAGGCGGCCACCGCCAGCAGCACCATCACGCCCACCGCGCCGGCCAACGCGCCCGGCGCCAGCCGCCCGACCAGCCACGCCCCGAGCAACGCCCCCGGCACCCGGGCCGGCAGCGCCCACGCCAGCCCGCGCCAGTCCACCTGCCGCCACTCGCTGACCACGCCGAGCACCGGCAGCACCAGCGAGGTGATCAGCAACCCGCCGGGCAGCAGCGACGGTTCGAGCAGGGCCAACGCCGGCGCGCCCAGCAGCCCCAGGCCCAGCCCGATGCCGCTCTGGAGGGCCGAACCCACGAACACCGCACCGGACAGCAGGAACAGAGTGGATATCTCGGTCACAGGACCCCGAACGTAACACCCGCCACCGACAGTCCCGCCCCCGCCCGGCGCCTGCCCGTTCCATGGCCCCGGCGCCTGCCCGTTCCATGGTCCCGTTGCCGGCCCGGAGGAGGCCCGGTCCGGGGCGTCATCGTCAGTGGACGGCGATAGTGTCGGTGGCGTGACCACCGACCACGCGGTTGACCCGTACTCCGGCCTGCCCGACCCGTTCAACACCGAGCGGCTGCGGCACCGTGTCCTGCGCGCCTGGCGGGACTCGCCGGCCAGGTTCCGGGAGGACGCCAACGCCGAGGAGGACCTCGCGCGCGGCGGGTACCGGGACCGGCTGGTCGTCGAGTTGGCGCAGAACGCGGCCGACGCCGCCCAACGCGCCGGCCGCCCCGGCCGGTTGCGGCTGACCCTGCGCGACGGGGTGCTCACAGCCGCCAACACCGGCGCCCCGCTGGACGCCGCCGGCGTCGAGTCGCTGGCCACGCTCCGCGCCTCGGCCAAGCGTGGCGGCGCGGGCGTCGGCCGGTTCGGCGTCGGCTTCGCCGCCGTCCTCGCCGTCAGCGACCGGCCGGAGATCGCCGGCGCCGGCGGCGGCGTGCGCTGGTCGCTCGCCGAGGCGACCGAGCTGGCCCGCGCCGCCGGGGAAGAACACCCCGAGCTGCTGGCCGAGTTGGAGCGACGGGCGGGCGAACGGCACGCCGTCCCGCTGCTCCGGCTGCCGCTGCCGCTCGCCGGGGCCGACGTTCCCGACGGCTGCGACACGGTGATCACCCTGCCGCTGCGCGACGCGGCCGCCGAGGACCTGGCCGACCGGCTGCTGGCCGCCGTGGACGACACGCTGCTGCTGGCGCTGCCCGGGCTGAGCGAGGTGGTCCTCGACACCCCGACGGGTCAACGGGCGCTGGCCCGGCGGCAGTTCGGCCCCTACACGCAGATCACCGAGGAGCCGGGCCCGGCCGGCAGCGCGGTGCGTTCCACCCGCTGGCGGGTCTCCTCCCTCGCCGGCGAGGCCGAAGAGGCGCTGCTGGCCGACCGGCCCCTGGAGGAACGCGAGCGCCGCAACTGGTCGCTGAGCTGGGCCGTTCCGGTGGACGCCGAGGGGGCGCCCGCGCCGCCGGTCAGCGCGCCCGTGCTGCACGCCCCCACCCCGACCGACGACACGTTGGGCCTGCCGGCGCTGCTGATCGGCAGCTTCCCGCTGGAGCCGACCCGCCGCCATGTGGCGCCAGGGCCGCTGACGGACTTCCTGCTGCGCCGCGCCGCCGAGGCGTATGCGGCGCTGCTCGCCGACTGGCGGCCGGTCACGCCCGAGATCCTGACGCTGGTGCCCGGGCCGCTGGGCCGTGGCGAACTGGACGGCAGGCTCCGGGAGTTGGTGCTGGAGCTGCTGCCCGGCACGGCGTTCCTGCCGAGCGCCGCGGCCGGCGCGGCCCCGCCGGAGCCGCTGGAGCCGGTGGCGGGCGAGGAGCCGGCGGAGCACGAGCCGCCGGTGGCGCTGCGCCCCACCGAGGCCGAGCTGGTGGAGCGGGCCGGCGCCGAGACGGTCGCCGTGCTCTCCGAGCTGTTCCCCGGGCTGCTCCCCGCCGGCCTGGAACGCCGCGCCGAGCTGCGGGTGTTGGAGGTCGAGCGGGTCTCGCTGGGCGAGGTCATCGAGCGGCTGGCCGGCGTGGAGCGCCCGCCCGGCTGGTGGTGGCGGTTCTACGACTCGCTGGCCGGCGTCGATCCTGACCTGTTGACCGGTCTGCCGGTGCCGCTGGCCGACGGCCGCACCACGATCGGCCCGATGCGGGTGCTGCTGCCCACCGTCGGCACCGAGCCGGCCGAGTTGGGGCGGCTCGGCCTCAAGGTGGCGCACCCGGAGGCCGCCCACCCGCTGCTGGAGAAGCTGGGCGCGGCGCCCGCGACGCCCCGCGCGGTGCTGGACACGTCGCAGGTGCGGCACGCGGTGGCGGCCTCGGCCGACCTGGAGGTCTGGGACGAGGACGCCCTGCCGGCCGCCGAACTGGCCGCCACCGTCCTGGCGTTGGTCCGCGAGGCGGACCTCGGCCCCGGCGACGAGCCCTGGCTGGCGGCGCTGGCGCTGCCCGACGAGACGGGCGAGCTGACCCCGGCCGGCGAGCTGGTCTATCCCGGCAGCCTCTTCCAACAGGTCATCAGGGCCGACGAGTTGGCCGCCTGCGACGCCGACCTGGCCGAGCAGTGGGGCGAACGGGTGCTGACCGCCGTCGGCGTGCAGGCGGACTTCGTGCTGGTCAGGGCGGCCGATGTGGTGCTGGAACCGGACGAGTTGGAGCCGCGCGACGGGCCCTACGCCGAGCCGGACGACATCGGCCTGCTGGACTCGGTCGACGTCTGGTGCGAGGACGTGCTGGACGCGCTCCCGGACGCGCCGCTGCCGCCGGTCGCCGCCGAGGTGCTGGCCGTGCGGGACCTGGAGCTGGTGGACGACGACCGCTGGCCGCTGGTGCTGGAACTGCTGGGCCGCTCCCCGCTGCGGGAGGCGCTCACGGGGCGGGTCCGGGTGCGGATGCCGGACGGCACGGTGCGATCCGCCCGTTCCTACACCGCGTGGTGGCTGCGCGGCGCGCCGGTGTTGGACGGCCGCCGGCCCGCCGGGCTGCGCTCGGCCGGCGGCGATCCGCTGCTGGCCGGCCTGTACGAGGACGCGGACACCGCGCAGGCCGACGACGAGGTGCTGCGCGCGCTCGGCGTGCGGACCACGGCTGCCGCGCTGCTCGCCGAACCGGGCGGCGCCGCCGAGTTGTTGGCCCGGCTGGCCGACCCGGAGCTGACCGTCTCGGCCTGGCAACTCCACGGCCTCTACGGGCTGTTGGCCGAGCTGGACCCGGAGGAGGTCACGCTGCCCGACGCGCTGCGGGCCGTGGTGGACGGCGAGGTGCGCGTGGTGGACGCGGGCGAGACGCTGGTGGCCGACGCGCCCGACCTGCTGCCGCTGGCCGACGGCCGGGCGCTGCTGCCGGTGCCGCCTGAGCTGGCCGGGGACCTGGCGGCCGTGCTGGACGTGCGGCCGCTGAGCGCGGCGCTGCCGGCCGTTCCGCCCTCGGACGGGGAGGTGCGCGAGGTGCCGGCCAGCGCGCGGGAGTTGCTGGGCGAGGAGACGCCGACGGAGTACCGGGAGCACGAGGACGGCCTGGTGATCGACGGCCGGGAGGTGGACTGGCGGCTCACCCCGGAGGGGGTGTTGCACGCCGCCACCTTCGAGGGGCTGGCCGCCGGGCTGGCCTGGGCCACCGGGCAGTGGCCGCGCCGCTTCGAGCTGGCGGCGCTGCTGGAGGACCCGGAGCGGGCGGCCGAGTTGGAGACCGCCCGATGGTTCGACTGAGCCGCGCCCCGCTCGCCGCCGCCCTCCTCGCCGCCCTGCTCACCGCTCTGCCGCTCGCCGCCTGCTCCTCCTCGGACCGCTCGGGCCCCTCGGACGACGCGGCTTCGAACGGCGGCGGCCCGGACGGCGGCGCTTCGGGCGGCGGCGCTTCGGGCGGTGGTGAGCGGGCCGGGGCCGAGGGGGAGCCCGACGGGGAGCCGGCGGGGTGGTGGCGGCCGACCGCCGGGCTGGACTGGCAGTGGCAGCTCACCGGCGACCTCGACCTCGAACTCCCCGTCGACGTCTACGACATCGACGCCTTCGAGGCCACGGCCGAGGACGTCGCCGCGCTCCACGACCGGGACGTGAAGGTGATCTGCTATGTCAACGCCGGCGCCTGGGAGGACTTCCGCCCCGACGCCGACGCCTTCCCCGAGGAGCTGCTGGGCGAGGGCAACGGCTGGCCCGGCGAACGCTGGCTGGACATCCGCGCGCTGGACGCCCTCCGCCCGCTGCTGGCGGAACGCTTCGACCGCTGCGCGGCCAAGGGCTTCGACGCGGTGGAGCCCGACCTCCTCGACGGCTACCAGAACAACACCGGCTTCCCCCTGACCGCAGACGACCAGCTGGCGTTCAACCGGATGGTCGCCGAGCTGGCCCACGAACGCGGCCTGGCCGTCGGGTTGAAGAACGACCTGGACCAGATCCCGCAGCTGGTCGGGGAGTTCGACTTCGCCGTCAACGAGGAGTGCGCCGCCCACGGCGAGTGCGGGCTGCTGACCCCGTTCATCGAGGCCGACAAGCCGGTCTTCCACGTGGAGTACGAGCTGGCGCCCGAGGAGTTCTGCCCCGAGACGACGCCGCTGGGGCTCAGTTCGCTCGCCAAGAACTGGGAGCTGGACGCCTGGCGCGCCACCTGCTGAGCCCCCGCCCGCCGAGCCCGCCGCTTCCGGGTCAGCGGCCCAGCGACTCGACGGCCACGGTCGCGGCCCGGGCGATCAGCGCGTCGTCGCGTTCGGCGCCCTGCTGGTCGCGGCGGGACATCACGGCGAGCACGATCGGCTCGCCGCCGTCGTCCGGCCAGAGCACGGCGATGTTGTTGCGCCCGCCATAGCCGGCCGTCCCGCTCTTGTCCGCCACCGTCCACTCGGCCGGGACGCCGGCCCGAACCAGCGTCTCGCCCGTGGTGTTGGTCTCCATCCACTGGCGCAGCAGCGCCCGTTCGGCGTCACCCAGCGCGTCCTCCAGCGCCTCCTCCGGCCCGTCGCCCAGGAGCAGGGCGCGCAGGTCGGCGGCGAGCGCACGCGGCGTGCTGGTGTCCCGGTCGTCGCCCGGGGTTCCCTCGCTGAGGTCGGGCTCCCAGCGGTCCATCCGCGTGGTGTCATCGCCGAGTTGACGCAGCCACGCCTCCAGCGCCCCGGGCCCGCCCACGACGTCGAGGAGCAGGTTGGCCGCCGCGTTGTCGCTGTACCAGAGGGCCGCCGCGCACAGCTCGCGCAGGCTCATGCCCGCGTCGACGAAGTTCTCCGTCACCGGCGAGTTGTCGAGCAGGTCGTCGGCGGTGTAGCTGATCACCTCGTCGAGGCCGTTCGCCCCGTGCTCGTCCAGCACCGCGCCCACCAGCAGGGCCTTGAAGGTGGACGCGTAGGCGAACCGCTCGTCCGCCCGGTGCGCGACCTCCCGTCCGGTGCCGGTGTCCACCGCGTAGACGCCCAGCAGGGCGTCGAACTCGCCCTCCAGCGCGTCGAACTCCTCCGCCGCCCCGGGCTCCTCGGCCGGCGGCTCCTCCGTCGCCGACGAGGTGGCCTCCGGCCGCGACTCGGCGACCGGCTCCGCGCCGCCCGAGCATGCGGCCAGCGCGCACAGCATCGCCAGCGCGCCGGCGACGACGGGCATCGCGCCCCGGCGCGGCACCCTCAAGACCGACCCGCCAGCGCGCGCAGCGAAGCCGCCTGCTCGGCCGTCAGCTCCAGCTCGGTCTCCTCGGCCAGCGCCAGCAGCAGGCCGGCCAGCCGCTCGCCCCTGGGCACCGCGCCGGCGCCCAGCGCCTTGACGGCGTCCGCCGCCAACTCCGCGCCCCCGCCCGCCGGGTCGTGCAGCGCCGCCAGCACTAGCCCGGCGGCGGAACGCGGCCCGCCGTCCCACTCCAGGTCCGCGCGGAGGGTGCGGCAGACCTCCAACGGGTCCGCGTACCGTTCGACGAACGGCACCCCGCGCTGCTCGTAGAGCGAGACGAACTCGTCCACGGTCCGCGCGACATCCGCCGCGTTCCCCATGTACCAGACCGTCTGCGCGCCGGGCTCGGGCGCGTAGAGCGGGGCGGCCAGCGTCAGGTTGGTGGACTTGGCGAACTGCTTGTCGAGGAAGTACTTCTTCAGCAGCAGCTCCACCGGGTCGTGGCGCACCCCGACGCTGGGGATCACCCCGCTTTCCCCGGTCTCGACGTCATGGCTCAGCGGCATGAAGAGCCCGGCCTGCACCCCGGGCTCGACCTTGCGGAAGAAGTAGCCCCTGGCCCGCTTCCGGAAGCCCAGCGGCGCGAAGACCTCGGCGAACCGTGCGTTGAAGTCGTCGGAGAGGCTCATCAGGTCCCTTGGATGTGGCTATGGATATCGGATGACCCCCACGCTGGTGCCCACGGGGATCGGCGTGCCGTTGGGCACGCCGACGGCGGCCAGCCGGTCGCTCATCACCGTACCGCCGGCCTGCGGCAGGCGCGGGTAGACGATGCGCTGGTTGCGGGTGAACGGGGCGCGGGCGCCGTTCTTCACCTCGATCAGCACGAGCTGGCCCTGGGGGTTGCGGGCCACGATGTCGACGAAGGCGTTGACGCCGGGCGCGCCGTTGGCCTGGATGCGCACCTCCTTGGCGACCACGCTGTAGCCGCTGGCCCGCAGGTCGGCCTCGGCCCGGCGGATGCCGGCGCGGCCCTTGAGGACATAGGCGATGCCGCCGGCCAGGCCCAACGGGTCCAGCCAGATCAGCGGGTTGGGCACATAGCCGAAGTGGTGCGGCCCCGGCACCAGGCCCAGCGGGTCCGGGGTGAGATAGCGGGCGGTGGCCGGGTCGTAGTAGCGGTGGACGTTGTAGTGCAACCCGCTCTCGGCGTCGAACAGTTGACCGGGGAAGCGCAGCGGGCAGTCCAGGGCCGGCTCGCCGGTCGGCTCGGCCACCGGAAGCCCCCAGAGCGTGGCCCGGGGCGCGCGCCAGGCGACCGTGCCGTCCTGGGCCAGCAACTCCGTCGGGGTGCCCACCAGGTCGCTGACGATGGCGTGAAACCGCTCGTCCACCTCGCGCTGGCCGAGCAGGCGCGGGTCGACCCCGTCTGGGTTGGCCTCGCGCCGCGCGAACTCGCCCTGCGGCGGCGCGATCCGGTCCAGCTGGGCGACCGGCCGCTGCCCGTCCGGCCCCCACTCCCAGGTGGTGACCCGCTCCCCGCCCGGCACGGGCCCCTCGCCCTTCGCCAGCCCCGCGCTCCCCGCCCGCCCGTCCACGACGATCCGTTGCTCGGCCAGCACGGCGTCGTCCCAGACATACTCGACGCGTTCGGCCTCGCTGCCGTCCCCGGCCAGCCGCCGCTTGCTGATCCGCCGGCCGAACGGGTCGTAGCCATAGACCCAGCGGGTGCCGTCCGGGGTGGTCAGCTCGGTGAGCTGGTTCTCCGCGTTCCACGCGTGCCGCCAGACCTCGACCGCGCCGTCGGCGGCGTGCCGGACCCGTTCGACCACCCGCCCCTCGGCGTCGTGGACATGGCCGAACGCGCCCTGCCGCAGCAGCAGCGTGCCGCGCACCTCGCGCGGGGCGGCGGCCGCGTCGGTGACGTTCCCGGAGGCGTCCCAGGCGTAGGACTCCAGGGCGGCGCCCCCGGCGTCCCGCACGGCGTGCACCCGCCCGCTGCCGTCGACGTCGAAGTGCCGTTCCTCGCCGTCCGGTTGGCGCAGCGCGGTGGGCACCCCGTCGCCCCGGTACTCCCAGGCGCGGCGCCCGCCGGCGAACCGCTGCTCGGTCAGCTGGTGGTCGGCGCTCCACGCCTGCTCCCACACCGGGCCGAGCGGGCTGGCCAGCGTGGTGGGCCGGGCCGCCGGGTCGTAGCCGAACGCGAGGTCGTGCCCGTCCAGCCTGAGCGACGTCGGCCGGTCGGCCTCGTCGTGCGTCCAGACGCTGACCGCGCCGGACGGCGTCTCGCGCCGCGTCCGGCGCCCGGCGGCGTCCCAACCGAGGCGCAGCGTCCGCCCGTTGGTGGTCTCCTCGACCAGCCGGCCCAGCGCGTCGCGGGTCAGCACCAGCTCGGCGGTGGCGTTGCGCGCCGCCACGATCCGGCCCATCGGGTCGTAGGCGAAGGTGGCGGCGACGCCGGGGCCGGTCCGTTCGACCATGTTGCCCAGCCGGTCGTGGCGGTAGCCGACCGCCTCGCCGGCGCCGTTGACCCGCTCCGTCAACTGCCCGGCGGCGTCCCAGGCGTACCGCACCGAGCGGCCGTTGACATCGGTCTCGCGCACCAGGTTCCCGGCCGCGTCATAGGTGTAGTGCCAGGCGAGACCGGCCCCGTCGATGATCTCGGTGACCCGCAGCTCGGTGTCGTGGACGAACTCCCGCCGCCCGCCGTCCGGGTCGATCCGCGCCGTGACCCGGCCGAACGAGCCGACCTCGTGCCGGCTGACCCTGCCCGCCGCGTCCGTGTGGGCCAGCAGGTTCCCGTCCGGGTCGTACTCCCAGCGCTCCGTCTCGCCGCCGGGGTGGGTACGGGAGCCGAGCCGGCGCTCGGGTGTCCAGCTCAACACCGTCCGCCCGCCGACCGGATCGACCACCTCCACCAGCTGGCCCAGCGGGTCGTAGCGGTAGCGGATCGTGCCGCCGAGCGGGTCGGTGACCTCGACCGGCTGCCCCGTGGCGTCGCACCGCACCCGGTGCCGGCCGCCGCCGGCGTCCACCACCTCCCGCAACCCGCCCCGCTCGTCCCAGACATAGCGCTCGGTCGCTCCCAGCGGGTTGGTGCTGGCGGTCAGCCGCCCGAACGCGTCATAGCGGTGCTCGTGCCGGGTGCCGTCCGGATTGGTCACCACCGCCGGCCGGCGCGGCCCCGCGTACTCGGCGGTGACGGTGCTGCCGTCCGGCCGCTCCACCGAGGTCAGGTTGCCCTCGTCGTCGTAGCCGTAGCGGGTGGTGCGGCCCAACGGGTCGGTGCGGGCGAGGAGTCGGTCGTAGCGGTCCCACTCGCTGAGCGTGGTGCCGCCCAGCGGGTCGGTCACGGCGACCACCTGGCCGCGCTCGTTGTACCGGTACTCGGTCGGGTGGCCCAGCGAGTCCAGCGCGACGGTCACCCGCTCCTCGCGGTTGTGGCGGAGCGTGGCCGAAAGGAACCCGTCCGAGCCCTCGGCCCGTTCGCAGCGCCCCTCCTCGTCATAGGTGTAGGCGTAGTGGCTGCCGCTGCGGTCCGCCCAGCTCGCGATGCGGCCGGCGCCGTCATAGCTCATCCGCAGCGGCAGGTCGGATGAGTTGACCACCTCGACCAGCCGGCCCATCGGGTCGTAGCCGTAGCGCGTCAGGGTCTCGCCGGTCGCCGGCGCGCGGAGCGCGGTGATCCGGTGCTCCTCGGTCTCCACGGCGAGGTGGTAGCCGCCGCTGTGCCGCACCCCGGTGGGCGCGCCCTCGGGCCCGTACTCGAACGTGATCCGCGTCCCGTCGCGCGCCACCACCTCGGCGATCGGCAGGATCAGCGTCTCGAACATCCCCTGCCAGGCCGGCCCGCCGCCCGGCCGGAACACCAACGACCGCAACTCCTCGGGGACGTCGATCACCATCTCGCCTTCGGGCGTCCCGTCCCAGGTCAACGGCCAGCGCGGGCCCTCCTTCGGCAGCGTGGGCACGCCCGGCTCGGGCACCGGATAGCCCAGCACCACGCCGTCGGGCGCCGCGTACCGCACGCCGTCCGCCTCGACCTCAAGCCGCTGGTCGAACGTCGAGGACCAGGACGGCCCGAACCAGCGCCCGCAGCGGTAGGACGAGACATGGGAACGCTCGACCTCCAGCGGCAGCGTGCCCGGCAACTCGACGTCCCTGATCAGCATCACCACGTCGCCGCTGACCACGTCCACCGGGTCGCCGCAGGTGAACCGGTTGAGCAACTCCACCGCGTTGCCCCGCAGGTTGGCCGCGCCGCGCGAGAGGCTGGTGCCGATGCCGCGCAGGCCGCCGGAGATGCCGCGCAGCCCGGTGCGCGCCGCGTTGAGCCCGCCGCGCAGGCCGCGCGCCAGTCCGCCCAGGGTGGTCAGCCCGCGCATCCCTGGGATGCAGTCGAGTGCCGCAAACGCGACATCGAGCAGACTTGCCCGGCCCTGAACGAACTTGATCAGTGTGTCGGCCAACACGACCACGGCGGCGGCGAGGACGACCCAGGCGAGCGGGCCGCCGATGATCAGGGCGACGATGCCCAGGACCGCGACGATCACCTTGCAGATCTCGACGAGCACGTCCCAGGCGTCGCTCAGCCACTCGATGAGCTTTTCCCACCACTTCTTGTTCTGGATGCCGGCGTCGGACGCCTCGTCGATGCCCTGGGCGCAGCTGCGCGCGGCCTCCTCCCGCATCTCCTGGGCTTCCTGGGCGAGTTGGCGGGCGGCGGCGAGGCGTTCCTCGGCGTCGTTGACCCGGGACTGCGCGGCGCCTGCCGCCGCCTCGGCGGCCTGCTGGTCCCGGGCCGCCGCGCGGACATCGGCCTCGTCCGGCGGCTCGACGTTGTCCCGCTCGCCCTCGCGTTGCAACCGCTCGGCCTCGTCGCCGGCCCGGCCCACCCAGTCCTCGGCGTCGCCCAACGCGGCCTGGGCGCTCGCCAGATCCGCCTGCGCGGAAATGGCCCGATCCAGCGCCCGGTCCGCCATGCCCTGCGCGGTCTGGAGCTTGGGCCAGTAGGTCTGGAGCGCCTGGGAACACAGGCTGTAGGAGTCCTCCAGCTTGGTCAGGTTCTCCGGAACGCCCTCGAACTCGGCGCGGAAGGTGTCCGCCGAGAGCCCCGCCCAGTCGAGGATGGCGCGCTCGGAGGCCATGCTGCGGATCTTGCCGAGCGCCTCGCCGACGTCGTCGGCGAACTCCTGCAAGTCATCGGCGAGTTCTCGAACCTCGTCCGGGTCCCCAGGCGTCGGGTCCCGGTCCATGTCCACCGGGGACCAGTCAGACGGACGTGCCACGACCCCTCCTCGTGAGGAACGAGCGCCTTACGAGGAGAGGTTACGCAGAGTAATCAAGCGGAGTCAACGGGTGGCATCGCGCAGACCGTCTCACAAGGGGCCGAACCGGCCAACTCCCGGCATGACATGGTCCGGTCGACGGCAGCGAGAGGCCCCGGTCGGGCACGTGGTGCGCCCGGGCCGGGGCCTCGTCTCGATCCGCTGGCGTTCAGGCCCGCTTGAGGGTTTCCAGCCAGATGTGAAGGTGGGTGCGGGGGAAGTGGAGGGTGGCGGTGTGGGGTGTTTTGCTGTCGCGGATGGCGATGGTGCCGTCCGTCAGCTCGGCCACCTGTACGCAGTTGCCGCCGGCGTCGCTGTAGGAGGAGGTCCGCCAGGGGGAGTTGGTTGGCCGTTCCATGGCAACCTGGCTACCCGTGCTTGAGGGTGTGTAGCCAGGTGGTGAGTTGGGTGCGGGGGAAGTGGAGGGTGGCGGTGTGGGGTGTTTTGCTGTCGCGGATGGCGATGGTGCCGTCCGCCAGTTCCGCCACCTGCACGCAGTTGCCTCCCGCGTTGCTGTAGGAGGAGGTCCGCCAGGGGGAGTGGGGCGCTTCGGTCATGGGAGGGGTGCCTTATCCAGGTTGCTCGGCAAGGGCCTTGGCGAGCAGCTCCGTGGAGTCCTCCGGCGAAAGGGCCATCTGGCTCAGATCGTCGAACATCGCCACCAACGTCGCCACATCGCCTTCGTCGCTGATCATATAGCCGCCCAGCGGACCGTCGAAGCAGCCCAACGGAGGGTCCTGCTCCGGGTCTTCGAAGTGCAGCGTCATGAAGTTGCTGGCCGCGCCGCCGTAGCCGCTGCGGTCGGCGGCCAACACCTGAAGCGTGACGTTCTCCGCCGTGGACATGCGATGCAGCTTGGCCAACTGCCCCTTGAGCACCTTGGGCCCGCCGACGGCCAACTGAAGCACCGCCTCCGGAATCACCGCGTGCAGCCGCAGCGGCCGATGGTCGACCAGCCTCAGCTGGCGCCGCATCCGGGCCGCCACCCACCGCTCCACAAACTCCGGGTCCACCTTGTGACGCCCCGCCTCGTGGAGCGCCTTCGCGTAGTCCTCGGTCTGGAGCAGCCCGGGCACCAGGACCGGTTCGAACGTCTTCACCTCGACCGCGTCCTCCTCGAAGCTGACGATTGGCCGCAGCCAGTCCGGCAGCCCGAACATGGCCCACGGCGACCGGCCCTGGTTGGCCGCCACCCGCAGCTCCTCCAGGCCCTTGCGCACCTCGGCCGGCGCCCGCAACTCCGCGAGGAGATAGGCCAGATCGGACTTGCTGATCTTGGTCTTCCCGCGCTCCCAGTTGACCAGACTGGCGTGGGTGCGCCCCAACACCCGGCCGAGATCGCCCTGTGTCCGCCCGCTGCGCTCCCGCAGCTTGCGAAGCTCCGCCCCGAGTCGCCGCAACTGCGCCGAAGAACTGGCCATGAGTAACGCCCCCTTGCATCACGCCGGTTGTGCCGGTTCGCGCTCGATCCTAGTTCTGATGTAAGCGATTTGAAGTCACACGTTCGGGTGATGACGCACACTTACGTAAGCGTCTAGCATCTGGTGCTCGACCAACTCACCGAGGGAGAGCGGGACATGACGGAGTGGGACGAGCTGGGAATCGACTTCGACACGGAGGTGCGGGATCTGGCGCTGAGCCAACGACCGCGCCTCTTCGCCGTGGTGCAGGTCTTCGGCGAGAACGAGGATGCCGTGGTCGCGGCGTAGGGGATGCGACAGGAGGACGGCCGGTTCGACGTCATCAGCCACGACGGGCGGCGCATCATGCGACTGCGCTCGCTTGACCGGGTGCTGCTGCCGTTCCAGCGGGCGCCGGAGGTCAGCGCCCGCGTGATCTGGGCCGACCCGGAGCCGGAGACCGACCCGGAACCGGAAGCCGAACCCGTACCCGCCTGAGTGCCCCGCCTCCCAGCCACGCCCGGTCGGCGGTGGGCGCGGTCAGCCCGTCGGGTCGGTTCCGGAGATCATTCCTTCGGGTACAGAAAGCGATCGGCGAGCGCCCGGGCGCGGTGCCGCACCCGGGCGATGCCCTCGGCGTCGTTGTACGCGGCGAACGGCGGCCACAGCCACAGGAGCGTCGCCAACTCCTCGGCCACCAGTGCCTGTTCCCACACCGCCCGGTCGCCGACCGCGACCGGGCGGTGCGCGAGGTAGGCATCGACGAACGCCCGGGGCACCACCGTTCCCCCGGGCGTCATCCGCACGCTGAGGAACGCCAGATCGGTGCTCGGGCGGCCCACTCCCGTCGACTGCCAGTCGCAGAAGACGAGGGACGCTCCCCGGTGCACGATGTTGTCGGTGTGGAAGTCGCCGTGTCGGAAGACCGGGGGCGGAACCTCCATGCGCCGTCGGAACTCCGCCGCGCTGGACAGCAACACCGCGAGCTGCGGCAGCGCATCGCCCCAGAACTCTCTGATCCCCGGGAGGTCGGGGGCGTCCAGCGCGGCCGACAACGGGTCGCGGCGCTCCCAACCGGCCGCCGCCGGGGGCGGCATCGTGTGGAGCGCCGCCAGGTCCCGGCCCAACATCGCCCACAACTCGGGCGTCCAGGACGCCGCTTCCCGTGGTTTGCCGGCGTGGGTCAGCAGCAGGACGACCCCGTCCCCGTCCTCCCAGCCGTCGATCAGCCTCGGCACCCGCACGGGGACGACGGGGGCAAGCTCCCGGTAGAAACGCAGCTCGTTCCGGGCGTTCGCCAGGGACATCGCACCGGCGGAGGCCGGCACGACCTTGAGGAACGCCCGTTCCCCGTCGGCTCTCCGCACCGATCCGACCGACGCGCCGGAGCGCGACTCCAGCGAGTCGCTCCCGCCGTCGCTGACCACCCCCAGCGCCTTCAAGGCCCGGTCCCGCAGCCGAGTGCCCATCCGTGAACTCCCCGGTCCTCCGCCGCGCGCGGCGGCCGTCACTCGCCGGCCGCGTGAGCGTTGCTACGCGCCTGCCTCGGGTGTGCCGGGCTTCCCTGGGGCTCCGCCTGCCTCGGGCCTCCCGGCGGCCTGGCGCTCCGCCTCCTCCGCGCGGCGGATCGCCGCGTCGCGGGCGCGGACGTACCAGAGGCCGATCAGGCCGAGCCCGGCGCCGGCGGCGCAGGTCCACAGCCACCAGAGGTGGTCGTTGTCGTCGAACCAGCCGTAGAAGGGGAGTTGGACGACGAACAGCACGGCCCAGGTGATCGTGCCGACCAGCACCGTGCGGACGGGGTTGCCTTCGAGCGGCTCGGGGGCCTCCCGCTTGCCGTCCGCCAGATCGCCCCAGCGCATCGCGCCAGCCTCCCGTGTCCGTGAACCGTTCGCCGGCTCAGCGTACCCCCGCGCTTTCGGGCACGCGGGAGCGCGCCCGGACGTCGCCGGCGCACGCAGCGTGCGCGGGCCAGGCGTGGGGTTGCTCACTCCGGTGGGTCTCAGGAATGTACAGCGGCCACCGATCGTCCTATATTTCGTTAGGCAAGCTAATGAGCGAACGGTGGTGTTCATGCCTCACGCGATGGATCGCCCGGAGGATGCCGAGGCGGTCAACACGTTGCGTGTCGGGGTGCTTCGGCTCTCCCGACGGATGCGCCACCTCTCCGTCGATCGCACGCTCAGCCTCGCCGAGCTGTCCGCCCTGGGCACGCTCGCGCGCTGTGGGGCCATGACCCCGGGGGAGCTGGCTCGCAAGGAGCATGTGCAGCCCCCGTCGATGACCCGCATCCTGTCGTTGCTCCAGGAACGCGGACTCGTCGCGCTCCAGCCGCACCCGGAGGACCGCCGGCAGAAGCTGGTGGCCGCGACCGACGCCGCCGAGGAGATGCTCGCCGCCAGCCGCGCCCAGCGCAACGCCTGGCTGGCCGGGCTCGCCGACGAGCTGACCGAGGAGGAGTGGGCAGCGCTCCGCGCCGCCGCACCCGTGCTCCACAAGCTCGCCCACTTGTAGCGCGCCCCCGGCGGCGCCCCGGGAGATCACCGTCCCGGGACAACCCCCAAACCGCACCGCCAAGCAGGACCCAGCACGACTCGCACAACCGACAGAACTGGCACGACCAGCAGGACCCGCACCAACGAGCAGGAACGCACGGAACAGCACCAAAGGAGAGACACCCTTGAGTCCGGGACCCGGAGCAGGCTCCGCACCCGCATCCCTGACCGCAAACGACAAAGTATCCACATTCAGCTCATTCCGGGTGCGCAACTATCGCATCCACTTCTTCGGCAACGCGATATCCAACATCGGCACCTGGATGCAGCGCATCGCCCAGGACTGGTTGGTCCACGAACTGACCGGCTCCGCCGCCGCCGTCGGCATCACGACCGCGCTCCAGTTCCTGCCGATGCTGCTCTTCGGCCTCTACGGCGGCGTCCTCGCCGACCGCGTCGACAAGCGCAAGCTGCTCATCGGCACCCAGGTCGCACTCGGCCTGACCGGCCTGAGCCTCGCGGCGCTGACGTTCACGGATGTGGTGAACGTCTACCACGTCTATGTCCTGGCCCTGGTCGTCGGCCTGGTCACCGTGGTCGACAACCCGGCCCGGCAGACCTTCGTCTCCGACATGGTCGGCCCGCGCCTGCTGCGCAACGCGGTCTCCCTGAACTCGGCGAACTTCCAGTCCGCCCGGCTGATCGGCCCGGCGGTGGCCGGCGTGATGATCTCCGCCGTCGGCGGTGCGTGGGCGTTCCTGGCAAACGGCCTCTCCTTCGTGGCACCGATCATCGGGCTGATGTTGATGCGCACCTCCGAGCTGAACCCGGCAGAGCGGGTGCCTCGCGGCCGGGGTCAGCTGCGGGAGGGGCTGCGCTATGTGGGCGGTCGGCCCGACCTGTTGTGGATGATCGTGCTGGTCGGCTTCATCGGGACCTTCGGCTACAACTTCCCGATCTGGCTGGTCGCCTTCACCGACCAGGTCTTCGACTCGGGAGCCGGCACCTACGGTCTGCTGAACTCGCTGATGGCCGCCGGCTCGGTGGTCGGCGCGCTGCTGGCCGCCAGGCGCGGCAGCAGCCGGATGCGGTTCACCGTGGCTGCCGCCGCGCTCTTCTCCTCTCTGTTGTTGGTGGCTTCGGCCGCGCCGACGTTCGTCACCTTCGCCGTCCTCATGCCGCTGATCGGTCTGGCCGGGATGACCTTCCAGGTGACCGCCAACTCCACCATTCAGATCTCCAGTGATCCGGCGATGCGGGGCCGGGTCATCAGCATCTTCATGATGGTCTTCGTCGGCGGCACACCGATCGGGGGACCGTTGGTCGGCTGGCTCAGCGACGCGTTCGGTGCCCGGGTCGGCCTGATCAGCGGCGGCGTGGTCTGCCTGGCGGCGGCCGTCGGCGTGGCCCTGATCCTCGCCAGGATCGGCGGACTGCGGCTGCGCATCAGCCTGCGGGCGGGGAACCGGGGCCTGGCCCTGGTGCCGCGCGAGCCCAACGAGGCAACGGCTGGCGCCGGTGCGGCGGTTCGCCCGGCGGCGTAGGCGTTGCGGGTGGCGCGACCGGTGCTCGTGGCGTCAGCGGTCTGGGTAGCGTGAGGGGCGTGATGAGGCCGAGCAGCATGAGCGACCCGGGTGGCCCGAGCGGTCGGGACGGCGGCGCCGGCGCTTGCCCGCCGCCGGGCGGTGGGGCGCCCGCGCGCGGCGGGACGTCGGCGACCGGCGGGACGTCGGCCAGCGGCCGGGCTTCGACGGCCGCCGGCCGGGGGCCGGCCACCGCCGGCGGTGCGGCGTCCGCCGGTGGCCACGCGGCGGGCGGTGGCGAGGCGGCGGTAGGCGCCGAGCAGCCGCCGGCGGGCAGCGAGGAACCAACGGCGGACGGCGGCGCGCCAACGGCCGTCGAGGTGTTGCGCGCGCTGGGCCTTCGGCCCCTCGCCCTGCTGGGGCAGGGGATGGAGGGGACCGTCTACCGGCTGGCGGACGGGCTGGTCGGCAAGGTCTGGAGCAACGGGCGAACCGCCGCCGAGGCGCGGCGGTTCGCCGCCTTTCATGCCGAACTGGCCGCCCAGCGGCTGCCGTTCGCCACTCCCGAGCCGGTGGCGGTGCGGGAACGGGACGGACTGGTGGTCACCGTGGAGCGTGAGCTGCCCGGCGTTCCGCTGAGCGAGGCGGGGCTGGGACCTGCGGTGGGGCACGCGGCCGTCGTCGAGGTGGTGACCGCGCTCGGCGCGACCACGGCCGGGCCGGCAGCCCGCTCCCTTCCCGCGCTGGGCGAGGCCGTCCCGCTGTGGGCCGGGCACTCCTCCTGGCCGGAGGCGCTGGCCGCCCTCGTCGAGCGTCGCGCGGCGGCCGGCCGCCCCGCCCTCGCCCGGGCGCTGTCCTGGGCGACGGCGCGGCCGGGCGCCGGAGCCGGGTCCGTTGCGGGTCCGGGGCCCGGAGCCGATCCGGGCGCTGACGCGGCGAGTGACCGGAGGGCCGGGCAGGACGCGGTGCCGGCCAGCGTGCTGGCGCGGCTTCGCGCGCTGCCGCCTGTCGACGGGCCGGCGCGGGTGCTGCACGGCGACATCTGCCCGCCCAACATCCTTGTCGACAACGACGGTCGGGTCGTCGGTCTGCTGGACTGGGGCTTTCTGAGCACGGCCGGTGACAACGCCTTCGACGCCGCCACGGCCGCCGGCTTCTTCGACATGTACGGGCCCGAGGCGCGGGAGCACGACGAGGCCCTGCTGGCCACCATGACCGAACGACTCGGGTACGCCAGGGAGACGTTGCTCCTCTACCGCGCCGCCTACTCCCTGGCAACCGCCACCGTCTACTCCTCGGCCGGCGACGACGGGCACTTCGCCTGGTGCGTGGACTTCCTCCAACGCCCCGAGGTCCGGGAGCTGTTGGGACTCGGCACGCGTTAGCGGTGGTGCGGCCGGGGCGGGCGTCCTCGGCGGCTCCGGCTCCGGCGCGGACAGCCTGGCCGACGAAGGCGCCGGCTCCGGCTCCCACGCCGGCGTCCGCGCGGCCGGCCGCCGGGGCGCAGCCCCTCGCGCGAGCGACCGCACCAGCGCCCTCCCGACCCGCGCGATCCCCCGTGACACCCGGCCCATCACCCGGCTCAGCAACTGCCTCAACATCGCTCTACCCCCTGTGTGTTGCCCCTCGCGGCTTTGTCGCTACGAAGAGTAACCGAAGAAGGGAGTGAATGCTAACCGAGAGTGCTGACAATGCTCCGCTGAGCGTTCAGCCGTCCCCGCGCAGCACCCGTTGCGCCAACACCTGGCCGTGCCAGTCGCCCACGGAGAAGGGCTCGGTCGGGGTGAAGCCCTGGCTGGTGTAGTACGCGACGAGGCGCCCCTCGTTGCCGGCGTAGCAGTCCACGCGGAGCAGATCCACGCCCGCGCGCCGGGTCTCCTCGACCGCGTGCGTCAACAGCGCCGCGCCCACGCCCCGGCCGGCGAAGCGGCGGTCGGTGACCAGCAGGTGCACATACCGTTCGGGCTCGTCGGCCGGCGGGATCTCCGGCCCGGGGCCGGTGGTCAGGGTGAGGGTTCCGGCCGGTTCGCCGTCGATCTCCGCGATCCAGGGCGCGCCCTCCGTGAGGATGCGCTCCACCTTCGCCCGCGCCTTCGGCCGCGCGGACCAGGGCTCCGTTCCCCACTGACCCGTGTGGCCGCGCGCCACCAGCCAGGCGACCGCGCCGTCCAACATCCCCAACACCAGCGGCAGATCCTCGGGCCCGCCCGGTCTGATCTTCATGACGGGCATCCTAGGCGGCCAGCGTCTCGCGGTCTCCGGCGACTGTCAGTGGCCGTCCCTATCATGAGCCGGCATGAGAACCTTCGCGGCGCTGCTGCCACCGGCCGAGGCGCTTGACCAACTCGCGGACACGATCGGCCCGTTGCGTCGCCATCCGGCCGGCGAGCGGCTGCGCTGGGCGGACCGGGAGGACTGGCACATCACCCTCGCCTTCTTCGGCGAGACCGAGGGTTCCCAACTGCCGGTGCTGTACGAGGGCTTGGCCGACGTGGCGAGGGATGCCGAGCCGTTCTCGCTGCGGCTGGTCGGCGGGGGTGCGTTCGGCCGCCGGCACCTGTGGGCCGGTGTCGCGGGTGACCTGGAGCCGCTGACCAGGTTGGCGTTCGCCAGCGCGGGGGCGGGCCGCGCTGCCGGCGCCCCCGGCGGGACGGTGCACGACGCCTACCGGCCCCATCTGACCCTCGCCCGGAACCGGGACCGGAACGGTGACCTCGATCACTGGCTGGCCAGGCTGGCAGGTTTCGAGGGCGGGGCCTGGACGGCTGACTCGCTGGTGTTGATGCGGAGCGAGGACGCGGTGGACGGCGCCGGCGGGACGCGGTACCGCACCCAGGCCAGCTGGCCGTTGGGAGGGCCCTGGCCGTTGGGAGGGCCGATGAAGCGGTGATGAAGCGGTCGTGAGCTGGGCGTACCGTGGTTGGTGTGAACGCCAAGACCCGAGCCCGCATCGTGAGCGCCGCCCTTGTCCTGATCCTCGCCGTGGTCGCCGTCGCCGCCGCCCTCGGCGGCTGACGGGCGCCGGCGCCCGCCGCCCAGGCCGGGCGCGGTGACTGGCGCGGGCGCCGGCTGGGGCCCTCCCCGGGGCCGGGACATGGCGCGGCCCGCCGGTTCCCTTCCCGAAGGAAGCGGACCGGCGGGCCGGCGCAACGGACGAGTCGCCGCCCGGGGCGAGGTCACCAGGCGAAGGACTCCGGGGACGGCCCAGGGCCGGGGAAGATCCGGTCCAGCTCGGTGAGCACCTCATCGCTCAGCTCCAACTCGACCGCGCGCAGCGCCGAGTCCAGCTGCTCCCTGGTGCGCGGGCCGACGATCGGGCCGGTCACGCCCGGTCGAGTCAGCAGCCAGGCCAGCGCCGCGTCGCCGGGCTCGATGCCGTGCTTCTCCAGCAGGTCCTCGTACTCCTGCACCTTGGCACGCAGGGTCGGGTCCGCCAGCGCTTGGCCCGAGCGTCCCTCGGCGCTGCGCGAGGCGCCGCCCTCGCGCTCCTTGCGGATGGCGCCGCCCAGCAGCCCGCCCTGGAGCGGGGACCAGGGGATCACGCCCAGGCCGTAGCCCTCGGCGGCCGGGATGACCTCCATCTCGGCGCTGCGTTCGGCCAGGTTGTAGAGGCACTGCTCGCTCACCAGGCCCAACGAGTTGCGCCGCGCGGCGGCCTCGTTGGCGCGGGCGATGTGCCAGCCGGCGAAGTTCGACGACCCGGCGTAGAGGATCTTGCCCTGCTGCACCAGGACGTCGATGGCCTGCCAGATCTCGTCCCACGGGGTGTTCCGGTCCACGTGGTGGAACTGGTAGACGTCGATGTGGTCGGTCCCGAGCCGCCTGAGGCTCGCGTCGACGGCCCGACGGATGTTGACGGCCGAGAGCTTGTCGTGGTTGGGCCACGGCGGCTGGTCGCCGTTGGTGGTGTTCCCGTAGACCTTGGTGGCCAGGACGACCTTGTCGCGCCGTTCGCCGCCCTTGGCGAACCAGGTGCCGATGATCTCCTCGGTGCGGCCCCGGTTGTTGGGACCCCCGTAAACGTTCGCGGTGTCGAAGAAGTTGACGCCGGCATCGAGCGCGGCGTCCATGATCGAGTGACTGTACGCCTCGTCAGCGAGAGGCCCGAAGTTCATCGTTCCCAGAACCAGTCGGCTGACTTTGAGCCCCGTGCGTCCCAGCTGTGTGTACTTCATGTTCAGTAAGCAAACGCCTTGGAGTGCGCTCAAGGCAAGGGCCCGCGCCGCCGTCCCGCGCCGGGTGGGCCGGAACGCGAAAGTCGGTCACCACGTGTGTGATGACCGACTCGTGGAGTGCGCCCGACGAACGCTCCGTTGTGGAGCGACTCCCGCGTGTTGCTTCTGCTAACGAGTGCTAACCGCAACTCACTTCTTGAGCTTGGTGGCCGCGAACGCGCCGGCGGCGAGGCCGCCGAGGCCGCCGAGGACCACGAGGTAGAGGCCGAAGCCGGCGGAGACGTCGACCATGGAAAGAAGCGCATCGATCTGCTCGCTGGGCACGCCCTCGCTCTCGCCCTCCGCGCGCACCACGCGCTCAGGGTCGAGCAGGTTCAGAACGCCGAAGACAAGAACGATCAGCGCGGGAGCGGCGGCCGCCGCGCTCAGCACCACCTTCTTGGTCGCCATGCCGGCGGCGAACAGGCCGACCGCCACGATGCCCAGCAGCAGGGTCCAGAGGCCGTCGCCCTCAAGGCCCTTGGTGCCGGCGGACTCGCCTTCGACCTCGGCCGTCGCCCACACCAGGATCGAGCCCAGCGCGGCGAGCGCGCTGCCGACGATGCCGGCGATGTGGATCTGCTGGGGAAGCGCCGGGGCGAGGGGTGCCGCCGGGGGAGGGGTGTAGGGGCCCTGGTTGTATGCGGCCGGTTGCTGTTGTCCGTATCCACTCATGCCGGGAGACGCTAGGAACAGGGGGGTACCCATGCAACCCGCTTGACCGATAGACCGCTTATGCGCGTTTTATCTTTGCGCAGATGTAGCCATCCGCCGAAAGTCGTCCTCATCCGGAACGGACTTTCCGCTTCGTCCGAAATCCGATGCACGTGCGTTGGACGAGCGACTGCTCCTGATCGTTCCCCATCGACGGCTCGATATCCCTTCTGTGGACGGGAAGTTGAGCCGTCTCCCGCCGGCGGCGCCCTCAACCGCCGCTAGCTCTTGCGCAGTTGCGTCGCCGCGAGGATGCCGGCGGTCAATGCGCCCAGGGCGCCGGCCGTGACGAGATAGAGGCCGATGTCCGGCGAGAATTCGAAGTTCGCGGCGAGTTCGTCCCACTGCGCGTCGGTGAGAGACATCTCGTCCTCCACGTCGGCGCGGGCGAGCCGTTCCGTGTTGAACATGTTGAGCGCCGCGATGCCCAGGATGAACAGACCCGGCACCGCGCCGGCCGCGTTGAGCACCGGCTTCTTGGCCGCCTTGGCGGCGACGAAGAGCGCGACCGCGATGATGCCGAGGACCAGCGTCCAGATGCCGTCACCCGAGGTGCCCCGGATGCCGTCGGCATCCCCCTCCGCGATCAGGTCACCGGAGACCTTGACCCAGGAGAGGAACGACGCGATCGCGGCAATAGCGGAGCCGGCGATGCCGATGATGTAGACCTGCCCCGGGAACGTCGCGCCCGACGGGGACGGGGGAACGGCGGGGCCTGGGGCGCCCCAGGCGGGCGGCTGCTGGCCTGCGCCGGGTTGCTGTCCCTGGCCGGGATATCCGTAGCCGGGCTGCTGCGGCTGGCCGGGGACGCCGGGTTGCTGCGGCTGACCGGGTTGGCCTGGCTGTTGGCCGTAGTTGGGCTGCGGCGCGGGTGCGCCGGGTTGCTGTCCCTGGCCGGGGTAGCCGTAGCCGGGCTGCTGCCCCTGGCCGGGTTGGCCAGGTTGCCCCGGCTGGCCCGGCTGCTGGCCGTACTGGGGCTGCTGGCCGTAGCCGGGTTGTTGTGGTGTGGGTGGGCCGGTTGGTTGGCCCTGGCCCGGGTATCCATAACCGGGCTGCTGCCCCTGACCGGGTTGCCCCTGGCCGGGTTGTTGCCCGTATCCGGGCGGTCCGTATCCGCTCATGGGCACCGAGCGTAGAAAGGCGTCACCCTCGGCGCAATGGCCCTTGGAATCCCGGTCAGTTGCGGAACGGCGCGCGGGGCGGGGGCGGGTGCTTCGGGCGGGCGCGCCGGGCGCGTCTTCGGGATGGCACCCTTGGACCCATGCCGACCTGGATCTCACGCGCCCTCGTCGTTCCCTGCCTGGTGGCGGGGGTGTGGGCCGGCGCCGCGCCGGTCGCGGCGGCGGACGACGGAGAGTCGGGCGGCGAGCCGGCGGAGTTCACCCTGTCCGACCCGAGGCTGACCGAGTCCAGTGGCCTGGCGGCGAGTTCGCGCCACCCGGACGTCTACTGGACGCACAACGACAGCGACGACGCGGCCCGGATCTACGCGGTGGACGGCACCACGGGCGAGACCAGGGCCACGGTCAGCCTGGAGGGCGTGACGGCCCGGGACGTCGAGGCGATCTCCCTCGGGCCCGACGGCGACCTCTATGTCGCGGACATCGGAGACAACTTCGGCGGGGAGTGGCCGGAGGTGTGGATCTACCGGCTGCCCGAGCCGGCCGAGTTGGGTGACGCCACGGTCGCGCCGACCGTCTACACCGTCCAGTACGCCGACGGACCGCGCGACGCGGAGGCGCTGATGGTGCATCCGGAGACGGGCCGGGTCTATATCGCCAGCAAGAACGGGGACGGCGAGGGCGGCCTCTACGCCGGTCCCGAGGAATTGTCAGAGGCAGGGGTTAACGTCTTTGAACGTGTAGCCGATGTCGAACTGGAGGTGACCGACGGGGCGTTCGCGCCGGATGGCAGCAGGCTTCTGCTGCGTGGCTACTTCGCGGCGAGGATGTTCGCCTGGGGCGAGGACGGGGTGCCCCAACGGCTGGAGCGGCGGGTGCGGGTCCCGCTTCAGCAGCAGGGGGAGTCGGTGACCTTCGCCACCGGTGGGCGGTACCTGATGTTCGGCTCTGAGGGGGCGGGCAGTCAGGTCGAGCCGATCGAGTTGCAGGGGGAACTGCTGCCGGAGAGCGTCGCGGCCGAGGACCGCGCGCGAGAGGAGGGGGCGGACGAAGGGACGAACGAACGCGGTGCGTCCGGGGGTTCGGGCGACGGCGAGACGGACGACGGAAACGGCGGCATCAGCGCCAACTCGGTCATGGTGCTGCTGGTGGTCGGCGCGATCGCGCTGCTCGCCTCGCGGCGACTGCCCGGGAAGGGCGGAAAGGGAGAGTGAGAGCGAGGGGGACGAGGGGACACAGGGGGGTGGGAGCGAGCACGGAGCCCAGCCGGCGCGCGTCACCGGCGATCGCGGCGATCGCGACGGTCGCGACGGTCGCGACGGTCGCGCAGGGCGGCTGCGGCGAGCCCGCAGACGGCGCCCCAGAGGGCGTTCACCGCGAACAGGGGGACGATGGTGAAGGGCCGGGCCAGCGGCCCGTCCAACTCGCCGTCCAGCAGCGGGGAGAGCACGCCGCTGAGCACGATGGCGGCCAGGGCGTAGCACAGCCCTGCGGCGACCAGCGTGCCCAACGGGTCGGGCGCGTCGCTCCGGGCGACGATCAGCACCCAGGCCAGCGAGATGGCCACGGTGAGCGCCAGCGGGGCGAACGGTCGGCCGAGCGCGTCGGTCAGTCCGGTGACGGAGCACAGCGGCCGGATCAGGGCGATGCCGGTCAGCAGGGCGACCAGGCGTCGGTCGAGCGCGGCCAGGCGCCGGGTGAGCGGGGAGCGGGAACCTTCCATGCGCCAAGACTCCGGGGCGCCGTGCCGTGCGGTCGTCGGCCCGTGGCTGACACCTGCCGTACCACGCCGGTGGGAGGGGGCGGCCGTGCGTACACCGGGAGTTGCGTCTCCGAGGCTGGGGCTCCCCGGGGGATGCGGGGTCCGCCGGGGCGCGGTGGCGTGCGCCGAAGGGCGGCGCACGGTCGGTCCCGCGCGGCCGGTGGGTGCTCGGCCGGGTGCGTGAGCGATGAGTTCGCGTTCCCCGCTCGGTCCCATGGTCAGGCGTGCCCGAAGGACGGGCGGGCTTCGGTGAGAGGAAGTGGTGACCATGGGCGGCCTGGTGGTCGTGGACATCACGGTGTCCGTGGACGGCTATGTCACCGCCCCGGGGGCGGGACCCGAGCACGGGCTCGGTGTCGGCGGCGAGCCGATCCACACCTGGGTGATGGAGGGGACGGACGTCGATCGGGCGGTGCTGGAGGAGGCGTACCGGGAGACCGGCGCGGTGGTGATGGGCCGGCGTCTCTTCGACGTGGTGGACGGCCCGTTGGGTTGGAACGAGGAGATGGGCTACGGCGGCCGGCGTGACCAGACCGTTCAGCCGCCCTACTTCGTGGTGACCCACCGCCCGCCGGAACGGATGCGGCTGAGGGGCGACTTCACCTTCGTCACGGAGGGCGTGGCGGCCGCCGTCGAACGGGCCAGGGCCGTCGCCGGCGAGCGGAACGTCGTGGTGATGGGCGGGGCCAGCGTCTGCGTGCAGAGTGTGGCGGCGGGCGTGGTCGACGAGATCCATCTCCATCTGGCGCCCTATCTGTTGGGCGGCGGGACGCGGCTTTTCGAGCAGCTTCCGATCGGGGCCGGTGCCGGCACCGGCACGAGCGCCGGCGCCGGTGCCGGGGCCCTGCGGCTGGAGATCGTCCGGGTGGCGGAGTCGCCGCACGCGACGCATCTGGTGTACCGGGTTCGGGGTTCGGCCCCCGCCGGGCCGGCGACCGGCTGAGCCGCCGGCCGGCGCCCGCCCGCGGGCGTTCGCCTGTCCGGCGCCCGGCCGCCGCCGGCGCCCGCCGCCTACCGGCCGTCGGTCGGCCGACGGCCGTCCGCCCGCCGGGCCGGTCAGTCGCAGGTGTCGGCGGCGCCCGGGTCGGGCGCGCCCTGCGGGCGGGCCGCCTGGCACGCGGCGACGAACGTCGCGATGCCGTCCAGCACCCGGGTGAGCCCGAAGTCGAGGATCTCCTCGGCCGGCGTGGAGAACGCGTCGACGCCCAGGCTCATCACATGCGGGAAGTCGCCGCTGGTCAGCGCCCCCTCGATCGCCGGGCCCTGGGCCTCCCAGAACTCCTCGTCCGAGATCCCCGACTCCTCGCCGGCCTGGCGCAGCAGCACATAGTGCCGGGCGAGGCCGGTGACATAGGCGTCGAGGGTCACGATGATCTGGACCTTCTCCGGGCCGGTGAGGCCGAGCCCGTTCAGCGAGGCCAGCCCGTACTCGAAGCCGAGCAGGGCGTTGGGCCCCAGCAGCGGCCGGGCCTGGTTGACCTGGAGCAGCCAGGGGTGGTCGAGGTAGAGCCGGTAGGTGCCGAGCCCGATGCGTTCCAGCCGGGCGCGCCACCCCTCCGCCGGGGGCTCGCCGGGCGCCCCGAGGCCCTTGATCGCCTCGGGGTCGTCGGGCGCCGAGACGTGGTCGAGCATCAGGTTCAACAGCTCGGCCTTGCCCGGCACATAGCGGTAGAGCGACATCGTGCCCACGCCCAGCTCGGCCGCGACCTTGCGCATGGAGAGCGCGTTCAGCCCCTCGCGGTCGGCCAGCGTCACGGCGGCGGAGACGATCGCCTCCAGCGAGAGCCCCGGCTTGGGCCCCCGGGTGCGCGGACCGCGCCCTCGCCACAACAGCTCCAGGCTGCGGGTGATGGCGGCACGGTCCTGCTCGGTCTCCGATGTCATCACCGCCATCCTAAAACCCGTTCGACACATCGCGTACGCCGTACGCTACATTGGGTACGGCGTACTCAGTTCGTGAGGGGAGTAGGGACATGGGGTCATCCGAGTACTCGGTGGTGGCGGAGGGGCTGCGCAAGCGCTACGGCGACAAGGTCGCCCTCGACGGGCTTGACCTGGCCGTTCGTCGGGGCACCGTGCTGGGCCTGCTCGGGCCGAACGGCGCGGGCAAGACCACCTCGGTGCGGATACTCGCCACGCTGCTGCGCGCCGACGGCGGCCGCGCCGAGGTGGCGGGCATCGACGTGCGGGCCGAGCCGGCCCGGGTCCGCCGCCGGATCGGGCTGACCGGGCAGAACGCGGCGGTGGACGAGATCCTCAACGCCCGGCAGAACCTGCGGATGTTCGGCCGCCTCTTCCACCTGGACCACGCCACCGCCGCCCGCCGCGCCGACGAACTGCTGGAGCAGTTCAGCCTCGCCGAGGCCGCCGACCAGCAGGTCAAGAGCTTCAGCGGCGGGATGCGCCGCCGGCTCGACCTGGCCGCCAGCATGATCCTGGCGCCGCAGGTGCTCTTCCTCGACGAGCCGACCACCGGGCTCGACCCGCGCGGTCGGAGCGAGGTCTGGAACGCCGTGCGGTCCCTGGCCGCCGGCGGCACCACGGTGCTGCTCACGACCCACTACCTGGACGAGGCCGACAAGCTCTCCGACCGGATCGCGCTGATCGACCAGGGCCGCAACATCACCGAGGACACCCCCGCCGGCCTCAAGCGGGCGGTCGGCGGCGACCGGCTGGAGGTGGTGCTCTCCGACCCCGCCGACCTGCCGCAGACGGTCAAGACCATGGCCAGGGTGACGCGCGGCGTCGGCCCCGAGCAGGACGAGGAGGCGCTGCGGGTGCACACCCCGGTGGCCGACGGGGTGGCCGCGTTGACGGCCGTGGTCAGGGAGTTGGAGGAACGCGGCATCGCCGTGGTCGACATCGGGCTGCGCCGCCCCACCCTCGACGAGGTGTTCCTCCGCCTCACCGGCGGCGAGCGCGAGCCCGCCCCGTCTCACGAAGAGGGCGCCCCCGCCGGCGGGAGCGACGAGCCCGGCCCGGCACACGAGAAGGCCGCCGCGTCACACCAGAAGACCGCCCCGTCGGGCGACGCGCCCGCCCCGTTGGACGAGGAGACGATCCGATGAGCACCACAGCACCCGGTCAGCAGCACCGGCCGCCGCTCGAACTCGACGAGACGGGCCCGGAGCGGCGCGTCTACTGGGCCGTCACCGACTGCCTGACCATCGTCCGCCGTGAGTTGACCCACCTCGTCAAGCAACCGTCGATGATCGCCTGGCAGTTGGGCTTCCCGATCGTTTCGGTGCTGCTCTTCGTCTATGTCTTCGGCAGCGCGATGGACGTGGGTGAAGGGGCTGACTACAAGTCGTTCGCGATGCCGGGCCTCTTCGCGATGACCATGGCGTTCGGCTTCATGAACACCGCGATGGCGGTGGTGATCGAGAAGGAACGTGGCATCACCGACCGGTTCCGTTCCATGCCCATGGCCCCGTCGGCCGTGGTCGCCGGGCGCGGGGTCTCGGACGTGATCCAGGCGTCGTTCGACCTGCTGGTGATGGCGGTCATCGCGCTGGTGATCGGCTGGCGCTCGGACGGCGGGCTGTGGGCGACGCTGGGCGCGTTCGGGCTGTTGTTGCTGCTGCGGTTCGCGCTGATCTGGATCGGCGTCTTCCTGGGGCTGATCACGCCCAACCAGGAGGTCGCGGGGAACCTGTTCGCGGTGGCGTTCCCGTTCGGGATGGTCTCCAGCGTCTTCACCCCGCCGTCGATGATGCCGGACTGGCTGGGCGCCATCGCGATGTGGAACCCGGTCTCGTCCACGGCCAACGCGATCCGCGACCTGTTCGGCAACCCGCTGCCCACCGGCGACAGTTGGATCGAGCAGAACGCGCTGCTGATGGCCGTCGTCTGGCCGCTGGTCATCACGGCGGTCTTCGTCCCCCTCGCCGTCCGCCGCTACCAGGGTCTGGGCCGCTGAGTCCCCCCATCACAGGCCGGTGGCCCGGCGCCCACCCGTGAACGGGAGCGGCGCCGGGCCACCGGCGGCTGTGCGCGGGCGCGGGGTCAGAGGCGCTCGGCGACGTAGTCGACGCAGTGGGTCAGGGCCTCGACGTCGTCGGGGGTGACCGCCGGGTACATCGCGATGCGCAGCTGGTTGCGGCCGAGCTTGCGGTACGGCTCGGTGTCCACCACGCCGTTGGCGCGCAGCACGGACGCGATCTTCGCGGCGTCCACGCCCTCGGCGAAGTCGATGGTGCCGACGACCTGCGAGCGCGCCTCGGGGTCCGTGACGAACGGGGAGGCGAACTCGGACTTCTCCGCCCAGGAGTACAGCCGCCCGGACGAGTCGGCGGTCCGGCCGACGGCCCAGTCGAGGCCGCCCTGGCCGTTGATCCACTCCAGCTGGTCGGCCAGCAGGAAGAGCGTGGCCACGGCCGGGGTGTTGTACGTCTGGTCCTTGCGCGAGTTGTCGATCGCGGTGGGCAACGACAGGAACTCCGGGATGTGCCGGCCGGAGGCCGCGATCCGCTCCACCCGCTCGATCGCCTTCGGTGAGAGGACCGCGATCCACAGCCCGCCGTCGGCGGCGAAGGACTTCTGGGGCGCGAAGTAGTACGCGTCGGTCTCCGTGATGTCCACCGGCAGGCCGCCCGCGCCCGAGGTCGCGTCCACCAGCACCAGCGAGCCCTCGTCCGCGCCCGCCACCCGGCGGACCGGGGCCGCCACGCCGGTGGAGGTCTCGTTCTGGGTGAGCGCGTAGGCGTCCACGCCGCGCTCGGCGCGCGGCTGGGCGAAGGTGCCCGGCTCCGCCGCGACCACGGTCGGCTCGTCCAGCCAGGGCGCCTTGCTGGCAGCCTTGGCGAACTTGGCCGAGAACTCGCCGAACGACGGGTGCTGCGACTTGGCCTCGATCAGCCCGTGGGTGGCGATGTCCCAGAACGCGGTGGAGCCGCCGTTGCCGAGCACCACCTCGTAGCCCTCGGGCAGGGAGAACAGCGCGGACACGCCCTCCCGCACGCGGCGCACCAGGCTCTTCACCGGCGCCTTGCGGTGGGAGGTGCCGAGCAGCGAGTCGCCGGTCGCCGCCAGGGCGTTCAGCGCCTCGACGCGCACCTTGGATGGGCCCGACCCGAACCGGCCGTCGGCGGGCTTGATCTCAGCGGGAATCTCGATATCGGCCACGAGCCGGAGCGTAGTCCCTTCCCGGTGCTCCCGGCACCTCGTCCGGGGGGTGAGACACGTCGCTCCGGCCCGTGGAACGCGGTCAGGCAGCGGTCAGGCAGCGGCCCGTCAGCGGCTCGTCGGTGGCCCGCCCGGGGCCCGTCGGCCGTCGCCGGGCGGCGGATCGGCGCGCGCGGTGCGGCCGCGCGCGCCCCCGCGTCAGCGCGCGCCGTGCAGCAGCACCGGCAGCTCGTAGAAGTCGTTCTGGGTGACGTTGGGCCGGCGCCGCAGGGTCTCGTCGGGCACGGCGGGCGCGATGTCCGGGAAGCGCTCGAAGAGCGCGGGCAGCGCCACCGCCGCCTCCAGCCGGGACAGCGGCGCGCCCGGGCAGACGTGCGGCCCGTGCCCGAACGACATGTGTCGGATCGGGGTCGGCCGGGTGATGTCGAACTCGCGGGCGGTCGGGCCGTGTTGCTTCTCGTCCCAGCCGATCGCCACATAGGAGGTGATCAGCCCCTCGCCCTTGGGGATCACCGTGTCGCCCACCTCGACGTCCTCGGTGGCGAAGCGGATCAGCACGTGCGAGGTCGGCGAGGACCAGCGCAGCGTCTCCTCGATCACGGTCTCCCAGGGGATCTCGCCGTTCAGCACGAGCGCCTTCTGGTCCGGGTTCGAGAGCAGCCCGCGCACCGCGTTGTTGATGAGCGCGATGGTGGTCTCGTGACCCGCCGCGATCATCAGCTGGAGGGTGTTGGTGATCTCGTCGTCCGTCAGCCGCGCGCCGCCGTCGTCGGCGAGGATCAGCGCGCTGGTCAGGTCGTCGCCCGGGTCGGCGCGTTTCTCCTCGACGGTCCTGGCGAAGATGTCGTGCAGCTCGGCGATCATCTTCGGGACCCGCGCCGGCGGGGTCTGGGTGTTGAAGAACTCCTCGAAGAGCGAGCGGAGTTCGGGCTGGTCGGACTCCTTGATGCCCATCAGCTCGGAGACCACCGCCATCGGCAGCGGGTAGGCGAAGTGCGCCTTGAGGTCCACCGGTTCGCCGACCGGTTGGGCGTCGAGGCCGGCCAGCAGCCGGGCCGTGATGCGTTCGACGCCCGGCCGCAGCAGCTGCACCCGGCGCGGGGTGAGCGCCTGCGCCACCTTGGCGCGCAGCCTGCGGTGCTCGGCGCCGTCCACGGTGAGCATGGAGCGCGGCGGGGCGGCCAGCCCGATCAGCGGCCACTCCTGGGAGATCTCGCCGCGCTGCCAGGCGTTCCAGACGTTGATGTCCTTCACCAGCCGGGGGTCGTTCAGCAGCCGGCGGGCCTCGGCGTGGTGGGTGACCGCCAACACCGGGACGCCGCCCGGCAGTTCGACCCTGGCTATGGGCCCGGCCGCCAGCAGCGCCGCCCCCTCGCCGGCCAGGTCGCGTACCAGCGGGTCGAGCACGATGGTGTCGGCACCTGCGGAGTCGGCGGTGTGGTGGACGGGACAGCTCATCTCTGGCCTCCAAGTGCGGGGGTCGGTGTGAAGCGCACCGGCAGCGCGGTCATGCCCCGCAGCCAGGGTGAAGGCCGCCGGACGAGTGATGCCGGTGGTACGGACAGGTCCATGTCGGGCAGCCGATCGAGGATCACCTCGATTCCGCCCCTGGCGATGACTTCCGCGATTTCCATCGCTGGAAACGGGCAGCGGTGATCTCCGTGGCTGAAGGAGAAGAACGCGTTGTTGCCCCCGGTCAGTCCACCGGAGCCCCCGTGCTGATGGACCCGCACCTGCGGGTCGTCGTTGGCGCCCTGGAAGCCGAGCACCAACAGGTCGCCCGCCCTGATGTGCCGGTCGGCCAGCCGGGTGTCCCTGGTGGCCCACCGGCCGGCGATGATCTGGCTGGGCGTGTCCTCCCAGAGCACCTCCCGCATCGCCTCGGCCACGCTGTTGCGCCCGCCGAAGAACGAGGCGGCGAACCGGTCGTCGGTGAGCATCAGGCGCAGGGTGTTGCCGATCCAGTCCACCGTCGGCTGGTGGCCGGCGGCCGACATCACCATCAGGTCCTGCACCAGCTCCTCGTCGGAGAAGCCCCTGGGGTTGGCCAGCATCCGGCTGGCCACGTCGGCCGCCGGCCGCACCCGGCGCGCCGCGAGCAACCTCCGCATGGAACCGAGCAGATGCTGCTGCCCGGCGATCGCGTTCTCACCGCCGTCGATCATGTCGTGGAGGGCCTGACCCACCGAGGGGCCCTCCTCGTCCGGGAAGCCGAAGATCTTGGCCAGCACCAGGATCGGCAGCAGCGTCGCGAAGTCCCCGATCAGCTCCGCCTCGCCCTGCCCGCAGATCCGGTCGATCAGCCCGTCGGCCAGCTGCTCGACGATCTTCCGCAGCTCGATCTGGTCGACGGCCTCCAGCGCGTCGTTGATCACCGCGACCCGCCGGGTGTGCGCCTCGCCCACGGTGTAGAGGATCGACGGCTGCTTGTGCCCGATCATCGGCAGCAGCGGCCAGTCGTCGGGGATGTTGTCCCACTGGTTCCACAGGTCCGAGTCCCGGCTGAACAGCTGGGAGTCGCTGAGGAGTTGGTGCAGCTCCCGGTAGCCGATCACCAGCCACGCCGGAACGTCGCCCGGCAGCACGATCGGCACGACCGCGCCGTGCCGCTGGCGCATCTCCCGGTACAGCGCGTGCGGGTCGGTGTGGAAACGCTCGCCGCTGAGCGGCACGGCGTCCGGGGCCAGGCCGGGCCCCGAGCCCAGGGGCCCCGAACCTGCGGGCGACGACGAGGGGGAGGCGGGGGTGGTCACTTAGCGGCTCTCCTGGGCGGTGGACAGAGCGTGCAGGTGTTCCACGAGCGTGATCAGCACGTTCTTGCTGGACGGACGGGAGCGGGCGTCGCAGTCGATGAGCGGGACGTGTTCGGGCAGGTCCAGCGCGTCACGCACCTGCTCGGCCGTGTGGCGCGGCCCGCCGAAGTCGTTGCGCGCCACGATGAACGGGGTGCCGTGATGTTCGAGGCGGTCGATCGCGTACCAGGAGTCGGCCAGCCGCCGGGTGTCCACCAGCACCACGGCGCCCAGGGTGCCGGCGAAGAGTCGGTCCCACAGGAACCAGAAGCGCTCCTGCCCCGGCGCGCCGAAGAGATAGAGGACGGTGCGCTCGTTGAGCGCGATCCGGCCGAAGTCGAAGGCGACCGTGGTGGAGGTCTTGCCCTGGATCGCGGAGACGTCGTCGACCCGCTCCCCGGCGCGGGTCATCACCTCCTCGGTGTTCAGCGGCCTGATGTCGCTGACGGAACGCACCATGGTGGTCTTGCCCACGCCGAAGCCGCCGACGACCACGATCTTCAGACCGTTGTCGGCTGACCTGCCGAGGGGGGTGCGGGCGGCCGGGCGGTCAGAGGTTGCGGAGTCCAACGAGCACCTGCTCAAGGAGATTCGAGTCGGGTAGGTGTGCGGCCGTGCGGGCCGTCTGGGGGTGCCGGGCGGTGATCAGGCCCGAGTCGAGCAGGTCGCTCAGCAGGATGCGGACCACCGTGACCGGGAGCTTCAACTCGGCCGAGATCTCCACCACGGCCGTCGGGTACTGGCACATCGTCAGGATGCGGACGTGCTCCGACTGCATCCCAGGCGACGGCTCCGACTCGCGCACCACGAGGGTGACCAGGTCGAACGCGTCGGACGACGCGCGGCTGCGGCCCCGGGTCACCGTGTAGAGGCGGTCGGGGTCCTCGTCGCGCCCCGGGCGGCTCATGCGGTGTCGTTCCCTTCGCCGGGCCTGCGGGGCGCGGCGCTGAGGTACTCGCCGAGCTGCTCGACCAGCTCGTTCATGTTGTGCCCGATGACCCCGACGTCGGCGTGCTGGTCGGCGACGATGGCCAGGTGGGCGCCGTCGCCGGCCTCCACGATGAAGAGGATGCCGCCGTAGAACTCGGTCATCGACTGGCGGACCCCGCCCGAGCCGTCGCCGAACTCGATGGAGGCGCCGTGCGAGAGGCTCTGGATGCCGGCGGCGATCGCGGCCAGCTGGTCGGCCTGGTCCTCGGACAGCTCGGGGGTGCGACAGAGCTTGAGGCCGTCTCGGGAGAGCACCAGCGCGTGCCGTGCTCCGGGGGTGCGGTCGAGCAGCCGCTCCAGCAGCCAGTTGAGCCGCTCGTCCGCCGTCGCTGAGAGGGGGTGGTGCCGGGTCCCGGCGGATGGTGTGGTCATGGGGTGTTTTCCTCCGGGTGGGACTCTTCTCGGGGGGAGGGTGCGGTCGGTTCACCGGCGGCCCGGTCCCGGCCCTTCAGGGCCTGGCGGAAGGCACCGAACCTGGCGGCGGACTCGGCCGGGGAGTGCGTGGGCGCTGGCCCGCTGTCGCGCTCGGCGCGGGCGCGCTCCTGCCGGTGGGCGGCGGCCAGGGTGCGGCCCCTGCGGCGCTTGGGCAGCCCGCTCTCGCCGAACTGCGGCAGCTCGTCGGTGGTGGAGGACTCGGCGGGGGCGTGCTCCCTGGTGGGCAGCGGCCGGTCGTCGGCCGCCACCGGGTCGGCGGCGGGCGGCGCCTCGACCGGCGCGGGCGCGGGCGTCGGCGCGGGCGCCGGCTTCGGCTGGGGCGCGGCGGCCGGCACGGGGGCCGGGGTCGGGGCCGAGGTCTGTGCGGCGGGGAGCGGGGCCGCGAAACCGGGCGGCTCGTCGGCGGCGCGGGGGCGGCTGAGCAGCTCCTGGGGGATCATCAGCAGCACGCCGGTGCCGCCCCTGGCGGAGGGCCGGAAGCTGACCCTCAGCCCGTGCTTGCGGGCCAGGACGCCGACGACGGCCAGGCCGAGCCGGGTGCCGGAGAGCGAGGAGAGGTCCAACGGCTCGTCGGAGACGGCGCGTTCGGCGCGGCGCAGCGCCACGTCGCTCATCACCAGGCCGCTGTCCTCGACGGTGATCACGACGCCGGCGGGGACCTCCTCGACATAGACGTGCACCTCGGCCGTCGGCGGCGAGAAGTTGGCGGCGTTGTCCAGGATCTCGGCGAGCGCGTGCATCACGCCCTCGGCGGCGTGGCCGGCGACGGCGACGTTGACCGTGGAGTGCGAGCGGACCCGCTGGTAGCCGCCGATCCGGCCCATGGCGCCCCGGATGATGCTCTCCATCACGATGGGCTTGGCCCAACGCCGCCCGGAGCGGGCGCCGGTGAGCACCGCGATGCTGTCCGCGAGGCGGCCGGCCTGCGCGGTGCGGTGGTCGATCAGCAGCAGGTCGCCGAGGACGTCCTCGTCGGTGTGCCGGTGTTCCATCTCGCGCAGCTCCGCCAACATGCTGAGGGTCAGGGCCTGGAGACGGGCGCCGGCGCCGGCGCCGGCGGCGAGCGCCGCGGCCTTGCCGGCCTCGGCGCGGCCGACCTCCTCGGCCAGGGTGCGCAGCACGCGCTCCTCGGCCGCGTTCTCCGGCCGGCCGGCGCCGAGCGCGGTGGCGGCGGACGAGCCGCCGCGCAGCCGTTCGACGAGCGCCGGCACCTCGGCGTCGGCGAACTCGTCCAGGCGGCGCCGGTGGGCCGCCAACTCGGCTGTCAAGCGCCGCGTTTCGGCCCGGCCGTGGGCCGCCCACGGCACCGCGACGCAGAGCGCGAGCGCGGCGGCGCCGGCACCCCAGGCCAGGGGGACCCGGACCGAGTCGGGGGCCAGATAGACCGCGAGGGTCCAGGCCAGGCCGGTGGCGGCCAGGGTGATCAACAGGGCGAGCAGCATCTGACGCTTCGCCGGGCGCTTCGGCGTCCGGCGCTCCGGCCGGGTGTGCGCTGTCATGAAACGAGGACCTCGGGGGACGTCAGGGGGCGGTAATTCGCCAACACTATAGGGTGAGTTGACGAGCCGATTGGCGTCACGCTCATTGGAATTGCGTGTGATTTCTGTGTGTTCTGATGCGCCGGCACTCGAAAGCGGCCCAGGAGAAGCTCGCGAGAACCCCGGGGTAACCCTGCGGAAATGGTGCAGGCTGGGAGTTATGGAACGGCTGAGGCGAACGACGGGCGGTCGGGGGAACGGCGGGAACCGCGACGACGCGGGCAGAGGCGGGAACGGGAGGCGCGGTGCGGTCCCGGCCGAGGCGGCCGAGCTGGCCGCCGCGCTCGCCGCCCGGGTGCGGGGCGAGGTCGAACTCGACGCGGGCCCGCGCGCGTTGACCACCATGGACGCCTCCAACTACCGGCGGGTTCCGCTCGGCGTGGTGGCGCCCAGGGACGCCGAGGACGTGGCCGCCGCGCTGGCGGTGGCCCGCGAGCACGGCGTGCCGGTGGTGGCGCGCGGCGGCGGCACCAGCATCGCCGGGCAGGCCACGGGCCTCGGCCTGGTGCTGGACTTCACCCGCCACCTGAACCGGGTCCGCTCCGTCGACCCCGAGGCCCGCACCGCCGTGGTGGAGCCGGGGGTGGTCTGCGACACGCTGCGGTCCGAGGCGGCCCGGCACGGGCTGACGTTCGGCCCCGACCCGTCCACCCACAGCCGGTGCACGCTGGGCGGCATGATCGGCAACAACTCCTGCGGCTCGCACTCGGTCGCCTGGGGCACCACGGCCGACAACACCCGGCGGCTGTCCGTCCTCACCTACCGGGGCGAGGCGGCGGAGCTGTGCCGGGGCGGGGCCGGCGTTCCCGAGCGGCTGCGGGCCGGCGTCGAGGCGCTGGTGGGCGGCGAACTGGCCACGCTGCGCACCGGGTTCCCCGACCTGCCGCGCCGGATCTCCGGCTATGCCCTGGACGAGCTGCTGCCGGAGCGCGGCCGGGACTGGGCGCGCGCGTTCACCGGCTCCGAGGGCACGCTGGGCGTGCTGACGGAGGCGGAGGTGGCGCTGGTGCGGCCGCCGGCGGCGCGGGCGTTGGCGGTGCTGGGCTATCCCCAGGAGAGCGCGGCCGCCGAGGCGGCCGCCGGGCTGCTGGCGCACGGGCCGCTGACCGTGGAGGGCATGGCCGCCGACCTGGTGGGCGGCCCGGCGGCGGGCTCGCTGCCGCGCGGCGGCGCCTGGCTCTTCGTGGAGGTCGGCGGCGCCGATCCCGGCGAGGCCAGGGCGGCCGCCGAGGCGATCGGCCGGGCCACGGCGGGCGAGACCACGGGCAGCGCGGTGCTGATCGACCCGCTGGAGCAGCGCGCGCTGTGGCGGATCAGGGAGGACGCCTCGGGCACCGCGACCCGGCTGCCCGACGGCGGCGAGGCGTGGCCGGGCTGGGAGGACTGCGCGGTGCCGCCGGCCCGACTGGGCGCCTATCTGCGGGAGTTCCGTGGCCTGCTGCGGGACCACGGGCTGCGCGGGCTGCCCTACGGGCACTTCGGCGACGGCTGCATCCATGTGCGGATCGACTTCGACCTGCTGACCGAGCCCGGCGTGGCGCGGTTCCGGGAGTTCAGCGCCGAGCTGGCGGACCTGGTGGTGGCGCACGGCGGCTCGCTCTCCGGGGAGCACGGCGACGGGCTGGCCCGCTCGGAGCTGCTGCCCAGGATGTACGGTCCGGAACTGGTCGGCCTCTTCGACCGGTTCAAGGCAGCCTGGGACCCGGACGGCGGCCTCAACCCGGGCGTGCTGGCCCGGCCGGCGCCGCTGGACGCGAACCTGCGGTTCGTGGGGATGCCGACCAGGCCGCCCGTCGCGTTCTCCTATCCGGGAGACGGCGGGGACTTCTCGGCGGCGGTGCGGCGCTGCGTGGGCGTCGCCAAGTGCCGTGACGCGGGCAGCGGTTCGGGCGTGATGTGCCCGTCGTTCCGGGCGACCGGCCGGGAGGAGCACTCGACCAGGGGCCGGGCCAGGCTGCTGCACGAGATGCTGCTGGGCGAGGTCGTCACCGAGGGCTGGCGCTCGCCCGAGGTGCGGGACGCGCTGGACCTGTGCCTGTCCTGCAAGGGCTGCCGCAGCGACTGCCCGGTCGGCGTGGACATGGCCACCTACAAGGCGGAGTTCCTGCACCACCACTACGCGGGCCGCCGCCGCCCCGCCGCCCACTACGCGATGGGTCGGCTGCCCGCCTGGCTGCGGCTCGCGGCGGCGCTGCGGCTGGCGGGTCCGGCCAACGTGGCGGCGCGCGTCGGGCCGTTGGCGGCGCTGGCCAAGCGGCTGGGCGGGATCGCGCCGGAACGGGCCATCCCGCCGCTGGCCGGCGAGCCGTTGACCCGCTGGTGGGCACGGCAGGGCCGGTCCCCGGGCGACGACCTGCTGCTGTTTCCCGACAGCTTCACCAACTACCTGGCGCCGGAGGCCGGTCGGGCCGCGATCCGGGTGTTCGACGACGCGGGGCTGCGGGTGCGGCTGCCGCGCGGCGCGGTCTGCTGCGGGCTGACGGAGATCTCCACCGGGCAGCTGGACCGGGCGCGGGCGGTGGGCCGCCGGACCCTCGACCGGCTGGCGGGCGAGATCGACGCCGGCCGGCCGGTGACCGTGCTGGAGCCGCCGTGCGCCGCCGCGCTCCGCACCGACCTGCCCGAGCTGCTGCCCGACGACCCGCGCGCCGCCCAACTGGCGCAGCAGGTGCGGACGTTCGCCGAGACCCTGAGCGAGCTGGCGCCCGAGTGGCGGCCGCCGGCGATCGGCCGGCCGGTGGCCGGGCAGACCCACTGCCACCAGCACGCGGTGCTGGGCGACGCCGCCGACGCCGCGCTGCGCGAGGCGGCCGGGCTCACCGGCCAGCTGTCGGCCGGCTGTTGTGGCCTGGCGGGGAACTTCGGCTTCGAGAAGGGGCACTACGAGGTGTCGGTGGCCTGCGCCGAGGACCAGCTGTTGCCCTCGGTGCGCCAGGCGCTGGCGGACGCGGTGCTGGTGGCGGACGGTTTCTCCTGCCGGCTGCAACTCGACCAGCTGGCCGGGGTGCGGGCGCGGCACTTCGCGGAGGTGCTGGCCGAACACCTCGGCCGGTAGCGGGGTTCGCGCGTCCTGCGCGCGGCGCCCAGTTCTTGAATTCTCAATTTTCGCCCTGGCCCGTGCTGGCCAGGGCGTTGTTATCCGTCCGCGCTATCCCGCGTGCGACTTATCCGGCGTGCGGCGAACGGCCATTCGCCGTCCCTTATCGGCGCCGTCGGAAACGTTTTCCCGGGCACGGCCGGGACGCCATGACCGACCGTCGCCCACCGCGGCCCGCCACCTCCCGCCCACCCACGCCGCCACCTCCCGCCACCCGCGCCGCCAACTCCCGCCCACCTTCCCGGCGCTCACCCCCCTGAACGTCCGCCGGGCCGGCCGGTGGGCGCGTTTCGCCCCGTCGGGACCCTTGACGCTCCCTGGGGGCACTTCTACAGTTGCCGCGTCTGTTCACCAGAATGGCCCATATTCAAATATGTGAATGGTCGGCTATGCGCATACGTGAGATCCACCTGACCCCCGTCGCCTTCCACGACCCACCCCTGCTCAACGCGAGCGGCGTCCACGAGCCCTGGGCGCTGCGCACTGTCGTCGAGGTCGTCACCGACGAAGGGCTCAGCGGCCTGGGCGAGACCTACGGCGACCGCTCCCACCTGGAGCGCCTGCGCGCCGTCGCCCCCGCCCTCGTCGGGCTTGACGTGCACGCCCACCACGCGCAGTACGCCGCCGTCGCCGCCACCATCGGCGGCGACGTCTTCGTCGACCAGCACGGCCTCACCGGCGCCGGCAGCAACCAGAAGACCGTGGACGCCGTGTTCTCCCCGTTCGAGGTCGCCTGCCTCGACATCCGGGGCAAGGCCGCCGGGCTGCGCGTCGCCGACCTGCTCGGCGGCCCGGTGCGGGACGCCGTCCCCTACAGCGCCTACCTCTTCTACAAGTGGGCCGGCCACCCCGGCGCTGACGAGGACCGGTTCGGCGCGGCGCTCGACCCCGAGGGCATCGTCGCCCAGGCCCGACTCCTCGTCGACGAGTACGGCTTCGGCTCCATCAAGCTCAAGGGCGGCGTCCTGCCGCCCGACGACGAGATCGAGGCCGTCCTCGCGCTGCGCGACGCGTTCCCCGAACTCCCGCTGCGCATCGACCCCAACGCCGCCTGGACGCCCGCCACCTCGATCCGCGTCGGCCGCGCCCTCGACGGCGTGCTGGAGTACCTGGAGGACCCGACCCCCGAGATCGCCGGCATGGCCCGGGTCGCGCCCGAGGTCCCGATGAAGCTGGCCACCAACATGTGCGTGGTCACCCACGCGCACCTGCCGCCCGCCATCGCCCGGGGCGCCATCGGCGTGCTGCTCACCGACCACCACTACTGGGGCGGCCTGCTGCGCTCCACCCAGGTCGCCGCGCTCTGCGACACGTTCGGCCTCGAACTGTCCATGCACTCCAACACCCACCTCGGCATCAGCCTCGCCGCCATGACCCAGCTGGCCGCCGCCGTCCCCCACCTCACCCACGCCTGCGACACCCACACCCCCTGGCAGCAGGGCCAGGACGTGGTCGCACCCGGCGCGCTCCGCTTCGTCGACGGCGCCGTGCCGCTGCCCGAAGGGCCGGGGCTCGGCGTCGAACTCGACCGGGACGCGCTGGCCACGCTGCACGAGAACTACCTGCGCTGCGGCGTCGAACGCCGGGACGACACCGCCTACATGCGGCGCGCCGACCCGGACTTCCAGCCCCGGCGCGCGCACTGGTGAGTCGGGCCACGGCCCGGCGCGCGAGCGGCGGGCCCGAGCCCGGCCGCCGCCCCCACCTCCCCGCCCCCTCCCCTTAGGAGCCGCGATGTCCGCACTCGACTGGATCGTGGTCGCCGGCTACTTCCTCGTCGTCGTCGCCATCGGCTGGTGGTCCAAGCAACGCGTCCACACCGTGGCCGACTTCTTCACCGCGCGCGGCCGAATACCGTGGTGGCTCTCCGGCATCTCGCACCACATGTCGGGCTACAGCGCGGTGATGTTCGTGGCCTTCGCCGCCGTCGCCTACAACGACGGGATCACCGTCTACTTCTGGTGGCCGCTGACCATCGGCCTGGGCGTCGGCGTCGGCGCGTTCCTCTTCGCCGCCCGCTGGAACCGGCTGCGCGCCAAGCACGACGTGAAGTCCCCGCTGGAGTACCTGGCCCGCCGCTACAACCTGCCCACCCAGCAGGTCCTCGCCTACAGCGGCGCCGCGCTCAAGGTCGTGGACATCGCCGCCAAGTGGGTCGCGATCTCCGTGCTGTTGAAGGGCTTCGCCGACATCCCGCTGGAGGTCGGCATCATCTTCACCGGCATCGCCACCATGGCCTACATGACGGTCGGCGGCCTGTGGGCCGACGTCCTGACCGACATGGGCCAGTTCGTGATCCAGGCGGTCGCCGGCTTCGCGATGCTGGTCGCGGTGATGATGGAACTCGGCGCCGACTTCCCGTTCACCATGTGGGGCGACCTGCCCGAAGGACACGGCGACCCGATCGCCGGCTCCGTCACCACCTGGCTGATCATCGCGTTCCTCTTCGTCAAGACCTTCGAGTACAACGGCGGCATGTGGAACCTGGCGCAGCGCTACATGGCCGCGCCCTCCGGCACCGAGGCCAGGCGCTCGGCGCTGCTGTCCTGCGGGCTGTGGCTGGTGTGGCCGCTGATCCTCTTCCTGCCGATGGTCGCCGCGCCGCTGATCGTGCCCGGGCTGACCGCGGGCGAGGAGTCCTATGTGGCGCTCTCCAAGGAGCTGTTGCCGGCCGGCCTGATCGGGCTGATGCTCGCCGGGTTCTTCTCCCACACCATGGCGATGGTGGCCTCCGACTCCAACGTGATCACCGCCGTCATCACCCGGGACATCGCGCCCGTGCTGGTGCCGAAGGTCCGCCGCCTCACCGAGCGCGCCCAGCTGACGTTCGCCCGGATCACCACCGTGCTCTTCGTCAGCCTCAGCATGGCGATCGCCATCACCACCAGGGGAGAGGGCTTCGTCCTCGACACCGTGGTGCAACTCGTCGCCGCCACCATGGGACCGATCTCCATCCCGCTGATGCTCGGGCTGCTGCCCTGGTTCCGCAGGATCGGCCCCACGGCGGCGATCGTCTCCTGGGCCGGCGGGCTGCTCGTCTGGTACGTGGTGCGCTACCAGATCGACGGCTCGACGGAGGCCGCGATCGTCGGCCTGCCGCTGCTGACCTCCCTGGTGCTCTACCTGGGCATCGGCTTCCTCAAGCCCGAAGGCACCACCGAGAGCGAGGAGTTGGTGATGTCCCTCAACACCGACCCGGACGACGACGGCTCCGAGGAACGGCCGGGCCGCAGCGAGGTCGCGACCGGCTGACCCCCTGCCCGCCCGGGGTCTCCCGTCGCCTGCCGGGACGGGAGACCCCGGGCGCCCGCCGGCCGCCGTCGCGCGGAGCCGACCGGGCCCGCGCGCGTCAGGCCGGCCCGGGTGCGACCAGGCCCGTCGCGGTCAGCACCGTGTGGCCGCCCACCGACACCTCCGACAGCCGGCCGTCCCGCCAGCGGGCCGACGCCTCGATCACGCTGGGCCGGCCCAGCGCCACGCCCTGCTCCACCGTGAGCCGCACCTCGCCCGCCGGCCCGGCCGGCTCGTTCCCCGGCCGCGCGACCAGCCCCGCGACCAGCCCGGCAGCCGCCGACCCCGTCGCGGGGTCCTCGGGCACGCCGAGCGACGGCACGAAGCACCGCGCGTACACCCGCCCGCCGTCCGCCAACTCGCCCGCGCCGACGTGCAGGTCGTCCGCCCAGCCGCCGGCGATGCCGGCCGACCAGGCCGCCCGGTCCAGCGCCGCGCGGTCCACCGCGTCCCGCCCGGCCAGCAGCACATAGCAGAACCGCAGCCCCACCCCGCCGTACCAGCAGTCCAGCACCTCCTCCTCGGGCAGCGACAGCGCCGCCGCCACCGCCGCCCTGGCCGGCGGCTCCGCCGAGGCCAGATAGGGAGAGGTCAGCGTCAGCCGCGCGAACGAGCCCGTCACCTCCACCGCCACCAGGCCGACGCCCTCCTCGAAGAGCACCCGCCCGCCGGTCGCCGCCGGGTCCAGCAGCCCCTGCCCCACCAGCACCGCCGCCGCCCCGACCGTCGGGTGCCCGGCGAACGGCAACTCCCGCTCCGGCGTGAAGATCCGCAGCCGTGCGCTGTGCGCCGGGTCCTCGGGCGGCAGGACGAAGACCGACTCGGAGAAGTTGAACTCCCGGGCCAGCGACTGGAGCTGGGCGTCGGTGAGGCCGTCGGCCTCCGGCAGCACCGCCAGCTGGTTGCCGCCGAAGGGGCGGTCGGTGAAGACATCGGCGATGAAGAAGGCGCGCGCGTCGGCAAGAGTGGTCACCGCCCCACCCTACGAACCGGCCGCCCGGGCGCGGCGCGCGGAACCGCCGCGAAAAAACCCCGCCGCCGGCGATGAGTTTCCGCGCGACCCCCGGTCTGCCCTGACAACAACGCGAGCTGACCGACACACCCAGGCAACTCGCCACCCACCCAGGGAGCTTCCCATGCAGTACATGGTTCAGATCTTCGCCAAGACCGCCACCTTCGACGCCGACATGGCCGCCTACGGCCCCGAGGACATGCAGGCCATGTTCACCTTCATGGAGACGCTCAACAAGGAGCTCCAGGAGCGCGGCGAGTGGGTCGAGGGCCAGGGCCTCGGCGGCCCGAGCGCCGTCACCACCGTCCGCGCCACCGACAGCGGGAAGCCCGAGATCACCGAGGGCCAGCACGCCGTGACCGAGGACTTCCTCGCCGGCTACTGGGTGATCAACGTCGCCAGCCACGAGCGCGCCGTGGAGATCGCCCACCACATCTCCACCTGTCCCGGCCCCGGCGGCGCCCCCAGCAACGAGCCGGTCGAGCTGCACGCCATCCCGGCCGGGCCGCCGGCCTGACCGGCGACGACGGGGGCAACGGGGGCAACGGGGTGAACGGGGGACGGTCCGCCGGCGCGCGGCTCAGCCCGGGTAGCCGGCCACGGCACCCGGCTCGCGCGCCGGCGGACCGACATAGCGCGCGGAGGGGCGCACCAGCCGCCCCGTGCGCTTCTGCTCCAGGATGTGCGCCGACCAGCCGGCCGTCCTGGCACAGGTGAACATCGCGGTGAACATCTCGGCCGGCACCTCGGCGAAGTCCAGCACCACCGCCGCCCAGAACTCGACATTGGTCGCCAGCACCCGGTCGGGCCGCCGCTGAGCCAGCTCCGCCAACGCCGCCCGCTCCAGCGCCTCCGCCACCTCGAAGCGCGGCGCCCCCAACTCCCGCGCGGTGCGCCGCAACACGCGGGCGCGCGGGTCCTCCGCCCGGTAGACGCGGTGGCCGAAGCCCATCAGCCGCTCGCCCGCGTCCAACTTCCGCCGCACATAGCCCTCGGCGTCCCCGGTGCGTTCGATCTCCTCCAACATCCCCAACACCCGCGACGGCGCCCCGCCGTGCAGCGGCCCCGACATCGCGCCCACCGCGCCCGACAGCGCGGCGGCGACGTCGGCACCGGTCGAGGCGATGACCCGGGCGGTGAACGTCGAGGCGTTCATGCCGTGTTCGGCCGCCGAGATCCAGTAGGCGTCCAACGCCGCGACATGGCGCGGGTCAGGCTCGCCGCGCCAGCGCCGCAGGAACCGCTCGGTGATGGAGTCCGCCCGGTCGATCTCCCGCTGCGGCACCATCGGCAGCCCCGGGCCGCGCGCCGACTGCGCCACGAAGCTCAACGCCATCACGGCCGCCCGCGCCAGGTCGTCCCTGGCCCGCGCCGCGTCGATGTCCAGCAGCGGCCGCAGCCCCCACACCGGCGAGAGCAGCGCCAACGCGGACTGCACGTCCACCCGGACGTCCCCCGAGTGCACCGGGATCGGGAACGGCTCGGCCGGCGGCAGCCCCGGCTCGAACGCGCCGTCCACCAGCAGGCCCCACACCTGGCCGAAGGACACCGTGCCCACCAGGCGTTCGATGTCCACGCCCCGGTAGCGCAACGAGCCGCCGTCCCGGTCGGGTTCGGCGATCTCCGTCTCGAAGGCGACGACCCCCTCAAGGCCGGGGACGAAGTCGGTCGACATCAGCGGCTCCTCGTGCGGGGCGGTCCTCGTCGTGCGGGCGGTCCTGCCGGCCCGGACTGTCTGGCGGCCACCTTAACCAGGCGTGTCCTTCAGGAAGGGGCTCGGGAACGAATCCCCGGCGTGGCCGCCACTGTCAGTCCCATGTTGCAAGATATGGGCCGTGTCCCACGCCGAGAACGCCGACCGTCCCCGCCGACCCCGCGCCGGGCGCGGCTCCCGCCCCCGTCGTGCCGCCCCGGCACCGCTCGCCGAGGCGCCTGCCCCGTCGACCCCGCTGACTCCGTCCACTCCACCGGCGCCGCCCGCCGACGCCGACCCGCGCCCCGACCTCGCGGCGATGCGCGTGCGGTACCGGGCGGCCGGGCTCGGCGAGGAGGACCTGGCGGCCGCGCCGATCGAGCAGTTCCGCCGCTGGTTCGACGAGGCCGTCGCCAGCGGGCTCAACGAGCCCAACGCCATGGTGGTGGCCACGGCCGACGCGACGGGCGCGCCCAGCCAGCGCACCGTTCTGCTCAAGGGCTTCGACGAGCGGGGCTTCGTCTTCTTCAGCAACTACGCCTCCCGCAAGGGCCGCGAGATCGAGGCCAACCCGCGCGCCTCGCTGCTGTTCCCCTGGCACCCCATCGCCCGCCAGGTGATCGTCACCGGCCCGGTGACCCGCACCGGCAGGGACGAGACGGTGGCGTACTTCCGCACCCGGCCGCACGGCTCGCAGCTGGGCGCCTGGGCCAGCGAGCAGTCGGCGCCCGTCGCCTCCCGGGCGGCGCTCGACGGGATGTACGCGGAGCTGGCCGCCCGCTACCCGGAGGGCGAGGACGTGCCGGCCCCACCCAACTGGGGCGGCTACCGGGTCGCCCCGGAGACGGTCGAGTTCTGGCAGGGCCGGGCCAACCGGCTCCACGACCGGCTGCGCTACGTCCGCGCCGACGGCGGCTGGTCGGTCGAGCGGCTCTGCCCCTGAACGCAAAAAAACGATCCGCGAGCCTTTGGTCCCCTCGCCCCTGGGGGCTCGGGGAGCCGGCCGGACTTACCGGCGGCTCGCGGATCGGGTGACTGCCTGGGATTGGCCGGCGGCGCCGGCTTCGCCACGTGTCGTGTGAACCAGCGACCTAGGCCGCAGTCACCTCACGCGTCCGGTTGTCATACATTCGCCGAACCACCTCCCTTCTCGTGTACCTCAGACGGTAGGCGACGCCCCCGCCCGGCGCCAAGAGAATTAAGACCCCTCTTCACCCCGCTTCCGCGCCCCCGTCCCACCCCCGCGCAGCCCGGGTCTCGGTGCGGCAACGAGATTGGTTGAAACCCTATGTGACGGACGTCACCGTGCAGTTGAATGGTTCGGCGCGCACGCGACCGGTGCCCACTCTCCTGTGCTGGGGGTACAGCAGGTGACCACACACTCCGAGGCAGCCCACTCCAAGGCGCTCCACTCCGAGGCCGCTCGTTCCGGCCACGCCGAGCACCCCGAACGTTCCGGTCCCACCGAACACCGCGATCTCGACGACGAGCCGGCCGCCCCGTTCCTGGTCTCCGACCAGCGGCTGCTGGCCGCGCTGCTCGACGGCATGGAGGCCGCCCTCCTCGCCCTCGACACCACCGGCCGGGTCACCCACTGGAACGAGCGTGCCGCCCGGCTGCTGGGCTGGTCGAAGGACCAGGCCGTCGGCCGCGAGGGCCTCGGCGGCTGGCTGGTCCGCGACGCGGACGCCGACGACATCACCCGCCGCCTGCTCTCCGTGCTGCGGACCGCCCCCAGCGAGCCGAACGGCCCCAGCCGCCAGACGCAGGAGATCCCCCTCTTCCGCGCGGACGGCTCCCGGGTCCTGATGCGCGCCACCACCACGGCCGTCCGCGACGCCGAGGGGCGGCCCGTCGGCGTCTACTGCGCCTTCGGCGAGGCGCTCGCCCAGCTCGACCTGGAGCGCAACCTCGCCCTCAGCGACGCGCTGCTCGGCGACGCCCCCTTCGGGGTGCTGCTCGTCGACCCCGACCTGCGCACCGTCGCCGTCAACGGCCGCGCCGCGACGGCGCTCTCGGTCGCCCAGGTCGACATGCTGGGGGAGCCGCTGGCCGAGTTCATCACCGCCGGCCTCGACGAACTGGAGAGCGCGCTGGAGCACACCCTGGCCGGCCAGCCGCCCAGGGAGCCCGTCGAGCTGTGGCTGACCCTGCGCCCCGACCAACTCGGCGCGGAACCGGCCGCGTTCGGCGCCGGCCCGACGGAGGAACGCCGCTGCCTGGTGAGCGGCTTCCTCCAACTCGGCTCCCCGGTCACCGGCGACCCGGTGCCGCTCGGCGTGGCCTGGGTCTTCCAGGACACCACCCAGGCCAAGCGGGTCGGGCAGGGCGCGGCCAGGCAACGGTTCCGCGACAGCCAGCTCAGCCGCGCCGCGCGCGCCGCCGCCGACTGCCCCGACCCGCTGGACGCCGCCGTGCTGCACCTGCACTACGCGCTGCCCGGCTTCGCCGAACACGCGCTGCTCGACGTCACCGGCGAGGGCGGCGGGCTGGTCCGGATCGCCGAGAGCCCCGGCACGTTCGCCGGCCGGGAGAGCACGCGGGGGCTGGTCATCCGCTACCGCGCCGGGCACCCGGCCCTCCAGGCCGTGGACTGCGCGGTGCCGGTCCGCGCCACCGGCGGCGTCTCGCGTTCCGCCTGGGCGCACGACCACCGCTGGCCGGCCGACGCGGAGCACGCGCTGTGCGTTCCGCTGCGGAGCAGGGGGCGGGTGCTGGGCGCCCTCACCTTCCTGCGCGGCGGCGGCCGCCGCCCGTTCGACCGCCTGGACGCCGCCTACGGCGAGGAGGTCGCCCTGCGCGTCGGCGCGGCCATCGACCTCGCCCGCCTCCTCGGCGGCTGCTGACCGGTCCGGACGCTCAGGACCCGTGGCCCCGCTGGCCGGCCCGGCGGGGCGGTCGCGGGAGGGCGGTCGGGGGTGCGGGGCGCAGCCCCGCGACACCCCGCGAGGAAGGGGCCCGGCGGCCTCCGCCGTCCACGGCCGGGCGCCGTTCCCGAGCCGCGCCCCGGCAGGGGCTACCGGCGCCAGAGGATCTGGTCGCGGTGTTCGCGGTAGACGCGCTCGTTCCACGCGCCGCCGCCGTCCACGTTGGCCGAGCGGAGCAGCGGCGGCTCGATGCCGCGTTCCGCGAGGCGGCCGGCGGCCTCGGCGAAGACCGCCTGGAGCAGCGCGCACGTCACCACCGTGGAGGCCGGCGCGAAGGGCGCCCCGACGCCCTCGCTGGTCAGCGTCGCGTCGCCGATCGGGATGGCGCTGTCGAGAACGAGATCGCAGTGGTCCTTGAGGAACGTCCCCGAGGGGTGGCGGGACGCGGTGCCGGTGGCGTAGCCGACGGAGGTGACGCCGAGCACGGTCAGTCCCCGTTCCCGCGCGTGCTGGGCCAGCTCGATCGGGAGAGTGTTGCGGCCGGAGAGCGAGATCACGATGAGCAGGTCGCCGGGGGCCGCCGGGCTGTTGTCGAGGGTGGCGGGGGCGAGCCCGCTGACCCGTTCCAGCGCGCTGCCCAGGGTGGCGGGGGAGACGTCGACGCCGGTGGTGCCGGGGATGGCCAGGAGATTGACCAGGGCCATCCCCCCTGCCCGGTAGACTAGGTCCTGGGCGGGGAGTGCTGAGTGGCCGGCGCCACTGGCGAACACCTTGCCGCCGCCGCTCACCGTGTTGGCGATCAGCGTGGCGGCCTCGGCGATGTTCCCCGCCTCCTGGTCTCTGACCCGGCACAGCAGCTCGATCGCGGCATCGAAGAACTGGTGGGCGAGGGTTTCTTCGCGCATCTGCGGGCGTCCCTTGCTGTGTAGGCCGGCGGCGGTCCGGGGCTTGGTCAAGGCACACCGTAATGGTCCAGACCAGTTCGGTGTCAATATGTGCGCTGGGTCGCCCGCGGCCGGGTCCGTTGTCGGCGCAGTGCGTCAGAATTGCAACAGGGCCACCGCACGAGAAATCGAGGGGCACTTATGTCCGGACTGATCGACACCACCGAGATGTACCTCCGCACCATTCTGGAGCTGGAGGAAGAAGGGGTGGTCCCGATGCGTGCCCGCATCGCCGAGCGGCTTGAGCAGAGCGGCCCCACGGTGAGCCAGACGGTGGCCAGGATGGAGCGGGACGGCCTGCTCACCATCGCCGGCGACCGGCATCTGGAGCTGACCGAGGAGGGGCGCCGGCTGGCCCAGCGGGTGATGCGCAAGCACCGGCTCGCCGAGTGCCTGCTGGTCGACGTGATCGGCCTGGAGTGGGAGCAGGTGCACGCCGAGGCCTGTCGTTGGGAGCACGTGATGAGCGACGCCGTGGAGCGGCGGGTGCTGGAGCTGCTGAACCACCCGACGGAGTCCCCCTACGGGAACCCGATCCCCGGCCTTGAGGAGCTGGGGGAGAAGGGCTCGCCCGACCCGTTCCTCGCCGAGGGCGTGGTGGCGCTCTCGGAGCTGGACGTGGACGGCGGCAAGACCGTGATCGTCCGGCGGATCGGGGAGCCGGTGCAGACGGACGCCCAGGTGATGCACACGCTGCGGCGGGCGGGCGTGCAGCCCGGCGCCTCGGTGAGCGTGACCTCGACCGGGGCCGGCGCGGTCCAGGTGGGCAGCGGCGGCGAGTCGGCCGAGCTGGACCAGCAGGTCGCGATGCACGTCTTCGTCGCCAAGGCGTAGCCGGGGGCGTAGCGCCGGCGCGCGGGAGGCGCAGCGCGCGGAAGGCGCGTCGAACGGGCGCGGGGCCGGCCGGCCCCGCGCCCGTTTCGTGTGTCGGCGCCCGGACGGCTGGCGCCCGGCGCGCCCGCCTCCCGGGGCGGCTCGCGTTCGAACGGCCCCTGCCGCGCGGCCCGTTGCGTCAACTCCGGTCAACTCCCTCGCTCCATCGGGTGAGATGCTCTCCGCATCGCCCGTGTTCGAATATCTGTTCGGTATTCTGGGGTGGCGATGACCGGGAGACGGGAAGGAGGGGCGGGCCGATGGGACGAGCGGTCGAGGTGCGAGGGTTCGGCGAACTGCCGTTGGTGGCGCGGGAGTTCGGGCGAGGTCCGGCGGGCAGGCCGGGGGCCCTGTTGCTGCACGGGCTGATGGGGCACGCGGGGCACTGGGAGGAGACGGGGCGCTGGCTCGCCTCGCGGTTCCGGGCCGTCGCGCTGGACCAGCGGGGGCACGGCCGCAGCGGCAAGCCGCCGGGCGGCCCGTTCGACGGGGCGGCCTTCGTCGCGGACGCGGAGGCGGTGGTGGAGCGGCTCGGCCTGGCGCCGGTGCTGCTGGTCGGGCACGGCATGGGGGCGCTCACGGCCTGGCGGTTGGCGGCCCGCCGGCCGGATCTGGTGCGGGCGCTGGTGATCTGCGAGATGCGGGCCTCCGCGATCGGCGACGAGGCGCAGCGCCGCTGGCGGCGGTGGCTGGGCTCGTGGCCGCTGCCGTTCTCCTCGGTCGAGGAGGTCCGCGCCTGGTTCGGTGAGCGCGATCCTTCGCTCAACGCCCCGCAGCCGGCCCGGGGTTGGTTCTTCGGGGAGGTGATGGCGCGGCGCCCGGACGGCTGGCGGCCGGTCTTCAGCCGGGACCAGATCCTGGAGATCAGGGAGGGCTTCGCGCACGACGCGCACTGGGAGGAGTTGGCCGAGGTCCCCTGCCCCACGCTGGTGGTGCGCGGCGTGGACGGCGAGTTGGGGCGGGCGGAGGCTCAGGAGATGGTGCGGGCGCTGCCGCACGGCCGGTATGCGGATGTGCCGGGAGCTGGGCACTTGCCGCAAAGGGAGCGGCCGAGCGCATGGCGGGAGACTCTCCGGCATTTCGTCGAGGGCGCGTTGATAACGTGACCCCTGGTGCCGACATGGGTTGGTGCCTCTTGATGATCCTTTCACTCTCTCACCGGGGGGCCCGATGAGTCTCATAACCCGACGCACCCGTGTGGCCGCGGCCGCTGTGGCCACGGCCGCGATGGTCGCGCTGGCCGGCTGTTCCAGCGACGACAGCAACGACGAGGAGAACTCCTCCACCGATTCCGAAAGCCCCGCCGAGGAGCAGCCGGCGGACGACGAGGAGGCCGGCGGTGACGCCTTCGGCGGCGCCTCGGCCGACGAGATCGCCGACCAGGCCTTCGAGGCCCTGATGGCCGCCGACTCCCTCCGCATGGTGGGCGACATCGACCAGGCCGGCGAGCAGATGGGGATCGACCTCCACCTCAGCCGCGACGGCGACTGCGCCGGTTCCATCTCGATGAGTTCGCAGGGCTCCTTCGAGATCATCAAGCTGGGCGACGAGGCGTGGTTGCGCCCGGACACCACGTTCTGGCAGACCGCCGCCGGCATCTCCGACCAGGAGATCCTCGGCCAGCTCGACGGGTTCTTCCTCTACGGCCCGGCCGACGAGGAGCCGATGAACTCCTCCGTCGAGTCGTGCAACCTGGAGTCCTTCCTCTCCCAGATGGGCCCGGGCGCCGCCGCCTCCGGGATGACCATGGGCGAGCCGACCGACGTCGACGGCACCCCCGTCGTCACCCTCAACGAGGGCGAGGACGCCACCATCCTGGTCGCCAGCGAGGGCGAGCCGTACCCGCTCCGCATCGAGAACCGGGACGCCACCACCGGGGCCGGCACGATCGACTTCAGCGCGTTCGACGAGCCGGTGCCGAGCGACCGCCCGGCCGACACCGAGGTCATCACCATCGAGGACCTCCAGTCCGGCGCGTTCCTGGGCTGACGCCCCGCTGACGCGGCCCGGCCCGGACGCCGCCGGTCATGGCGCCGCCCGGTCCCGGGTCTGAAACGGCCGGCCCGCCCCCGCAGTCGGGGGCGGGCCGGCCGTCGTCGTCACCGGGCGCCGGTCGACCGGGCGGTCAGGCCCTGGTCACCGCCGCGAGGATCTCCGGCAGGGTGGCCGCCGTGCGGCGGGCCGCCAGCACCAGCGCCAGCCAGCACAGGCCCCCGCCCCAGACCAGCCCCACCGGCGGCAGCAGCCAGCCGGCGGGCTCGCCGTGCAGCGCGTTCGCCAACAGCCAGACCGGCACGGTCAACACGCCCCCGACCACCATCCCGAGCAGGATGCCGCCCCAGGCCAGACCGCCCTGCCCCGGCGCGGCGTTCTTCATCGCGCCCTCCTGCGGGATCGAGTACGGCAGCCAGGCCGTGGTCACCGCGCCCAGCGCCAACAGCGCGCCCAGCAGCGCCAGGCACAGCCCCAGGCCGGTCGGCAGCGACTCCCAGTCGTCGAAGAGCGCCGCCGTTCCCAGCACCACGACCAGCAGCAGCGGCAGGCCCAGCAGGCAGATCGCCAGGGTCCTGGCCCGCAGTTCGACGAACGCGTCCCTCGGCGACTGGATGGTCTGCGCCACCAGCCAGAAGCCGCTGTAGTCGCCGCCGAACTGGTTGTACATCAACAGCCCCAGCATCCCCGCCGCCCAGCAGGCCACATAGACGCTGCCCTGGCCCTGGAGGCCGAACACCACCGGCAGCAGCAGCCCCATGCCGAGCGAGGTGGCCCAGCTCATCTTGGCCTTCGGGTCGCGCCAGGCGTGCCGCAGCACCCGCGCGATCACCGTGCCGGTCCGGCCGGTCGGCAGCCAGCCGATCAACCCCCGCTCGCGGCCCGTGCGTTCGCGTCCCGAGGCGTCCGGCGCCGGCTGGAGCGTCGACGCGTCGGGCGCGGTGAGCAGCGCGGTCAGGGTGCGCCGCCACCACAGCAACAGCAGCACCCAGCAGGCGGCCGTGGCGGCCAGCGCCAGCGCGGCCCACGCCGTCGAGCCGTCGTCCGCCAGCCGCACCGCCCGCGCGGCGGTGGCCGGCGGCAGCCAGCCCAGCACGTCGGCCATGGTGCGCATCGGCGCCAGGCTGCCGTCCTCGTCGGTCATCCGGCTCAGCCCCAGGTTGAGCCCCTGGAGGCCGAACGCCACCACCAGGCCGCTGAGCACGGCCAGGTCGCGGCCCCTGCGGCTGGTCAGCAGCCGGGCGTTGGCGGTGGCCAGGGCGCGGGTGAGGGTGACGCAGAAGAGCAACGTCAGCGGCACCGCGACCACGGCGACCAGCGTCGCCGCCCCGCCGTGCACCGCCACCAGCATCGCGCCGAGCACCAGCAGCAGCGTGAACAGCGGCCCGGCGCCGACCAGTCCGCTGGTCAGCTGCGCGACCAGCAGCGGCCCCGGGCGTAGCGGCAGCATCGCCAGCCGGCCCGGGTCCAGGGTCTCGTCCACCCCGATGAACAGCGGCAGGAACATCCAGCCCAGGGCGATCATCGCCACCAGCACCACGCCGCTGTCGGGCCCGTACTCGTTGCCGCGCAGCGCCAGCATCCCCAGCAGCCCGAGGGCGCCGAAGAGCACGGCCAGCACGAAGGTGCCGACAAACGCCGTCGTCCGGCCCGTCGACTGCCGCATCCCGTTGCGCAGCAGCGACAGCTTGAGCCGGACGAAGACGCCGGTGATGGCGCCGGTGGACAAGCTGGTGGACGGGGTGTTGGACAGGGGGGCGGACGGGGTGGACGGGGTGGCGGGGCGCCGGGTGGTCGGCTCGGCCGCGCTCATCCGGCGCCGCCCCCCAGCCAGTCGAGGCGGGTGCCGGCCGGGTTGCCCTGGGCGCCGACCAGTTCGAGGAACGCGTGGTGCAGCGACTCGGCGTCCCCGCGCACCTCGGCGGTCGGACCGTGCGCCCTGATCCGGCCCGCCGCCATCACCGCGACCCAGTCGCAGAGCGACTCGACCAGCTCCATCACATGGCTGGAGAAGACGACGGTGGCGCCCGACGCGATATAGCGCTCCAGCACGCCCCTGATGACCTGCGCGGAGACCGGGTCCACGCCCTCGAACGGCTCGTCCAGGAAGAGCACTTCGGGGTTGTGGAGCAGCGCGGTGGCCAGGCCGATCTTCTTGCGCATCCCGGTCGAGTAGTCGACGACCAGCTTGTGTTGCGCGGTCGACAGGTCCAGGACGTCGAGCAGCTGGTCGCCGCGGCGTTCCAGCTCGGCCGGGTCCAGGCCGCGCATCCGGCCCATGTAGGTGAGCAGCTCCCGCCCGGAGAGCCGCTCGAAGAGTCGCAGGCCCTCGGGCAGCACCCCGATCCTGGCCTTGATGTCGACCGGGTCCCGCCAGACGTCCCGGCCGACCACCTCGACGGTGCCGGAGTCGGGCCTCAGCAGTCCGGTGAGCATCGAGAGGGTGGTGGTCTTGCCGGCGCCGTTGGGCCCGACCAGGCCGACGAAGTGGCCGGCCGGCAGGTCGAGATCGATCCCGGAGACGGCCACCTGTTCCCCGAAGCTCTTCCACAGCCCGCGCACCCGCACCGCGACCCGGCGCTCCCCGTTCACGGCGGCCTCGGGCACCTCGGACGCCTCGGGCGCCTCGGACGCCGGTGACGCCTCGGGCGGCGCGGCCACCCCGGGTGGCGCGGTCCGCGATATGGGGACTTCGGGGGCCGTGGGCGAGAGGTCCTTTTCCCCGTTGTCAGTCATGCCGCACACCTTATAGACCCGGTTGGAACGGTCGGTTCCGGTCCCCGGGGCCGCCCATGGCCGTCGCGCACGCGGCGCCGGACCGGCGCGTATGGCGCGCGATCGGCGTGCGGCAAGAGGCAACGCGCCCCCGGCCCCGAGGGGCCGCGCGCCCCCGCGCGCCCGAGCGCCCCTCCCTCCAACCCGGCGCGCCGCGACCGCCGTTCACCCGGAGTCGCCGCTGGTGACCGGCGGTGGCGCGGCAAACGCCCCGCCGTCGTTCGCCGGGAGTCCCCGCCGCGCGCCGTCCCCGGAGCGCGGCCGGCGTCCCCGCGTGCGCCGGGGCCCACGTCCGGGGCGCATGGGTGCATCCACCGGGGCATACGGGATGGTCCCGGCACCGTGGGGGCATGGTTCTGCCGCCGGGTTCCGGCGGCGGCCCCGGCGTGCCGATCGGCCATAGGAGACGAAGATGTCGGCCAGACCACTGATCGCCCGACAGCCCAACGAGCGCCTGCTGGCGCTGATACGCGAGGCCAACTGTTCCAACGCCGGGCTGGCCCGCCGGGTCAACATGTGCGCCGCCGAGCGGTCGCTCGACTTCCGCTACGACAAGACCTCGGTGGCCCGCTGGATTCGGGGGCAGCAGCCGCGCGGCCGGGCGCCCGAACTGATCGCCGAGGCCCTCGGCCGCAAGCTGGGCCGCCCCGTCACGGTCGACGAGATCGGGATGGGCACCACCCGGCAGCTCACCTCCTCGGTCGGGCTGCACTTCGCGGCGGCGCTGAACGACTCGCTGGAGCAGGCCGCCGAGCTGTGGCGCTCCGACGTGCAGCGCACCGAGGGGGAGCGCGGCACCCACCCCTACGCGCCCGGCGGCGCCCAGGTGGCGCCGGCCGCGCTGGTCGAGCCCAGCCGCGACTGGCTGATCACCCCGCCCGACGCCGAGGTCGAACGGAGCGGCGGACCCCGGGTCGGCGAGGCCGACATCGCGGCCGTCGTCGACACCCACGCGGCGCTCGTCGACCTGGACCGGCGCTGGGGCTCCGGCCAGGTCAGGCCGCTGGTCGTGCACTACCTCAACGGCGTGGTCGCCGGCCTGCTCGCCGGCTCCTACAGCGAGGCGGCCGGCCGTGAACTCTTCGCCGCCGCCGCCAGGTTGACCGAGCTGGCCGGCTACATGGCGGTGGACAGCGGCCTGCCGGGGCTCGCCCAGCGCTACTACATCCAGGCGCTCCGGCTGGCGCAGGCCGCCGGGGACCGGGGCTTCGGCGGCTATGTGCTGGCGGCCGGAATGAGCCATCTCGCGGCCGAGTTGGGCAACCCGCGCGAGGTGATCCAGCTGGCCAGGGCGGCGCAGGAGGGCACCAGGGGGCGGGTGCCGGCGCGCGCCGAGGCGCTGTTCCTGGCCGCCGAGGCACGCGGCCACGCCCAGTTGGGCGACCGGGAGGCCACCCGTCGCGCCGCCTCCGAGGCGCTCGCCGCGCAGGAACGTGCCGGCGCGCCCGGCGCCGACGCCGACGAGCCGGCCTGGGTGCGGCACTTCGACGCCGCCTACCTCGCGGACGAGCTGGCGCACTGCCACCGCGACCTCGGCCAGGGCAGGGCCGCCGAGCGGCGGGCCGCAGAGGCGGTGGCCGGGCACCCGGAGAAGCGCACCAGGCGGCGCGCCATAGGGCTGGTGCTCATGGCGACCGGACAGCTCCAGGAAGGTGATCTCGAACACGCCTGCCACACGGCCGGCCAGGCGGGCGAGCTGCTCGCCGGGCTGCGCACGGGGCGTGGCGCGGAGTACTTCGCTGACTTCAGGGGCCGTCTGGAGCCACACCGGGAGCACCGGACGGTCCGCGAGTTCGCCAGCCGCTGGGCGCCGGCGCCGACTCCGGCCTGAAGCGCGCGACTTGACGACCGGCGGGCGGCGCAGCAGTCTGCGATGAGCCGGTACCGTGGCCCGGCGAGCTGCGTTGAGCGAACGAGGAGCCCCGGTGACGAGCCACAACGGACGGGACGACGAGCCGCGCGAGGGAGTGGTCCTGCCGCCGGGTTCCGGCGGTTTCCCCGGCGAGATACACCCCGACCCGACCCCTGCCGCGCCCCCCGCCGGTCAGCCCTGGAACCAGGCGTGGGGGCCGGGCCAGGCGAACCCGGCCGCGCCGGGTGCGCCCTCGGCTCCGGGCGGCCCGGGGGCCGCGCCCCCGCCGACCCAGGCGGTGCCGGCCGTTCCGCCGCAGGCGCCGCCGCTGCCCCCGGCGCCGCAGCCGCCCCAGCTGCCGCCCGCCGCGCCGCACGCGATGCCGACCCAGACCACCCCGGTGGTCGGGAGCGGCCAGCCGCCGGCGCCCGACGAGGGCGCGACGGAGCTGCTGCCGCCCATCGAGACCACCACCCAGCTGCGCGCCGTCGCCCCCGGCCGTGGCCGGCACGGCCGGTCCGCGCCTGGCCGGCCGGCGGACGGCCAACGGCCGCCGCAGCAGCCGCCGTTCGCCGGCGGACAGCAGCCGCCGTTCGCCGGCGGACAGCAGCCGCCGTTCGCCGGCGGGCAGCCGGCCGCGCCCGGCCACGCGGCCCCGGGGCCGCCCGACGAGGGCGCCACCGAGCTGATCCCGCTGGTCACCGACCGCTACCCGGACGAGGCGGCCACCGAGCTGATCCCGCCCGTGACCGCCGACGCCCCCGGGCCCCGCTCCGGCACGGGCCCCGGCCCCGGCTCCGGCCCCGGCAACGAGGACGCCACCGAGCTGATCCCGCCGGTCGTCGACCGCGCCGAGCCGGGTTCCGTCGGCAACCCCGAGGAGACCACCCGGCTGCGGGCCATCGCGCCCCGCCAGCCGGGCCGGCACCGCTCGCCGCAGCAGGCCCAGCAGCCGCAGCCCGACCCGACGCGCGGCGTCGAGGCCACCCAGGCGCTGCCGCCCGTCGACGGCGGCCCCCACCAGGACGGCGGCTTCGACCAGCTGTTCCGCTCCGCCGCCGATCGCCAGCCGCCGCCCCCGCCCGCCGGCTGGCACAACGGCGGGCCGCCCGGCGGCGGTTGGGGCGGCCCCCCGCCCGAGCCCGAGCGGCGCCGCAACCCGAAGCTGCTGGTCGGCGGCGTCATCGCCGGCTGCGCCCTCGTCGGCCTGCTGGCCGGCTATCTGCTCAGCGGTGGCGACGGCGGCGAGGAGCCGGACGGCGGCGTTCCCCCCGAGGCGCAGGCCGAGGACACCGGCGGCTCGGCCGGCGAGGAGGAGCAGAACGAGAACGGCGAGGCGGGCGGCGCCGAAGAGAACGACGAGGCGGCCGTCAGGGCCCAGGCCGAATCGCTTTCCGAACTGCTGGCCGACAGCAACGACAGCCGGGACTCCGTGATCCAGTCCGTCGCCAACATCCGCGAGTGCCGGCAGCTGGAGGCCGCCGCCACCGACCTGCGGGCCGCCGCCGACCAGCGCACCGGCCTGGTGGACCGGCTCAACGAGCTGACCCTCGACCAACTGCCCGACAGCCAGCAGCTGATCACCGCGCTGACCGAGGCGTGGCAGGCCTCCGCCGAGGCCGACGAGCACTACGCCGCGTGGGCCGACGAGGCGCGCACCAACCGGGGCCAGGTCTGCCGGGGCGGCCAGGCCCAGCACACCCAGCGCGCCAGCGAGGGCGACGCGGCCAGCGGCCGGGCCACCGAGGCCAAGGAACGGGCCGCCGAGCTGTGGAACCCGCTCGCCGGCCGGTACGACCTCCCGGAGAGGGCCGCCACCCAGCTGTGAACCGGCGCCCCGTAGCATCGGTCGGCGTGCAAGGTACGGAAAGGTCTTCCCGTCGACCACGCGGTTCCACCACCATGGCGGGTATGCCGCTCAACGACATGCCCTGGTGGCGCTGGCGGGCCAACGTTCGCTCGGCGCTGCACATGCTCTCCGATCCCGTGTTCCACCAGAACTGCTGGCTGGCTGGCGTCCCCGGCTACGGTGACGTGACCGACGCGGTCTACCGGCTGGTCGAGGACACCTGGCTGGACAACTGGTCGGCCGAGAAGTACGTCGGCGCCGTCTTCCGGGACAGCGAGGAGGCCGCGCTGGTGGACGCCGCCGTGCTGCGGGTGCTGCGCATCATGCACCAGGTCGGCGCCGACGCCCCCGTCGCCGACTACCTCGGCCACCCCGGCTGGCCCGAGGCGGTGGGCGCCGCGCGCGACGCCCATGTGCGGCTCGCGGTCAACGACGGCGAGGACCCGGACGCGCCGCCGCGCACCCTCGACGAACTGGCGGCGGCGGCCCGCGTTGTCTGACGGACCCGTCCGGGTGTGCCAGGCTTGACCACCATGACCACCACCACCGACCGGGACCCGGAGCCGATCGAGGAGCCGGGGCGCCAGCAGTACGTGCTCACGCTCTCCTGCCCGGACAAGCCGGGCATCGTGCACGCGGTCTCCAGCTACCTCTTCATGACCGGCTGCAACATCGAGGACAGCCAGCAGTTCGGCGACCGCGACACCCGCCTCTTCTTCATGCGGGTGCACTTCTCGGGACAGCCGCCGGTGACGCTGGAGAAGCTGCGCGCCAGCTTCGCCGCCGTCGGTGACTCCTTCCAGATGGACTGGCAGCTGCACCGGGCCGACACGAGGATGCGCGTGGTGCTGATGGTGAGCAAGTTCGGGCACTGCCTCAACGACCTGCTCTTCCGCACCCGGATCGGCGCGCTGCCGATCGAGATCGCCGGCGTGGTCTCCAACCACCCGACGTTCGCCGAACTGGCGGCGTCCTACGACGTCCCGTTCCACCACATTCCGGTCACCCCCGACACCAAGCCGGAGGCGGAGGCCGCGCTGCTCGACATCGTGGAACGCGAACGGGTCGAACTGGTGGTGCTGGCCCGCTACATGCAGGTGATCTCGGACGACCTGTGCAAGAAGCTGCCCGGGCGGCTGATCAACATCCACCACTCGTTCCTGCCGAGCTTCAAGGGCGCGAAGCCGTACCACCAGGCGCACGCCCGGGGCGTGAAACTGATCGGCGCGACCGCGCACTATGTGACCGCCGAACTGGACGAGGGCCCGATCATCGAGCAGGAGGTGGAGCGCGTCGGCCACGAGCTGACCCCGAGCCAGCTCGTCGCCGTCGGCCGCGACGTCGAGTGCCGCGCGCTGGCGCGGGCGGTGCAGTGGCACAGCGAACACCGCGTCCTCCTCAACGGGCGCCGCACGGTCGTCTTCGACTAGGGCCTTGCCGGCCTTGGCCGGAGCCGCCCCGGCCGCAGGCGGCCGGGGCGGGGCCTGGGGCGAACGGGCGGGGCTTCGGCGCTGGCCGACGGTGCGTGGGGGCGGCTTCCGCTGTGGTCTGTCCGAACAAGGGGCCGTGCCAGGTCGAGAAGGGGCCGTCCGACGTTCGGTCGGCGGGGCAGGCCCGGGGCCGGGGGCATGGCATCCGTCTGGTACTCAACGTGGCGGTGCCGCTGACCGGTTGCGCGTCCCGGGGTGCCCGGTGGCCGGCCGGGTCGCGCCTGGGCGGCGTAGCCGGGGCGCCGCCTCACGGGGGTCCCGGGGCTGGGTGGCGGTGTCCGGTGGGGTCCTGGTGGCGGGGCGGTCGCACCTGTCGGGGTTGCCGTGTGGGCCCGATGTCCCGCGCCGGCGCGGAAGCCGGCCCGCAGGGCCTTTCGGTCGGGCAGCGACCGCGATCTCCTCACCGGACGGTGGCGTGCTGTGTCACCCGGCTCCGGTGCGAAGTCGCCGCGCCGCGTTCCGGGGCGAAGCCTCACGGCCCGGGCGTGCCGCCGCCTGCCGCCGGCGCGAAGCGCCCCCGGCGGGGACCCGCGCCGGGGTCGGCGCGGTGCGTGCGACGCGCTTCGCGCCTTGCTCGGCTCGGCGGGTAGCGGCTTCGACGAGGGAAGCACGCCGACCTCGACGCCCGCGCACGGACCGGTAGTTGCCGCGCAGCGCTTCTGCGCGAGGGCTGGGCACCGTGCTGGCGCAGGCGGCTTGACGTCGCGGCGTACCAGCCGCTCCGCGCGAAGGGCCCCTGCGCGGGCAGCGAGCCGGAGTTGCCGCGTGGTGTCTCCGTCGGGAAGGCGCGTGCGTTTCCGCTGCCCGGCGCGAGGATCGTGCGTCGCGCCGGTGCGTCGTCGCGGAGTGGCCCGCGCTCCGCGCGCAGGGCCTTGGCGGGGGAAGCACGGACGTGCTTCCCCCCCGGGGCGTGAAGTTGCCGCGTACCAACCGCCTTCCGTGTACCGCCTGTTCGGCGTGATGGCGGCCTGCCGGGGGACCGCATCTGCCTCGTTGCCTGGGCGATGGCCGAAGTTGACGTGGGGTGTCTCGGTCGGGAAGGGGCCCGCGTCACCACCGCCCGGCGCGAGGCCGTGCGGGCGGGTGCCCGCGCTGGGCCGCGACGTAGCAGCCGCTCCGCGCTTGCCGCCCGTTCCGCGCGCGCAACGCCTCGGTGCGGACCGCGCCTGCCTCGCCGTTCGGCGGCCCTGCGCGGAACCGCGCGTGTCTCGCTCCCCGGCCTTCGGCCGAAACTGCTGCACCTTGTTCCTGCGCGGGGTCGGTGCACCTTGCCGCCCGGCGACGGCGAAGCTGCTGCGCAATGTCTCGGCGGGACCGTGCCTGCCTCGCCCTTCGGCTGCGGCCAGCGCCGCCGCGCAGCGGCACTGCGCACCCCCGCCCTACGCGCGCCATCCGCGCCGTGCGCGTAATGCGCACTGTCCGCACCCCCCGCCGTGCAGTGGTCCCGCCACCGCGTGGCGCCCCCTCGCCCACCGCCCAGCGGCGCCGTGCGCACAGCGCTCCGGCGCGGAGATCTTGACCTCGACCGGACCTGCCTCGGCCGTGCGCCGGCGCAGAGTTGACGCGCAGCGGCGCCGTGCGCGCTACCCGCGCGGCGCTGCGCGTACCGTCCGCGCTGCCCGCACCCCCCACCCACTGCGTAGCGCCTCCTCGCCCACGGCGCAGCGGCGCTGCCCGCGCCATTCGCGCTGCCGCGCTGCCCGCGCCATTCGCGCTGCGCGCGTAATGCGCACTGTCCGGACCCTCGCCGTGTAGCGGTCCCGCCACGGCGTGGCGCCCCCTCGCCCACCGCGCAGCGGCGCCGTGCGCGCTACCCGCACCGTCCGCGCTGAGCGCACCGTCCGCGCTGAGCGCACCGTCCGCGCTGAGCGCGCCATCCGCGCCGTGCGCACCACCTCGCGCCGCGCACCACCCGCCCGCCGCGCAGCGGCCCCGCGCGGCGCGCGCAGCGCGCTCGCGCTTCCGTTGGACGCCAGCGCGCAGCGTCCCGCGCTCGCGCTTCCGCTGAACGCCAGCGCGCAGCGTCCCGCTAAAGACGGGACATCGACGCGGCCGCCGCCAGGACGTCGTGGACGATGTCGGGGTCGCCCTCCGCGCCGGAGGCCGCCTCGTCGGGGGTGATGCGGCCCGCCGCGAGGCGGCAGAACTCCACGTCGTCCAGCGCCACATGGGCCACCGCCCCGCGCGCCGCCGTGCGGCTGACGGCGGCGACGGGGGAGTCCAGCGGGATGAACCAGTCCCCGCCGCCCGCGCCCTCCACCTCCAGGTGGAGGGTTCGGCCGGGCGAGCCGGCCGTGGTGAGGCGGGCGGGGGAGCGGGCCAGGCCCGCTCTTCGGCGGCCGGCGATGCTGCCGGGCAGCCGCCGCGCGGCCAGGTCGACGAGCAGCCGCAGGTGCGGCGGCAGTGGCGGCCCGTACGGGTACTCGACGGCCCTGGCGATGTCGCCCGCGTGCACCCAGCAGGCGAACGCCCGGTCCAGATAGAGGTCGGAGAGCGAGGGCGCGCCCCCGACCGCCGGCAGGCGCCCCGCGTCGTTGGCCGGCCCCGGCACCCGCCGTTCGCCGGTTCGGCCGCCGATGCGGGAGGCCGCCCAGACCAGCGCCCTGGTCTGGGCGCGCCACGGCTCCCAACCCGCTCTGGCGTCACGGCCGTTGCCGTTGCCGTTGCCGTCCGTGGCGGTGGCGGTCGCGGCCCAGGCGGCCAGGGTGCGGGCGGTCGGGTCGTCCGGGTCGTCGAGCCCGGGCAGCCCGGCCAGCGGGTCGGGCAGGCTCATGATCCGCGCCAACAGCCCGTCCGAGGCGCGCAGATGGTCCAGCACCCCGGCGACGGTGGTGGTGTGGCCGCGTTCGGTGTCCTCGTCGAACCAGCGCAGCCGCACCTCCGCCAGCCACTCGTCGTCGGCCATGTCCAGCAGCAGCGCGTCCAGGCGGGCCGCCTCGGCGTCCAACGGGGCGGCCCAGGACGGCACGGGCAGTCGCGCCGGGCGGCGGGCCAGGCAGCCGTCGAGCACCTCGGCCCGCAGCTCGGGATCGAGGTCGAGGCTGCGGCGCGGCTCCAGCAGCATTGCCGCGTCCCGCAGCCGCAGCGACTCGTCGGCGCAGGCCGCGCACGCGTCCAGGTGCGCCTCGACCAGCCGCGTCTCCTCGGCCGAACAGGCCGCCAGCGCCCAGGCGCCGAGCAGCGCCGTGACGCGTTCGTGCTCGTCCGGTCTGCGCAACACGTCCTCGGGGTCCTCGGGATGCTCCCCCACCTCGGCCTCTCCTCGACGAGGTCGCGGCACCCGGGGGGCGCCCTCCAACTCGTGCACGCCGTCGCGCGCGCCGGCGCCTTCGGCGCCGGTCCCGCCCTGAGGCGGGCCGCCCGCGCCCGGACGCGCGCCGCTCCCGCCGGAACGCGGGTCGCTCACCGCGCCTCCCGCTCCCTCGGCCGCGCCGGCTCCTCGCCCGGCCGCGCCGGCCCCTCGCCCGGCGGCGACGGCGCCCCGCCGGGCGCCGCGCTCTCGGCCCCGTACTGGGCGGCGGAGGAGAGCAGTTGGAGCCCGAGCCGCAGCCGGCGCCTGGCCTCGTCCTCCCTGATGCCGAGCCGCCGCGCCATCTGCCGGTAGTCCTGCCGCTGGAAGCGGGTCAGCTCCAGAGCCTCCCGCAGCGGCGCCGGCATCGCGGTCACGATGTAGTCGGCCCTGGCGGCCGTCGCGGCGGCCCGCACCTGTTCGTGAACGGCCGGCCCTGCGGCGCGTTCCCGCAGCCTGGCCACCGCCAGCCGGTGCGCCTGGGCCGCGATCCAGGCGCGCATCGTGGACTGGCGCGGGTCGAAGCTCTCCGGCGTCTCCCAGATGGTGGCGAAGACCTCGCGGGTGACCTGGCCGGTGGCGGTCTCGTCGTCCAGCACCCGCTGGGCGATGCCGTAGGCGAGGGAGGCGAACCGGTCGTACAGCTCGGCCAGCGCCGCCGCCTCGCCCCGGCGGAGCCGCTCCCGCATGTTCCGGTCCCAGTGTGGCGGCGTCTCGTGCGCCATTCGGCCCCCATTCCCGTCCGCCCGCCGACAACCTCCGGCACCTCGATCACGTCAAATGTAGTGTGCGGTGCTGTCCCGGCGCTCCCCCACGCGTCGACCTCGCGCGGGGCAGGCCGGAGCGCATCCGCGATTCCGCCGCCGACGCCGTGCGTACGGTGGCCGGATGACCGACGCGGCCCGGGCCGGACCCGGATGGTGACGCGTGCCGAACGGGAAAGTGGGCAGGTCGCGTAGGAGGACATGCGATGCGGATCGGTCGACGAGCAGGGAAGGACGCGTGATGACGGCGCTCACGGTGCGTGCGGAGCAGTGGGGGGAGTGGACCGTGCTGCGCGTCGTCGGCGAGCTGGACCTGGCGACCTCGCCGGCCGTGCGCCAGCGCGTCCACGACGCGGTGGCCGACGGCAGGAGACGGCTGGTGCTCGACCTGTCCGAGGTCCTGTTCTGCGACTCCAGCGGGGTGGGCGTGCTGGTGGGCGCGCGGCGGCTGATGCGGTCCTGCGCGGGGGAGTTGCGGCTGATCCTGCCGGCCAGGGGCGCGGAGGACGGCTCTCATGTGAACCGCGTGCTGGCCGCGTTGGGCGTGCGCCGGCTCTTCGACTGTCACCCGGACCTGGCCTCGGCCGTCGGCGGCGAGACCGACGCGCAGCTGAGCGCCTGAGCGTCCGAGCGCCCGAGCACCCGAGGGCGTTGGGACAACGGGGCGCGCGGGGCGAACTCGGGCCCGTGAGCCTTGCCTTACTCCTGTTCGAGCGAACGTTTCCCGGCTCGCACAGCGCCCCGCGCGCTTACTCCTTTGCGCCGGATTATTCCGGAAGCGCTTGTTGTCCGACTCGCCCGTCAATCATGCTGTCCTGAGCTGGGGTTGTGCCTCGGTGTGAGGTGTTTTGTCCGGCGGTTCGGATGGTGTGAACGGTGCAGGAGCTGGAAAGACAGTTGGAGGTGGCCCCCGAGCCTTCGGAGGTGGCCCGCGCGCGCCGCTGGGTGCGGGCGCAGATCGGCGGGGGCCGGCCGTGCCCGGCCTGCCCCGACGCGGCGCCGGGCGACACGTTGGTGCTGTTGGTCTCGGAGTTGGTGACCAACGCGGTGGTCCACACCGGCCGCCCGGCGGTGTTGCGGTTGGCGGTGCGGCGCCCGGAGGCGTCCCGGGCCGAGCGTGGCTGCGCCGGGGTGCCGGTGCGTCTTGAGGTGGTGGACGGCAGCGGCGTCGCGCCCCTGCCCCGGCAGGCGACGCGGTGCGACACGGGCGGCCGGGGGCTGGAGTTGGTCGAGGTGCTGGCGGCCCGCTGGGGCTGGCAGCGGGAGGGCGAGGGCAAACGCGTCTGGTGCGAGTTGGACTGCTCGCCCCCAGGTCAACCCCCGGACGAGGCGCTCCGCCAGGGGCGCAGGGTTCCGGCCAGCTATTGACGTCCCGTATTGGCTTGATGACCCTGTGAAGGGTTCCGTTCGGCCGTGGAGGCCGGCTCGAACGGGGCGGGGTGGAGCGCCGCGAGGGGACGCCGAGGCCGGCCGGCGGCCGGAGACCTCGGCGAGTGCGGACCACCCGGCGGGCCCCCTCCTCCTCGCGGGGAGGGGCCGCCCGGCCAGCCCGGCCAGGCGCGGCGGCGCGCCCGCCGGCCAGGCACAACGGACCGCCGGCGGGCTCAGCGGCCCCGTTCGAGCGTGGCGATCCGGTCGGCGACGGCGGCGGCGATTTTCGGTGCGTCACGGCCCAGTTCGCGCAGCGTCCCGCTGATCGGGTTGGAGTAGCCGGTGAAGTAGAGACCGGGGGCGGCGGGATGGGTCTGGCGCCCGTGCACCAGCGGGCGGCCCGCGCCGTCCAGCAGCCCCAGGTGCCCGACCAGCGGCTCAAGGCCGCGCCGGTAGCCGGTGGCGGCGATCACCACCGCGGGCCGCAGCTCGGCGCCGTCCGCCAGCAGCACCCGTTCCCCCTCGAACGAGGCGACGGCGGCGACCGGCCGCACCCGGCCCCGCTTCACCGCGCGGACCAGCCCCCGGTCCAACACCGGGATGGCGCCCTGCTGGACCCGGGTGTAGAGGCCCACCTCGGGCCGGGGCAGGCCCTGTTCGGTCAGGTCGGGCAGCAGCCTGGCCAGCGGGCGGGCGGCCCGGTCCACCAGGCCGACGGGCAGCCGGCGGGCGAGGATCGCGCTGGCCTGCGAGGGCCAGCCCAGCGTCGCGCGGCGCAGGATGTGCGGCGGGGTGCGGACCGAGAGCCAGACGTTGCCCGCGCCCGCCTCGGCGAGTTCGGCGGCGATCTCGGCGCCGGTGTTGCCGGCGCCCACCACCAGCACGTCCCGGCCACGGAAGTGCGCCGGCGCGCGGTAGGAGCGCGCGTGCAGCAGTTCGCCGGCGAAGTCGGCCGCGCCCGGCCAGTCGGGCACGTGCGGCGTGTGGTTGAAGCCGGTGGCCACCACGACGGCGGAGGCGCGCAGTTGGCGGCCGCCGGTCGCGCTCAGCAGCCAGTCCCCGGCGTCAACGCCCGGGCCGTCGGGGCGCTCGATCCGGAACACCTCGACGCCGGCCGCCAGATCGAGCCGGTGGTGGCGGGCGTACTCCTCCAGGTACGCCACGAAGTCGTCCCGCCTGACCCAACGGCCGGCCGAGCGGGGTATCGGCAGTCCCGGCAGCGCCGACCAGCGGCGGGTGGTGTGCAGGCGCAGCCGCTCGTAGTGGCCGCGCCAACTGGCGCCCACATCGGGCGACTTCTCCACGACCACGGCGCGGATGCCGCGTTCGGCGAGGGCGGCTGCGGTGGCGAGCCCCCCGGGACCAGCCCCGATGACATGCACGGGGGCTATGGACTCCGAGGGCGTGGGCGGGTTCGGCATGGGCAGGAGCATACGCAGCCGGCCCGTTCCCCAGCAGGGGGCTTGAAACGTGGCGCCATCGGTTGGCCGCGCGCCGGACTCACGCGCCGGCGTGCGAAGGGGTCGGGACGCGCCGTCCCGGAGACAGGGGCCGGGCGGCGCCGCCCGTTCCCCCTACTTCGCGGGCTTGCGGCCGGTGACGCCCAGGTGCACCAACAGGGAGAGCGCGGGCTTGAGTTCGGACTGCTTGGCGCCCAACGACTGGAGGCTCTTGGGCTGGGCCGAGACCGCGCCCAGCATGGTGACCAGCGAACCGGCCAACGCGGCCGGCGACGCCGGGGGCTTGGCGCGGCCCCGGCCCAGCTGGCTCTCGATGGACTCGGTCAACGGCTTCACCACCGCGCCCTGCACCCGGGTTCTGATCCGGACGAATCGGCGGTCACCCTCGGCGGCGCCCAGGTCGATCACCCGGAGAATAGCGTCGTGTTTGCGCCAGAAGGACAGAAGCCCGTCGACGAGTTGGTCCGCCGTCTCCTTGCCGGCCTTGCCGGTCCAGGAGCGCCCGGTGACCAACTCCGAGAGGGCGGCCGAGTCCCGCACCGTCTCCTCGGCGATCTCCAGGACGGCGGCCTCGACATCCGGGAAGTACTGGTAGAAAGTGGCCGGCGAGGTGCCCGCTTTGCGAGCTACGTCGATCACCTTGACGTCTCGGTAGGGGGAGCTGGAGAGCATTTTCGCCAGGCAGTCGAGGAGCTTCTGCCGCGTCGCCTGACCGCGTCGGCCGGCGACCCGGCCATCGACGGTCGTTACCTTTCCTGTCATGCCAGTCAGCTTATCGACGCGTGATCTAGGCGCGATTTGATCGCATCCGAATGGGGAATGGGCCCGTTGGTCGGGGCCGGGCGGGGCCGAACCGCGGGACGCCGGAGGGACATCGCACGACAGGTGCGGGCATACCACCAGATCCATGCCCCGCGTTCGTCTCCCCCGGTCCCGGGGGGAAGAATCGTCTCGGAAGCCCGCCCCTGTCCGACGGCAATGAGATGCTGCGATGGGGGCGGGACACGCAAGCGCCCAGACGGGGAGGTGGCAAGCACATGGTGGGGCAGCTGACGCAGCACGATCCCCGGCGGATCGGGCCGTTCGAGGTGCTCGGACGGCTGGGCGCCGGCGGTATGGGTCTGGTGTATCTGGCCCGTTCGGCCTCGGGCCGGCGGGTGGCGATCAAGACCGTGCGCAGCGAGCTTGCCGAGGACCAGCTGTTCCGCGTGCGGTTCACCAGGGAGGTGGAGGCGGCCCGCGCCGTCAGCGGCTTCTACACGGCCGCCGTGGTGGACGCCGACCCCCGCGCCGCCGTCCCCTGGCTGGCCACCGCCTATGTGCCCGCGCCCTCGCTGGAGGAGATCGTCACCGAGTGCGGGCCGCTGCCCGCGCAGGCGGTGCGCTGGCTCGCCGCCGGCATCGCCGAGGCGCTCCAGTCGATCCACGGCGCCGGGCTGGTCCACCGCGACCTCAAGCCCTCCAACGTGCTGGTCGTCGAGGACGGCCCCCGGGTGATCGACTTCGGCATCGCGTCCGGCGTCTCCAACACCCGCCTCACCATGACCAACGTCGCCGTGGGCACCCCCGCCTACATGTCGCCGGAGCAGGCCAAGGACTCCCGCTCCGTCAACGGCGCGAGCGATGTCTTCTCCCTCGCCTCCACGCTCGTCTTCGCCGCCACCGGACACCCGCCCTACCACGGCGGGAACCCGGTGGAGACGGTCTTCATGCTGCTGCGCGAGCGCCCTGACCTGTCCGGACTCCCCGACGAGCTACGCCCGTTGATCGAGTCGCTGATGGAGCACAAGCCGGAGGACCGGCCCTCGCCGGCCGATCTCCAGGCCCAGCTCGCGCCCTATCTCTTCGCCGCCGGGGACGACGGCGGCAGCGCCTCGGCCTGGCTGCCCCCCGGCGCCGTCGCCATGATCGAGGCCCGCAGGGGCCGGCCCAACAGCGGCGGCGCGCCCCGGCCCAACGCGCCCTGGGGCGGCACGGACGCCCCGCCGCCCCCGCCCGGGCCCACCGGCGGGCAGGCCCCGCCGTCCCCGCCGCCGCCCTCGCAGGCACGCCCAGAGCCCGCGCCCCCCTCGGCCGCCGCCCAGCGCTCCTACGCGCCCCCCATGCCGTCGATGCCGCCGCCCCCGCTGCCGAGCACGCCCCCGCCGCCGACCAACCAGGCGCCGCCCACCAACGAGGCGCCGCCGACCGGCCCGCCCGTGACGCGGCAGCCGCCGCCCCCGCCGGCCGAGCAGCGGCAGCCGGCGCAGGAGTGGGGCAGACCGCCGACGGCCCACCAGCAGGCGGCCGTTCCCAGCCCCAACACCGCGCACCCGGGCCAGATGCACCAGCCGGGCTCCACCGCCGACCACCCGATGGCGCGGCCGTCCGGCGACGCCGGCGCGACCCCGCGCTGGCGGCCCTGGCGGTTCCGGATGAGCAACGACCTGTGGGGCTCGCCCACGGTCGCCGGCGACGCGCTCTACGTCACCAGCCTTGAGGTGCACGCGCTGGACGTGGGCAGCGGGCGGCGGCGGTTCCGCACCCGGGAGGTCGCCTGGTCGATGGCGGTCACCGGCGGCGCCGTCATCGCGTCGGACGGCCCGAGCCTCTACGCGCTGGACGCCACCGACGGCGCCGACCGCTGGCGGGTGGCGACCGAGGGCTGGATCTACGCCCTGCGCGCGGAGCGCGGCACGGTGCTGACCGCCTCGCGCGGCGGCCTGGTCACCGCGTGGGAGGCGGGCAACGGCGCGCAGCTGTGGGAGCTGACCGGCGGGCAGAGCGACTTCGAGACCCAGGACGCGGCGCCCGTGCTGCGGGACGGCGTCGTCTACGCCTGGGGCGAGGGCCAGCTGTATGTGCTGGAGGCCCGCAGCGGCAGCGAGCTGTGGCGTTACCCGGTGGGTGACACCTCGGTCACCGGCGGTGTCCCGGTGCGGGTGACGCCGGCCGACGACGGCACGGTCTATGTGTGCGCCGGCTCGCGGGTGTTGGCGCTGGACGCCGCGTCGGGCGCGGAGCGCTGGCGGTTCGACGCGCCGGCCGCGATCCTCTGCCCGCCGACGTACCAGGCGGCCGGCGGCCGGGACGCGGGCATCTACTTCACCGACTATCTGGGCACGGTCTACGCCCTGGACCTGGCGACGGGCGACGACCGGTGGCGGATCGCCACGGAGGCGCGGCAGTCGACGGAGCCGGTGGTGGTCTCCGACGGCCTGGTGCACCTGGGCAGCGGCACCGCGATGTACACGCTGGACGCGGTCAGCGGCACCCCGCGCTGGCGGTTCGCCGCCGGCGAGTCGATCGTCGGCTCGCCCGTGGTGCGGGACGGCCGACTGCACTTCGGCTCGGAGGACCACTGCCTGTACACGCTGGACGCGGTCAGCGGCCGGCTCAGCTGGAAGTTGGAGACCGGCGGCGCCATCACGGGCACCCCGGCGGCCGCCGACGGGATGGTCTTCGCCTGTAGCAAGGACCACTGCGTCTACGCCCTCGACGCGGCCCGGGGCACCCGCCAGTCCTGAACCGGGCCCTGGGCCTGGCCCGCCGGCCCGATGCGCCTGCGGGAGGAGAGGCGACGCACCGCCGTCCCCCACGTTCCGGGGGCGGCGGTGGCGCGCGAACCGGTGGTTCCGACGGGGAGCTAACCCGTTGTGGTCGGCTAGGCGACGTCGCGCCGGCCGTGCTCCTCGTGCTCACCGTGCTCACCGTGAGCGGCGTGTTCCTCGTGGCGCTTGCGCCACGGGCCCTGCCGCACCTCGCCGCCCGTCTCCTCGCGGTGCTTCCCGTGACCGTGGCCGCGCAGGCCGCGCTCCGCGAGGTGGCGGCCGGCCATGGTGGTGGCCGCGTACAGCATCAGCAGGCCCGAACCGAGCGCTGCCAGCACCGGCCAGGACATGCCGCCCTGCCCGATGGTCAGGCTGTCCGTGGTGTTGTACTGCCGGATCATCCACAGCAGGGTGAAGCCGAGGATGGCGGCGCCGGACAACGCCGTCAGCAGGCGGGACCGCAGCAGGATGCCCGCCACGGCGAGGGCCGCCGCGACCAGCATCGGCAGGAACAGACCCGCGATCAACGCCGGGGTCCCTCCCGTCACGCCGGCCCCGTTGAACAGGTCCCACCATCGGTAGTTCCGGCCGTCGCGTCCTCCGTACCAGTCGAAGAACACGCTGCCGATACCCACGACGGCGGCTATCAGAGCGAGGACCGCTCCGAGGGTGTTACGCACCATGACGAGCCTCCCTAGGCACGACTGTCTGATTCCGGCTCGTCCTTCGACGCTACGTCCACCCGGGCGGGCTCGCACCCCGAACGGACGCCCCGGGGATGCGGGCACTAACCTCACCCGCCATGAGCCCCGTCGCGCGCCCGCTGCCCCTGCTCACCGCCGTCGTCGCCCTGGTCACGCTGGAGCTGCTGCGGCTGGGGGCGACCGTGCTCGGCGGCGCGGGCGCCGTCGCGGTGGCCGCCGTTCCCGCGCTGGCCTGCCTGGCCGGCCCGTTGACCTGGTGGCTCGGCTCCCGGCAGGGCCTGACCGTCGCGGTCGGGGTGCTGGCCGGCGCGCGGCTGCTGGTGCAGTTCCCGGTGGGGCGCTCGGTGCCGCTGGTGGGTTTCGCGCTGGGCTCGGCGCTGGTCGCGCTGGTGCTGGTGGTGCGGCGCGACATGGGCGACGCGGCGGCCGGGCCCGGGCGCGCGGCCCGCGCGATCGGCCTGGCCGTGGCCTGCGACCTGGCGCTGCGCCTGCCGCTCGACCTGCTGGACCCGATCTGGCGCGGCGGGCTGCTCGGCTGGCTGCTGGTCCTGGCGCTGGCCGCGCTGCTCGGGCCGCTGGCCAGAGCGGCGGCCGCCGAACGCCTGACCAGGCCGCCGGGCGGCGCGCAACTGGCCGTGCTGGGGCCGACGTTCGCGCTGTACTCGATGCTGCTCGCGGCGCCGGGCGCGGTCGCGGCGACCGCGGGAATCTCGTTGACGGCCGCCGGGCTGTGGCTGGGCGCCGGCGCGGTCGCCGGGATCGCGCTGCTGTCGCTGCCCGAGCCGGCCTTCCTCGGCCGCTGGGCGCGCTGGACCCGCTGGGCGCTGCCGGCCGCGCTGCCGCTGGCGGTGGCCGGGGCGGCGCTGGGGCCCGCGCCGCTGGTCGCGCCGGCGGCGACGCTGGGCCTCGCGGTGCTGCCGCCGGTGCTGCGGCGGGCCCTCGCCGTGCCGATGGGCTGCGGGCACGGCCCGCAGTTCGACCTGGCGCTGGCCGGCCTGGGCACGGGCGGCGCCTGCGTGCTGCTGGCCCTGGCCTACGAACTCCGGCTGCTGCCCTGGGCGTTCGCGCTGTTCCTGGCCGTGGCGCTGGCCGCGCAGGCGACCCGGTCCTTCGCCGCGCCGCCGCCGCTGGCCAGGGCGTTCACCCCGGTCGTGGTGGCGGTGCTGCTGCTGGCCTGGCCGCCGCTGGCGGGCGCGCTGCGCGCCGGGCCCGAGCCGCTGCCAACGGACACGGCGGGCGGCATGTACCGGCTGCTGACCTGGAACGTGCACGCCGCCGTCGACCAGGGCGGGGAGCTGACCCCCGACGCGATCCGGGCGGTGATCGAGGACTCGGGCGCGCAGGTGGTGGTGCTCCAGGAGGTGCCGCGCGGCACGCCGCTCGCCGGCGGGCTCGACCTGGTGACCTTCCTGGAAGCGCGGCTCGACGTGACCAGCGTGTGGGCGCCGGGGGCCGACGACAGGTTCGGCAACCTGATCCTCACCTCGCTGCCCGTGGTGGAGCGCGAGGCCCGCGAACTCCCGCGCGCCGGGGGCGACATGAACCGTTCCTTCGCCTCGGTCACGGTCCGCCTCACCGACGGCGAGACCGCGCGGATCGTCGGCACCCACCTGCACGGCGGCTCCTCGCCGGCGCCCCGGCTGGCCCAACTCGGGCCGCTGCTCGGCGAGGTGGCCGACGACCCGACGGCGGTGCTGGCCGGCGACCTCAACGCCCGACCCGACTCGCGGGAGATCGAGACGGTGGAGGCGGCCGGGCTGCGCAGCGCGCAGGACGAGGCGGGCGACCCCTCGCTGGACACGGCCGTCACGCCGCCCCGCCGGGTGGACTGGATCTTCGGCGCGCCCGAGGTGGCGTTCGGGGACTTCGCGTTGATCGAGACGACGGCCTCGGACCATCTTCCGCTGGCGGTGACGGTGTTTCTGGAATAGCCGCCACCTGATCTGCCGCTGATCAACTACCGGGAATAATGCCGGTAGTTATCGAATGTTGATCAGGGTTCTAACGGGAAATCCATCGAAACTCATTGACCAACTTCCCGATGGCTCCTACGTTCCGGGTGTCTTCGCTTCGCCCCCCACACCGGGACGTCCCGCCGGCCGCTGCCGGCCGGCCGGCAGCCCAGGCCACCACCTTCAGGGTGCTGTTCCTGAGCTATCCCGAGGTGCGCATTCCCGGGCAACCCGAGTACACCTTCATCGCCAACGCCCCCACCCACCAGGCCGTTCGCCGCGACCGCACCGGCCGCGTCCTGACCGCCCGCCACGACGCCGGGGGACCGAGGCTGAGCGCGACCGGCCTCAACGCCCCTCCGAGGAAACGTCGTTGACGCCGTACCTCAGGTAGACCACGCCGCCGGCGAAGCGGCGTTCCTCGCGCAGGGTCAGGGACAGTCGCGGCGCGCGGGGGAACGCCGGGAGGCCGGCGCCGACCGTGGTGGGGTTGAGGAAGAGGCGGCACTCGTCGACCAGCCCCGCCGCCAGGGCGAGGGCGGCCAGCGTCGGGCCGCCGATGGCGAGGTCGGCCGTCGCCGCGGCCTTCCACTCCCGGACGGCCGCCGGGTCGAACTCCCGCTCAAGCCGGGTCCTCGGCGCGCTGACCCCGTCCAGCGTGCGGGAGAAGACCACCTTGTCCGAGGCCCGCCACAGCTCGGCGAACTCCCGGCTGGCCGCCGACTGCTCGGGCTCGTGCCCCGCCGTGTCCCAGTAGGTCATCTCCCCGTAGGTGCGGCGCCCCAACAGCTGGGTCCCGACGGTCCGTTCGAGCGCGTTGACGAACGCGTGCACCTCCTCGTCCGGGGCGCTCCAGTCGTAGGACCCCTGCTCGTCGGTGAGGTAGCCGTCGAGCGAGGCGATCGCCGTGTACACCAGTCTGCCGGCCATGCCGGGTCTCCCTTGTCGAGGTGGGTGGGGCGGGCACGGCGATGCCCCGTACCCGCACCCCAGAAGATCACGACCGGGCGGAACGGGTGAGGAAGACGTCAAGTTCCCGCATTATGCCGTCAGTTGTGTGATGGGGTGGTCCTATGGACGTCAATGGGATCGTCGTGGAGACCGGTGGCTATCGCGCCGTGACCCCGTGGGAGGACGAGAAGTGGCGTGCCCAGGCCCTCGGTTGGATCACCGAGCGGCTCGCCCGCCACCGGCTGGTCGTCGGCGGCGACCAGGTCTGGGCCCGGCTCCGCCCCTGGTCCGTCGTCCTCCGCGTGCCGCTGACCGAGGGCGGCGCGGTCTGGTTCAAGGCCAACCCGCCCCGTTCCGCCTACGAGCCCGCCGTGATGGCCGCCCTCCACCGCTGGGTCCCCGGCCGGGTCGTCGAACCCGTGGCCGTCGACACCGCCCGCGCCTGGTCCCTCCTCCCCGACGCCGGCCCGATGTTCACCGAGGTGCTCACCAACGATCCCGAGGACCTGGGCGCCTGGGCCGAAATGCTCAGCCAGTATGCCCAGTTGCAGCGCGAGGTGGAGCCACACGCCAACAAGCTGCTGGCCATGGGCGTCCCCGACTTTCGGCCACAGCGCCTCGTCGAACGCTACCGCTGCCTGGTCGAGTCGGCAGGCAGCCTCCGCGACGAGGAACGACGCACCCTGCGCGCCGCCACACCACGCTTCGAAGAGTGGTGCCAACGCCTCGCCGAATCGCCCGTGGCCTGCTCGCTCGACCAGTCTGACCTCCACCCGGCCTCCGTCCTCACCGGCGGCCGGGCCCTCACCCCGTCCGGCGCCCTCGCCGACGGCGGCCGCTACCTCTTCTTCGACTGGGGCGACTCCTCCGTCACCCACCCGTTCGCCAGCCTGCTGGTCGTCGGCCGGGTCCTCGACGAACGCTTCGACCGCGACCCCGCCGCCCGCACCCGCGCCTGGGACGCCTACCTCGACGCCTGGGCGGAACGCGGCACCGGCCTCCCCGAGTTGCGCGCCCTGGCCGAGGTCGCCTGCCGGGTGGCGGCCGTGTGCCGGGCCGACACCTGGGACCGGGTCTTCCCCAGCATGTTGCTGACGACGGCCGACCGCGACGCGCATATCGCGCGCTGGCTGCGGGAGTTGCTGTGACCGCCGCGACCGTTCGCGCGGCGGGGACCGTTTGTGGGATGGGGACCGTTTGTGGGGCGGGGGTGCGGTGAGGCGCCGTGGCAGGGCCCTCGCCTGGGCGCTGCCGCCGCTGGTCGCGCTGCCCTTCGCGATCCGGGGCCTGATCGACGACCCCGACACCCGCCTCGGCGGGATGGTGCTGCTCGCCGTGGCGATCGGCTGCCTCGGAATGGTGCTGATTCCGCTGGGCCTGTCCGACGGCCTCGACTTCTTCCGTGGCGGGGCCCGCTGTCCGCCGCCGGCCTGTCCGCCGGCGTGCTGGGCGCCATGGGCCACATCGAACGCGGCGACCACGACTACGTCTGGGAGTACGGCGAACCGGCCGAGGTGCACGTCCCGCGCGACGAGGTGGTCTGCGAGATCGGCTCCACCGACTGCGACGGCTATCTGGAACTCGGCGACGAGTCCACCGAGGTGCGTCTGCTGCGGACCGAGGAGGAGTACGACGGCCTGTTCCCCGATGCGGACGCCTCCGCCGGCGCGGAACCGGCGGACCACCGCACCCTCGACGCGATCGTCCTCGACGGCCGGGGCGTCACCCTCAACGCCGAACGCCGGCCCGCCAGTTCGGTCGTGCTCGGCCGGGTGCCCGCGCCGGTTGGCTGGATCGGGCTGGGCGTGGGCGTCGTCTCCCTCCTCGCGGCACCCCTGATCGGCGACCGCCGTCGGTATCGCCACCACTGACGGCCCGGCCGGGGCCGTGATAGGGCTGGAACGTCCGTGAAAAGGTCGATCACCCCGGAGGCCCGCCCATGTCCGTCCGCCGCGTCGTGCCCAACATCCCCACGGGCGACGGGGAGTCGAGCCGCGCGTTCTACGAGCGGCTCGGCTTCGAGGAGGCCATGAACCATGGCTGGATCATGACCCTCGTCTCCCCGACCAACCCCACCGCGCAGATCAGCCTCTACACCGGGGAGGACGAGACGGGGCCGGTGGCCCCGGACATCAGCGTCGAGGTCGAGGACGTGGACGCCGCCTACGCGGCGATGCGCGCCGCCGGCGCGGAGATCGTCCACCCGATCCGGAACGAGGACTGGGGCGTCCGCCGCTTCTTTGTCCGCGACCCCAGCGGGCGGGTGGTGAACGTCCTCACCCACGGGGGCCTGGCCGGCCCGGCTTAGCGAACGCCCGGGCCCCGGGGGCCCGGGCGAAGCCGCCCCGGCGCGGGGCCCGCTGGCCCGCTGGCGCGGAGCCCGCTGGCGCGGGGGCGCCGGGACGCGGGGGTGCGGCCGCGTGCCGGGCCTGCCCGCTGGCGCGGGGGCGCCGGGTAAGTGCCTCGCTGGCGCGGGGAGTACGGGGTGGTGTGCCCCGAGCGAGACCCTGTACGAGGGCCCATCCCCGCTGCTGCGGGGAGAACACCGGCATATCCACGGACCTAGCGACGACCGCCGACCAATCCCCGCGCACGGGGAAGACGTAACCCTCACCCCGCGCGGGGCGACGCTGCGCGGCTCACCCCCGCTCGCGCGGGGGAGGACGATGTGGCGCGGGGCGGACTCGACGATCAGCTCACCCCCGCACGTCTGGGGAGGACCCCGCCCCAGACAGGCCCCAGACGGGCTGTGACGGCTCACCCGGGCACGCGCGGGGAGGACGGGTTCACCCATAACGGGAACAGCAACGGCAACGGCTCACCCCCGCTCGCGCGGGGAGGACAACATGGTCTGCGGCTGGTTCTTCCACTGCTGCGGCTCACCCCCGCTCGCGCGGGGAGGACCCGACATCTACGAGATCCCAGTCCCGCCCGAGCGGCTCACCCCCGCTCGCGCGGGGAGGACTTGACCGCGTCAATGCCGCCCTGCCAGGCGGTCGGCTCACCCCCGCTCGCGCGGGGAGGACGAAGCGACCATGCCGGGCGGCGAGGCAGCCGCCGGCTCACCCCCGCTCGCGCGGGGAGGACACTTTCTGAGCTGCATCGTTAGACTCGCTTTGCCGTTTCTTTGCTTTCATCTCTCGCGTGCAACGCGGCCCTCCTCCTCGGTGGATGGCTCGTACCGTATCGGGTGCCTCTGACAATGCCCGTGCGGCGAGCGCCCGTTGAGGGCCCGCCAGCCTCCGGCCGCGCCCCGCGCGGCCGCGTCGGCGGCGGCCGCGCCGCCGACTCCGGTCCGGCTAGCGCAGCGCTCTGCGGGCCAGCACCGTCTGGTCCTCGCGGGTGGCCATCTCGCCGGTGTGGGGGTGGCGCTGGCTGCGTGGGTGGCGTTCGGCGCGGAGGATCTCCCACTCGCCGGGCGGGAGTTGGAGCGTGGCGACGGTCTCCTCTGGGGTGGGGAAGGCCAGGTCGTCGGGGAGGTCGTGCTGCCAGGGCGGCGGCCCGCCGTGGGCCTCGATCAGCAGGGTGCCGCCGGGGGCCACGGCCCCGGCGGCCGAGCGGAGCACGCGCGGGCTGAGCGTTCCGTCCCTGAAGTGCAGGAACGCGGTGCTGACCAGGTCGTAGGCGCCCGTCGGGAACGTCTCGGACAGGTCGTGGCGCTGCCACTCGATCCGTTCGGCGACGCCGGCCCGTTCCGCGTGTTCGGCGGCGCGGGCGAGGGCCACGTCGGAGACGTCGACGGCGGTGACCCGCCAGCCCAGCCGGGCCAGGTGGATGGCGTCGCCGCCCTCCCCGCAGCCCAGGTCGAGGACGGTGCCGGGGGCGAGGCCGGCGGCCTCGCGGGCGAGGACCGCGTTGGGTTCGCCGCTCCAGATTCCGTGTGCGCCGGCGGAGATTCCGTGGGCGCTGCCGGCATAGCGCTCGTTCCAGTAGGCGTGGTCGGACAGGTTCTCGGAAACGTGCTCGGTCATCGGGCGCTCCTCGGAACGGGCCGCGGCGCGGCCTCGGTGTCGGTCTCGGTGTCGGCCTCGATCAGGTCCATGATCAGGTCCATGTTGATCAGGGCGCCGGCGCGGACGCCGGCCGCCGCCGCGCTGACCACGTGGTCGTGGACGCTGGCGGCGTTGCCGGCCGCGTAGACGCCGGGGACGGCGGTGCGGCCGGTGAGCGGGTCGGCGTCGAGCTGGGTGCCCAGCACCTCGCCGTCCCTGACCACCTCGGTGGGCGTCAGCCCCAACGCGGTCAGCGCCCCCAGCCGCGCGGTCACGCGCGGGGCGACGACCACGGCGCGGCAGTCGACCGTTCCGCCGTCGGCCAGGTCGAGGCCGCGCAGCGCGCCGTCCGCTTCGGTGGCGACGCCGGTGGCCCGGCCTTCGACCACTGTGACGCCCCGGGCGGCCAGCCTGCGGCGCGCCTCGTCGGTCGGGGCGGGCGCGGTGTGGGTGACCAGGGTCACCCGGTCGCTCCACTGGCTCCACAGCAGCGCCTGGTGTTCGGCGAGCCGGCTGGTGGCCAGGACGGCGATGGGCTGGTCGCGCACCTCCCAGCCGTGGCAGTAGGGGCAGTGCAGCACGGCGCTGCCCCAGTGCTCGGCGAGGCCGGGAACGTCGGGGAGTTCGTCCACCACGCCGGTCGCCACCAGCAGCCGGCGGGCGGTGAGGGTGCGGGCTGCGCCCTGGTCTGGGCGCAGGTCGAGGTCGAGGTCGAGGTCGAGGTCGAAGGAACCGTCCGGCCGCCGCCGCGCGGCGGTCACCGTGGCGGGGCGGAGGATCTCGCCGCCGTAGCCCAGGACCTCGTCCCGGCCGGCGGCCAGGATCTCGGCGGGTGGGGCGCCGTCCCTGGTCAGGTAGTTGTGCGCGTGGGCGGCCGGCGCGTTGCGCGGCCGGGCCGCGTCGATCACCACCACCCGGCGGCGGGATCTGGCCAGGGCCAGCGCGCCGCTGAGGCCGGCAGGACCGCCGCCGACCACGGCGACGTCGTAGGGGTCAGGGGTGGCGGAAGTCCTCGGGCTCATGGGTTCCTCCCGTGTCGCGGGTCGTCGCGGGCAATCGCGTGTCGTCGCTCTCGGACGATGCGGCACCCGGGGCCGGAACGACAAACTTCGTTGCCGGACTGGCAACGCGCGGTCAGGGTGGGTCATGCTGGGGCGATGAGTGAACGGGAACGATCGGCCCCCGACCCGCGCCCGGCCGCCCCCGACCAGCGCCCCGCGCGGGGCCAGCGCCCGGCCCCCGACCAGCCGCCGGCGGGCGACCTCGCGGGGGTGCTGACCGCCGTCGGCCCCCGGCTGCGGGCGCTGCGGCAGGAGCGGCAGGTGACGCTGGCCGCGTTGAGCGAGGAGACCGGGATCTCGGTGTCCACGCTCTCCCGGCTGGAGTCGGGCGGGCGGAAGCCGACGCTGGAGCTGCTGCTCCCGCTGGCGCGGGCCTACCGGGTGCAGCTGGACGAGCTGGTGGACGCGCCGACCACCGGGGACCCGAGGGTCCACCCGCGTCCGTTCTCCCGGCACGGGCAGACGTTCATCCCGCTGACCAGGCATCTCGGCGGGCTGCACGCCTACAAGCAGATCCTGCCGCCCGGCTACGGCCGGGGCGCCGAGCAGCGCGTGCACGAGGGTTTCGAGTGGTGCTATGTGCTCTCGGGGACGGTCGGACTGCGGCTGGGGGACCGGGAGTTGACGTTGGGGCCCGGGGAGGCGGCGGAGTTCGACACCCGGGTGCCGCACGCGTTCAGCAACCCGGGTTCCCAACCCGCCGAGTTCCTGAGCCTCTTCGGGGCGCAGGGGGAACGGATGCACGTCAGGGCCCGCCCGGCCGGCGGTCCCGCTTCGGGAAGCCCCGGGCCCGGCGTCAGCTGAGACCGCCGGTCGCCGGGATGTTCTGGCCGGTGATCCACCCCGCGTCGGGGCTGGTCAACAGGGCGACCACGGCCGCCACGTCCGCCGGCTGCCCGACCCGGCGCAGCGGGGTGAGCGCGGGGATGCGTTCCAGCACCTCGGGCGGGTTGCTGCCGCGCAGCAGCTCGGTGTCGGTGGCGCCGGGGGAGACGGTGTTGGCGGTGATGCCCCGCACGCCCAGCTCCAGCGCGGCGACCGTGGTCAGCTGCTCCAGCGCGCCCTTGGCCGCCGTGTAGAGGGCGAGCCCCGGCGCCTGCCGCCTGGTGTTGAGGGTGGAGACGCTGATGATCCGGCCGCCGTCCCGCATGTGGTCGGCGGCGTGCCGGATGGTGAGGAACGCGGCCCGCACCGTGATGTTCAGCGCCCGGTCCAGGTCGTCCTCGGTGATCTCGGTCAGCGGGGTGGGGGCCAGCGGGCCGGTCGCGTTGTTCACCAACACGTCGAGCCCTTCCAGGAGTTGGTCGGCGCGCTCCATCAGCCGCCGGGCCGCCGCCGGGTCGGCGAAGTCGGCGCGCACCGGGTGGGCCGTTCCGCCGCGCCCGGCGACGGCCTCGGCCACCTCCCGCGCCCGGTCCTCGGCGCGCGCGTAGCTGAAGACGACCGTGGCGCCGTCGGCCGCGAGTCGTTCCACGACCGCGCGGCCGATCCCGCGCGACCCGCCGGTCACCACCGCGCCCTTCCCGGCGAGTGGTCCTCGTGCCTGCGTCTGCGTCATGCCGGAACTCTAGGCCGGGACCGGCCGGTCCCGGCCTAGAGTTCCGGCCGGGTCCTTGGGGTCTCGTCGGGGAATGACAGGCTTGGGGGATGAGCGAGGAGCGGGGACGAGACGTTGAGGAGCCGTTGACCGGCGGTTTTGTCAACGAGGTGGTGCGGGTCGGCGGCACGGTGCGGCGGACCGTGCCGGAGCGGGCGGAGTTCACGCACGCGCTGCTGGCGCACTTCGAGCGGGCCGGCTGGCGGGGCGCGCCCCGGGTGTTGGGCCGCGACGAGCGGGGGCGCGAGGTGCTGGAGTACCTGCCGGGGCGCGCGGCGTGCACGCCGGAGGAGCGGCGGGCGGCGCGGACCGACGAGGCGCTGGCGGAAGTGGCCACGCTGGTGCGGGAGTTCCACGACCTGACGGCGGGAACCGCGCTGGCCGGCGCGGGCGAGGTGGTCTGCCACCACGACCTGTCGCCGAAGAACACCGTCTACGCCGAGGGCTGGCGGCCCGTCGCGCTGATCGACTGGGACATCGCTGCGCCGGGCGAGCGGATTCAGGATCTGGCCCATGTGGCGTGGCAGTACCTGGAGTTGGGCCCGGACGCCGGCGAGCCCGACGAGGTGGGCCGGCGGCTGCGGCTGCTGTGCGAGGCGTACGGCCCGACGGCCGACCGGGCGCGGCTGCTGGAGACGGTGCTGTGGTGGCAGGACCGCTGCTGGCGCGGCATCGAGGCGGGGGCGGAACGCGGCGAGCCGGCGATGGCGCGGCTGGTGGCGGCGGAGGTGCCGGCCGGTATCAGGGCGGCGAGCGCCTGGGTGGTCGAGCATCGGCCGGCGCTGGCGCGGGCGTTGGGCTGAGGGCCCTCCCGGGGGTGCGGGGCCCGCCCTGCGGGGCGTTGGGACATCGGCCGTCGGCCCCCACCGACGGCCGATGTCTGGGTGGGTTCGAGCCGGTCGGGTCCGGGCGACGCCCCCTCCACGCCACCCGAACCGCCGCCCGAGACCTGCCCGGCGACTCCCCCGTTGCCGCCGAACAGGCTCCACCGGGGAGGCCGGCCGCGCACCCCTGTGCGGCCGGACAAGGATGAGCATGTCAGTCCGTCATAAACACGCGATAAACGAGTGCGGGCGGCCCCTGAGAGGGGCCGCCCGGGAGCGGAGAGGCCGTCGCCGAACGGCGGGGCCGGCCCGAACGAGGGGCCGCCGCGACGCGTCGGGGGAGGAGGTCACCTCCCCGACGACTGCGTGCCTCCGCTGATGTGGTGGTCGGCGTGGGCGAGGCCCGTGGTGGCGCCCCACAGCGCGGTGACCAGGGCGAGACCGAGGGCGAACTTCCTGATGCGGGTCATGCCGGACTCCTCACTGGGAACACCGGAACGCGTCCCCAACCGGTGGTGGGTCGAAACTTCGGTGGTGCGAGGTGGTGCGGAACCGCTCATCGCTGAGGCCGGCTCCCGGGTCCGGGAGCCGGCCTCAGACAGAACCATTGTGGGCTCAGGAAGCGAAGTGGTCCACAGGGGTTGACGGGCCGTTCTCGTCCCTGGGCTCGCTGGAGACGTGGTGGTCCGTCGGCTGGACGGGCTTCTTCCCGGGCTCGGTGGAGACGTGGTGGTCGGTGGGCTGGACGGGCTTGTCCGCCGGTTCGCTGGAGACGTGGTGGTCGGTGGGCTGGACGGGCTTGTCCGCCGGTTCGCTGGAGACGTGGTGGTCGGTGGGCTGGACGGGCCTGTCCGCCGGTTCGCTGGAGACGTGGTGGTCAGTGGGCTGGACGGGCCTGTCCTTCGGCTCGCTGGAGACGTGGTGGTCCGTCGGCTGGACGGGCTTCTTCCCGGGCTCGGTGGAGACGTGGTGGTCCGTCGGCTGGACGGGCTTCTTCCCGGGCTCGGTGGAGACGTGGTGGTCCGTCGGCTGGATGTCCTGGTCCGGCGTCTCGTTCTTGGTCGTGGTGTCGGTCAACGTCAGCTCCTTGACGGTGTGACTGTCGTGGGGCGACACGGTTAGCCAGCAACCCCCGTTTGATCGGTCGATCCCCAGCCGAGAATCGCCGCCCCCCTCATGACGATTGGTCCGGAGAGCGTGGCACGCAGAAATAAATGATCAATAAACGTGCCAACTCGGCGCTCTTCGGACTTCGCCTGCGACTCTAGACGCCAGCGGGGAAGAGAAGGTTCCGCGCGGTGGCCGTTTCGGGAGCGTCGATCTCCTCCATGATCGCCAGCGCGTCATACCAGCAGGCCCGCGCGCGGTCCGTCTGCTGGAGCGCCGCGAGCGCCTGCCCGAGCACCAGCAGTATGGTCCCGCGCCGCCACTCGCCGCCGATGCCGCCCAACACCAGGGCCCGCTCAGCGTGCCGCGCCGACTCCGCCGGCCGCCCGGCGGCCAGGTGGACCTCGGCGATGCGGTAGTGCGTGACGCCCTCCCACAGCCGCTGCCGGCCGTCCCGGAACCCGTCCATCGCCAGCCCGAACTGCTCCAGCGCCTCCCCGTGCCGGGCCGCCTCGTTGAGCGCGACGCCCAGCGTGTAGCGGGCGTTGGCCAGGCGCAGCGGCTGGCTGGCGCCGCTGCTGTAGAGCCGCACACAGGACTGCGCCAGCTCGATGGCGCTGTCCACCCGGCCCGTGTGCAGGTGTACCCGGGACAGGTTGCACCGGGCGCTCGCCTCGCCGGGCTCGTTCCGGTCGGCGCGGTACTCGGCGACCGCGCGGGTGAGGTAGTCCTCGGCGGCTGCCAGGTCGCCCCGGTAGATCCCGATGATGCCGCGGTCGTTGAGCGCGGTGGAGACGGCGAGCGGATCGCCGACCGCCGTCCCCAGCAGCAGCGCCTGCTGACTCTCGGCGTCGGCCTCGTCGAACTTGCCGTCCACCGAGAGCCCGTGGGCCAGCAGCGCGTGCAGCCGGGCCTGCGACAGGTCGTCCCCGGCCAGTCGCGCGGTCTCCAGCATCCCGCGCGCCACCTGGTCGAACTGGTGGGAGAACGCGCCCGACTCGGCCAGGTCCTGCGCGGTCAGCAGGGTGTCGACGGCGCGCCGCAGCCCCGCCGAGGCATGTTGCTGGCGGACTCTGGCCAGCAGGCACTCCGCCTCGCTGAAGAACCAGTCGAGCGCGGCGCTCTTGTCCGGGAACGTGAGCCCCGGGTGGTCGGTGGGCGCCACATGGTCGACGAGGCGGTCGCCGGGGCGTTCGAGCGCGTAGACCTGACGGCTGGACGCCAGGAAGTGGTCCAGCAGCCGGGACAGCGCGGCCTCCCGTTCGGCCGGCGGCTGCTCGTCGCGTTCGGCGCAGGCGCGGGCGAAGAGCCGCACCAGGTCGTGCAGGCGGTAGCGGCCCTGCGCCGCCGACTCCAGCAGCGAGGTGTCCACCAGGGACTCCAGCAGCTCCTCGGTGGTCTCCGGGTCCCGGTCGAGCAGCGCCGCGGCGGCCGTCAGCGAGATGTCGGGGCCCTCGGTCAGCCCCAACAGCCGGAATGCACGGGCCTGTTCGGCCTCCAGCTGGCCGTATCCCAGCTCGAAGGTGGCCTTGACCGCCTGGTCGCCGGCCTTCAGTTCGTCCAGCCTGCGGCGTTCGTCGCTCAGCTTCCTGGCGAGCGTGGAGACCGTCCAGGTGCGGCGGGCCGCCAGCCGGGCGGCGGCGATCCTGATCGCCAACGGCAGGAAGCCGCAGGCCCCGACGACCTGCATCGCCGCCCTGCGCTCGCTGGCGACGCGCTCCTCGCCGACGATCCTGGTGAAGAGGGTCAGCGCCTCGTCCGGGCTCATCACGTCCAGGTCGACCAGGTGCGCCCCGGCCAGGTCCACCATGCGCAGCCGGCTGGTGATCAGCGTGGCGCAGCCGGGCGTTCCCGGCAGCAGGTCGCGGACCTGTGCCGCGTCGCGGGCGTTGTCCAGGAGGGTCAGCACCCGGCGGCCGGCGAGCAACGAGCGGTAGAGGCCGGCGCGTTCGTCCACCCCGTCCGGTATCCCGTCGTCGGGGATGCCCAGCGCCCGCAGGAACGCGGCGAGCACGGCGGTCGGGTCGGCGGGGGCCGCGCCGGCGCCCTGGAGGTCCACGTAGAGCTGGCCGTCGGGGAAGTGCTCGCGCGCGGCGTGCGCCACCTGCACGGCCAGCGTGGTCTTGCCGACGCCGCCGATGCCGGCGACCGCCGAGACGGCCATCACCTGGCCGCCGGCGCCGGCCAGTTGGGCGCCCAGCTCGCGGACGAACGAGGCCCGCCCGGTGAAGTCGGGAACCGCGGCCGGCAGTTGCGCCGGCCGCACGCTGGGCCTGGCGGGGGAGCCGGAGGGAACGCTCTTCAGGGTCAGGGAGCTGTCCGCGTTGAGGATGCGGTTCTGCAACTCCGAGAGTTCGGCGCGCGGTTCGACGCCCAGCTCGTCTATCAGCAGCCGCCGCGCGTCGGCGTAGACGGCCAGCGCCTCGGCCTGCCGGCCGCTGCGGTAGAGCGCCAGCATCAGCAGCTCGCGCAGCCGCTCGCGCAGCGGGTGCGCGGCCGAGAGCGCGGTCAGCTCGGCGACCGCGTCGGCGTGCAGCCCGGCCTGGAGCCCGATGTCCAGGCGCTGTTCGCGGAGCGTCAGCAGCTGCTCGGCGAGCCGGGTGCGCTGCATCTCGGCCTCAGGACCCGGCAGCCCGGCCAGCGCCTCGCCGTCCCACAGGTCGACGGCCTCGCCGTACAGCTCGTGGGCCTGCGTCAGGTCGCCGGAGCCGGCCGCCTTCTCGGCGGCGGCGCCGAGCCGTGACACCTCGTCGAGGTCCAACTCGTCGCGCGGGCCGAGCCGTAGGGCGTAGCCGCCGGACTGACTGACCAGCACCGAGGCGCGCGCGCCGAACGACTTCCGCAGCCGGGAGGCGTAGGTGCGCAGCGCGGCGATGGCCTGCTGCGGGGGCTCGTCCCACAGCGCGTCGACCAGCTCGGTCGCCGAGGCCGGCCGGCCGCGCCGCAGCAACAGGGCCGCGAGCAGGGCGCGTTGTTGGGGCGATCCCGGGGGCAGGAGCTGTTCGCCCTGCCAAGCGCGCACCGGCCCGAGCACCGCGAAGCGCAAGGCAGGCGTGTAACCCCCCGTGGTCCCCTCACCAACGGCCATGGTGTCCTCTGCTTCTCAACCTCTGCACGTATGGGGCGAACGTTGGAGTCTATCCGGCGGGACGGAGTCCTTTGAAGACCAGGCCCCTGAGGACCGGAACGGCCATGGCAGTGTGGCACGGAGTGGGCCGGGTCGGGAGACGGTCTTCTCGGGATGAACCACTCCAGGCCACACCCGTACCGTGTCCTGTCGCCCCGAGCGGCGCCCTCCTATCCTCGGGAGCATGACGAGAAGCACGGACGTTCCCCCCGCCAACGCGATGCGCCGGGCGCTGCGCAGGGCCCGCGACGGAGTGGCGCTGGACACGGCGGAGGCGGCGGTGTTGCTCCAGGCGCGCGGCGCTGACCTGGAACGCCTGGCCGAGGCGGCTGGCCGGGTACGCGACGCGGGGCTGGCCGAGGCGGGGCGTCCGGGGGTGATCACCTACTCCCGCAAGGTGTTTATCCCGCTGACCCGTCTCTGCCGGGACCGTTGCCATTACTGCACGTTTGTGACTGTTCCGGGAAAGCTTCGTCGCGAGGGCCACGGCATGTTCCTCTCGCCGGACGAGGTGCTGGAAATCGCCCGTCGCGGCGCCGCTTTGGGCTGCAAGGAGGCCCTCTTCACCCTGGGCGACCGGCCGGAGGACCGCTGGCCCGAGGCGAAGGACTGGCTCGCCGCCGCCGGCTACGACGACACCCTCTCCTATGTGCGGGCCATGGCGATCCGGGTGCTGGAGGAGACCGGGCTGCTGCCCCACCTCAACCCCGGCGTGCTGACCTGGACCGACTTCCAGCGACTCAAGCCCGTCTCGCCCTCGATGGGCATGATGCTGGAGACCACCGCGACCCGGCTGTGGTCCGAGCCCGGCGGCCCGCACCACGGTTCGCCCGACAAGGAGCCGGCGGTGCGGCTGCGCGCGCTGGAGGACGCCGGCCGCTCCTCGGTCCCGTTCACCAGCGGCCTGCTCCTCGGCATCGGCGAGGACTTCACCGAACGCGCCGAGTCGATCTTCGCGCTGCGCCGGATCTCCCGCACCTACCGGGGAATCCAGGAGGTGATCATCCAGAACTTCCGCGCCAAGCCCGACACCGCGATGCGCGCCATGCCCGACGTCGAACTGGAGGAACTGGCCGCAGCCGTCGCCGTGACCCGCCTGCTGCTGGGCCCGTCCGCGCGGGTGCAGGCCCCGCCCAACCTGGTCGACGAGGAGTACGCGCTCCTCATCCGCGCCGGCATCGACGACTGGGGCGGCGTCTCCCCTCTCACCCCCGACCACGTCAACCCCGAACGCCCCTGGCCCGCCATCGACGAACTCGCCCGGCGCACCCGCGCCGCCGGCTTCGAACTCCGCGAACGCCTCACCGTCTACCCGGAGTTCATCCAGCGCGGCGAGCCCTGGATCGACCCCAGGCTGCTGCCCCACATCAACGCCCTCGTCGACCCCGCCACCGGCCTCGCCAACGAGGACGCCCGCCCCGTCGGCCTGCCCTGGCAGGAACCCGACGAGCCGCTGGTGGCCAGCGGCCGCACCGAACTGCACCGCACCATCGACACCGAGGGCCGCACCGGCGACCGGCGCGCCGACTTCGAGGACGTCTACGGCGACTGGAACGAGCTGCGCGCCCTCGCCCAGCCGGGACTCACCCCCGACGCCCGCCCGTTGCCCCGCCTCGACGGCGAGGCCCGCGCCGCGCTCGCGGTCGCCGCCGACGACCCCACCCGGCTCACCGACGAGCAGGCGCTCACCCTGCTGCACGCCGACGGGCCGGCGCTGGACGCGCTGACCGACGTCGCCGACCAGCTGCGCCGCCAGGTCGTCGGCGAGGACGTGACCTATGTGGTCACCCGCAACATCAACTTCACCAACGTCTGCTACACCGGCTGCCGGTTCTGCGCCTTCGCCCAGCGCCGCACGGACGCCGACGCCTACACCCTCTCCCTGGACCAGGTCGCCGACCGCGCCCAACAGGCGTGGGAGGTCGGCGCCGTCGAGGTGTGTATGCAGGGCGGCATCCACCCCGACCTGCCGGGCACCGCCTACTTCGACATCGTGCGCGCGGTCCGCGAACGCGTCCCCGGGATGCACATCCACGCGTTCTCCCCGATGGAGGTCGTCAACGGCGCCTCCCGCACCGGGATGTCCCTCCGCGACTGGCTGACCGCCGCGCGGGAAGCCGGCCTCGACACCATCCCCGGCACCGCCGCCGAGATCCTCGACGACGAGGTGCGCTGGGTCCTCACCAAGGGCAAGCTGCCCGCCGACACCTGGATCGAGGTGGTCAGCACCGCCCACGAGCTGGGCCTGCGCTCCTCGTCCACCATGATGTACGGCCATGTCGACCAGCCCCGGCACTGGTTGGGGCACCTGCGGACGCTCGCCGCGATCCAGCGGCGGAACGAGGAGAAGGGCGTCGCCGGCTTCACCGAGTTCGTCACGCTGCCGTTCGTGCACACCAACGCCCCGGTCTACCTCGCCGGCATCGCCCGCCCCGGGCCCACCGCGCGGGACAACCGGGCCGTCACCGCGATGGCCCGACTCCTGCTCCACCCGCACATCACCAACATCCAGACCAGCTGGGTCAAGCTGGGCACCGAGGGCGCGGCGGAGATGCTGCGCTCCGGCGCCAACGACCTGGGGGGCACCCTGATGGAGGAGACCATCTCCCGGATGGCCGGCTCCGCCTACGGCTCGCACCGCACCGTCGCCGAACTGACCGCCATCGCCGAACTCGCCGGCCGCCCCGCCCGCCCGCGCACCACCACCTACGGCGAGGTGCCGGCCGAACGCGTCGCCGCCGCGCGGGCCGCCGACGGGCGGCTGCCGAAGCTGCTGCCCCTCGTGGGCGGTGCCGGGTGAGCGCCCCGGTCGGCGGCTCGCTGTGGGGCCGCGCCGACCAGCAGGACTTCCGCAGCCGGGTGCGCGGCTGCCTGCTCGGCGGGGCGATCGGCGACGCGCTGGGCGCCGGCGTCGAGTTCGACTCCCTCGACGCGATACGCGCGACCCACGGCCCCGACGGCGTCACCAACTACGTGCCCGCCTACGGCCGGCGCGGCGCCGTCACCGACGACACCCAGATGACCCTCTTCACCGTGGACGGCCTGATCCGCGCCCACGTCCGCCGCGACACCGGCGCCTGGCACCCGCCCACCGACGTGCACGCCGCGCACCGCCGCTGGTACCGCACCCAGCACGAGTGGGGACCCGACGAACGCCGCCCCGAGGACGGCTGGTTGGCCCGCCAGGAGTGGCTCTACGCCCAGCGCGCCCCCGGCCGCGCCTGCCTCAGCGGCTTGGCCGACGAGCGGATGGGCACCGTCGACAACCCCAAGAACCCCGACTCCAAGGGCTGCGGAACGGTGATGCGCTCCGCGCCGTTCGGGCTGCTGGTCGGCTGGGAGCCACAGCTCGTCTTCCAACTCGGCGTCGAGTGCGCGGCGCAGACCCACGGCCACCCCACCGGGATGCTGGCGGCCGGCGCCTTCGCCGCCATCGTGCACGCGCTGGTGCGCAACGACGACCTGGACGCGGCGGTGCAGAAGGCCCTCGCCCAACTCGCCACCAGGCCGGGCCACGAGGAGACGTCCGAGGCGCTGCGGCAGGCGCTCGGCGCGGTCCGGCAGGGGCTGCCGACGCCGGAACGGGTCGCGTCGCTCGGCGAGGGCTGGACGGCGGAGGAGGCGCTGGCCATTGGCGTGTACTGCGCGCTGGTCGCGCAGGACATCCGCCACGGGCTGCTGCTGGCGGTCAACCACGGCGGCGACTCCGACTCCACCGGCTCCATCTGCGGCAACCTGCTGGGCGCGCTGCACGGCGAGACGTCCCTGCCGCCGGCGTGGGTGGCGGAGTTGGAGGGGCGGGCCACGATCCTGGAACTGGCGGACGACTTCGCGATGGAGATGACGCAGGGCCCGGCCCTGCACGGCCCGGGCGACTCGGCGGACATCTGGCTGGAACGGTATCCCCGGGGATAGGGAGACGAGGCCCACCGGCGGTCCCCACGACGGCGGGTGGCCGGCCGCCCGGAAGGCCGGGTGTGTTGTCCGGGCCCGGCCGGCCACGGGCCGCCCCGGTTATGCCGCCGCGTCACGCGTGAGGGGAACGACCATGATCCGGTGCCGCGTCCGCCCCGTCGTCACCAGCAGCGTCGCGGGCGGCTCCGCCGGGCGCGGCCGCAGGTCGAGCCAGAGGTGCAGCGCCGAGGCGTAGGCGGCCGGGTCGCACAGGTCGGCCCTGCCGTCCGCGTCCGGCACCGCCGTGAGGCGGAACGTCGCGCCGTCCCTGGTGCGCACCGTGCAGCGGTCGGGCCCGCCGACATAGACCGCCAGCGCGCAGGAGCGGTGGCGCGCCAGGGTCTCCGCCGTCCAGGTCGCCGGCGGCCCGTAGCGCGGGTCGTCCTCCGCCGCGTACCGCAGGATGACATCCGCCACCGACAGCCGGCTCGGGTCCTGGGTGTCCTCGTGGACCATGGTGTACGCCGCGTCGACCGCCGGGTCCTCCGGCTCGAAGTCCGGGTCCGCGTAGCGGGTCACCGCCACCTCCGCCGGCGCCTCGCTCACCAGCCGGGTCAACGCCCGGACGGGGGCGGTGCGTTCGGCCGGTTCGAAGGCGGGCATCGGCAGCCGGTCGAGCCGGGCCGGGCGGTCGTCCGGCTCGGGCAGGTCCATCAGCCGGTAGAAGAGCCCCCGCAGCAGCCGCGCCGACTGGCCCGGCGCCGAGGAGATGTGGTCGGCCAGCGCCGCGTACCGCTCCGGGCGGTGTTCGGCCACGACCCGGTCGAGCTGGGCACGGAGGCTGCCGCCCTGGCGCAGCCGGGGCGCGGTCCGGCCGAGACCGGCGACGGGCGAGTCCGGGTCGAGGTCAGCCTCGGGGAACGCGCCCAGCAGCACGGGCGTTCCGGTGGCCGCCGCGTAGGTGGTCACACTGCTGTGGTCGCCGACCACGCAGTCGGCCGCGATGAGCGCCTGCCGCCAGCCCTCCAGCGGGTCGATCAGGGTCAGCCCGGCGCGGCGGGCCCGGTCCAGCCAGGCGCGGAGCTGGCCCGGGCCGTGCCCGTACCAGATGTTGGGGTGCAGCACGGCGGCCAGCCGGTACTCGTCCGCCGGCAACTCGCCGACCAGCCGCCGTAGCAGCCAGGGCAGCAGCTCGTCGCGTTCCTCGCCGGCGTCGCCGTCGCCGAAGAGCGAACGCGGCGACCAGGTGGAGCTGACCACCACCAGCCGCTGCCCGGGCGCCACCCCCAACGCCCGCCGGAACCGCGCCCGGTAGGGGCGCGCGGCCAGGATGCGGTCCCAGCACGGGTCGCCCGCCAGCACGGCGGTCGGCGCCGCCTCGGGGCAGGCGGCGCGCAGCCGGTCCATCTGCTCGGGGTGGGACAGCACGGTGGCGCTGGCCAGCGGCCGGCCGCGGTGCAGCAGCCAGTCCGGGGAGAGCCCGAAGACGGGCGCGACGCCACCCGCGCCGGGGGAACCGTTCCCGCCCTCGGCACCGTTGGCGGGCGTCCCGGGGAGCGCCAGCCGCTTGTTGTAGCCGACGCCGTGCGAGAGGACCGCGAGATCGCCCTGGATCAGGTCGAGCCGGCCGCCGTAGCTGGCGGATATCGCCAAGTCGACGGGGGTCGCCTGGGCCTGTTCCCAGGGCAGCACGGGCAGGCCCAACGAGCCCAGCAGCTCCGGCATTCCGGCCAGGAACGGCGAGGAGCCGGTGCAGGTGGCCAGCATCTGCACCCGCAGGTCGTCGGCCATCAGCGGCAGCACGTCCAACAGCCGCGTCGCCGAGGTGACGTTGTGCACCACCAGCAGCACCCGGCGGCAGCGCGCCCTGGTCACCCAGCGCTGCGCGTCCCGCCCGACCGGCACCCGCAGTCCGCCCGCCGTCCCCTCGTCCACCCGCTCCTCCCCCTCCGCCGCCCTCGACCCCCACAGGAGGCGTCGTCTTCCCCAGGATGCCCCGCGTTCCCCTTCCGTTCCAGCACCCGTCGCACTGGCCGGAACATGCTGGCCGAATATGCGTCAGGAGCGGGCGCCGGGTGCGCGATACCGGCCGGCAGGACCGCAACACGCCCTGGTGGCACGCGGGTTGTGCGGCGGAACGGCGTCCGCCCCCGTGCGCCGGAGGGCGCTCCGTGATGTGATGGATCGCGCCATACCGCCGGCCATGGGAGGGGGCCCTGGATGCCCGTCAGCAGGTTGCGTGGGATTCCCGGCATCGGCGTCGACGTGCTCGGGGACCGGGCCGACGCCCTCGCCGACCCCGAGTTGCTGCGGCTGGAGAACCTGGACACCGACCTGCGCCCGCCGCACGCCGCGCTGGTCGCCACCCACCAGGCCGTCGACCGGGACGAGGCCAACAGCTATCTGCCGTTCCAGGGCAGCGAAGCGCTGCGCGGCGCGGCGGCCGCGCACGTCGGCCGGATCGCTGGCCGTTCCTACGACCCGGCCACCGAGTGCGTCTCCGTGGCCGGCGGGCTCAACGGCGTTCTCAACACCCTGCTGGCGACCGTCGAACCGGGCGACGAGGTCGTCCTCACCGACCCGATCTACGCCGGCCTGGTCAACCGGGTGCGGCTCGCCGGCGGCGTGCCGCGCTTCGTGCCCGGCCGGGCCACGGCCGAGGGCTGGCAGGTGGACCCGGAGGAGTTGGCCGCCGCCGTCGGCCCGCGCACGGCGGTGGTGCTGCTGATGAGCCCCGCGATGCCGACCGGGCTGCTGCTGGACGAACGGCACTGGGCCGCGCTGGCCGAGCCCTGCGACCGACACGGCGCCTGGCTGGTCTACGACGCGGCGATGGAACGCGTCCGCTTCGACGGCCGCCCGCCCCAACACCCCGCCGCCCACGCCGGGTTGGCCGACCGCACCATCACCGTCGGCTCGGCCTCCAAGGAGCTGCGGATGATCGGCTGGCGGGTGGGCTGGGTGGTCGGCCCGGCCGAGATCCTGGCCGACGTGCGGCTGGTCGGCCTGACCAACGTGGTCTGCCAGGTCGGCCTCGCCCAACGCGCCGTCGCCGAGGCGCTGTCCGCGCCCGGCGCCGACGAGGACGTGGCGGCGGCCACCGACGAGTGGCGCCGCCGCGCGGAGACGGTCCTCGCCGAACTCGCCGACTATCCGCTGGTCCGCCCCGGCGGCGGCTGGTCGCTGCTGCTGGACGCGGAGTCGCTGGGCCGCACGCCGGCCGAGCTGTCCGAACGCCTGCTGACCAGGGGCCGGGTGGCCGCCACCCCCATGACCGGCTGGGGCCCCGGCGGCGACCGCTACCTCCGCCTCGTCTTCGCCAACGAACCGGTGCCCCGCCTGACCGGCCTCGCCGACCGGTTCGCCGCCGCGCTGTGAGCCCGGCCGACGGGACCGGCCGAACGGCGCGCCGTTCGACCGGGGTTACCGGCCGGGGGCGGTGGCGCGGCGGCGCGGTGGCGGGCTAGACGGAGGTCGCGACGACCCTCCGCGCGGTGACGCGCACGATCAGGCGCTCGACGTCGGCCGGCTCCGCCGGCGGGTCCTCGCCCAGGTACCGCCGGGACAGCCGGCGCGGCAACGTCCGGCCCGGATCGGGCAGTAGCTCGGCCGTCCCCCGGATCTCCACCGACCGGTAGGGGTTGGCGAGGTCGTACACGGTCAGGCTGACGCGGGGGTCCCGGGCCAGGTTGCGGGCCTTCACGCGCGTCGTGGTCGTGGAGAAGACCACGGCGTTCCGCTCGGTCCCGACCCAGACGACCGAGGTCTGTGGGCCGCCGTCCGGGTTCAGTGTCGCCACCACGGCGAAGTTCCGGCCGTCGAGCAACGCGCGGACTGTGGCGTCGAGTTCGACCGGCGGGGAAGGTTCGGCCGCGCCGTGGGCGTTGCTCATGGGTGGTCCTCCGTGTCCTGTCGCGCGCGTCGCCTCGACGCGCGGCCGGACCCGCCCGACGCGGGCCCGGCGCGGAACCCTCATCCTGCGAGAGAACCCCACCCAACGGAAGAAGGCACATTTATGTCACGTACCGCCGCATGTCCAACGGATGGGGTCGAAGACCGCGAGGTCTGCGCCGTTCTCGGCGTGCTGGGCCGGGTGAGCGGCAAGTGGAGCCTGGGCGTCCTGAACGAGACCACGCGTGGCCCCGTCCGGTTCGCCGCGCTGGAACGGTCGCTGCCCGGGATCAGCCGCCGGATGCTCACCCTGACCCTGCGTGACCTGGAGCGGAACGGGCTGCTGACGCGCACGGTGTACCCCACGGTGCCGCCCCGGGTCGAGTACACCGCCACCGAGCGGGCGCGCGAGCTGTACGCCCACCTCACCGGCCTCACCGCCTGGGCGGCCCGCCACCCGGCCCCGCTGGAGCGGCGCCAGGGCCCCGCCGGTACGCGCTAGTTGAGCCAGCCCGCGTTCCCGTCGGTCGGCCGCTCGTCGAGGGGCCAGCCGGCCGCCGCTATCGCGTCGCGGGCGATCGCGGTGACGGAACGGCCCCCGGTGGGGACGCGGGTGACCCAGGGCGGTGCGGCCGCGTCCAGGCGGCGGGCCATGGCGCCGCTGCGTTCCACATGGGTATCGAGTTGGCTGCCGATCTCGCGGGCGCCGAAGCGTTGGCGGGTCGTCGCGTCGTCGGCGGTCAGGAGCACACCGCTGATGCGGGGCTCGCCGCCCATCGCGCGGGCGATCAGGTCGGGTTCCAGGACGGAGACGGTGTTGGTGTAGATCAGCCGGCGGTAGCCGAGCGCGGCGTAGTTGGCCCAGAGGGCGGCGAGGTTGGCCTCGGTCATCCGCGCCCGGTGCGGGTCGTCGGCTGGCGCGGGGAACGCCTGGTCCAGGTTGTCGCCCTCGACCAGGCAGTGCGCGACGCGCGCGTCCCGCAGCAGCGCGGAGACCTCCCAGCCGACGGTGGTCTTGCCGACCCCGGAGCGGCCCCCGATGAGCAGGGCCTCGAACGTGGTGGGGGACATGAACGCCCTTTCGTGAGCGGCCGGTTGCTCGGGTGGGTGGGAACGGGTCAGGCGAGCAGGGCGGCCAGCCAACGGGCCTCCCGTTCGGCCGTGTAGGCGGCGTCGCGCAGCCAGACCTCGCCGTGGCCCTCGCGCCAGAGCGTGGTCCACGGCTCCTCGCCGAGCGCCGAGCGGTCGCGCAGGAAGTCGTGCATCGCGCGGGTGCGGGCGGTCAACAGGGGGACCAGCGCGCGGCGTTGGGCCTCGTCGAGGCCGTAGGCGTCGACCAGCGTCCGCAGCCGGCGGGCGGCCGTCGCCTCGGGGTAGGTGAACGCCGGGTTGGCGGAGAGCGGGACGAAGCCGTGGGCCGCGTACGCGAGGTCGCCGAGGCGGGTGCCGGGCCCCGCGCCGTCCCAGTCGATGAACTGCCAGCCGGACCGATCGCCCTGGTCAACGCGGTCGGACGGCGGCAGGATCAGGTTCCAGGGCGCCAGGTCGTGGTGGACGATCTGGTCGGCGCCGTCCGGCGGGATCAGCCGCTGCCAGGCGGCGTCCGGCGGCGGGGTGAACGAGGCGGCGGCGTCGTGGAGTTCGCGGATCAGCCGGCCGACGCGGGCCAGCCGGTGCCCGGGGTCGAGCAGCGCGAAGCGGTCGGGCCAGGCCGGGCCGCCCGGCGCGAACGTCAGGACCTCGCGCCCCCGTTCGTCGATGCCCAACGGGCGGGGCGCGCCGGCGAAGCCGACGGCGTGCAGGTGGTCGAGCAGGGCGTGGACGGCCGGGGTCCAGGGCCCGGCGGGGCGGCGCACGGTGTCGCCGACCCTGACCACGTGCGCGCTGACGTTGCCGCCGGTCAGCGGGGTCTCGGGGGCGCCGGAAGGACGTTCGGGGCCGGGGTGCGGTGGGCTCATCGCGGACGAGTGTGGCAGCCGGGGCCGCCGGGCGCGCGGCAATAACCCGCGCGCCGGGGCGCGCGCCGACAACCCGCCGGGGCGCGCCACCCCGCCACGCGCGCCCCGCCCCGGCTGCCCGCCCCGTTCGCCTACTCGTCCAGCGGCACCGTCGTCTCCGCGCCGTCCGGCCAGGTCACCACGGCCGTCAGTACGCCCGTCCCCGCGTCCGCCCCCGCGTCCGAGAACGCCACCGACGGCGCCGGCGGCAGCCCGGCGTCCGGCTCGGTCCTGCCGAGGAAGACCGCGACCGCGTGCAGCGGCCCCGTCCCCCGGTAGGCGGGCGTCGCGCTGTGCGGGCCGAACGCGTTGGCGCCCTCCGCCCGGTGCACGGTGACCTCGCCGCCCCCGTCCGGGTGGAGCGGGACGACCGCGCTGGTCAGCCCGTCCTCGCGGCGCACCGCGCCCTCCGACCAGAGGGCCGGCGGGCTGCTCGCGGCCAGCGCGTGGCCGCCGACCAACACCCGCCGCCCGCCGTCCGGTTGCCCGACCCGGGCCAGCCGCACCTCCCACGGCCCGCGCGGCACGGCCACGGTCAGCACCCAGGGCCCGCGCGGCCAGCCCGCGCGGTCGGCCGCGTCGCCCGGCCAGTGCGCCCGGTGCCGGGAGACCGCGAACTCCTCGGTGAGCGCGACCCGTTGGAACGGGCTGCGGTGCGCGGGAACGCCGTCCGCGTCGAGCAGCGTGACCTGCCCGTCGAACGCGACGCCCGCCCGGTGGTCGCCGTCCCGCTGGTGGTTGTCGCGCTCCGGATCGGGCGGCGGCGTGGCGCCCAACTCGGGCCCGGTGTGGGTGGTGTAGGCGACCCGGCCGTAGAACGGGTCGTCGCGGGCGGGCAGCTCGGGCGGCGTGTGGTCGGTGCCGTGGTTGGCGACCCGCACCACGCCGTCGGCGACGGTGCCCGTCGCCAGCCAGCCGGGCACCGGCAGGGCGCGGCTGAAGTCGCCGCGCTCCACCGGGAGTTCCTCCTCGGTCGCGGTCCACACCGGGTGGTCGGCCGGCAGCAGCAGGCCGGCCATGCCCTTGCTGGCCCAGTAAGGGGAGGCGGGCCCCGAGTACATCTGCCGGACGCGTTCGAAGCGGCGGTGCCAGCCCAGCGACAGGACGTCGTTCTCCTCCGCCGCGCCCCGGTCCAGGAAGTGCCGCACCATCCCGGAGACGATCCGCCGGGTGCGGCCCGGCGGCAGCGGGCTGGCGTCGAAGAGCGCGCCGGTCCAGAACGGCGCGGCCGCCGCGAACCGGTAGGTCAGCGACCGGCCCTGGAACAGCGGCCCGCCGTCGGCCGCGACCAGGTGCTCGGCGTCGGCGAGGAAGCGGCGCAGCCGCGCCCGGTACCGGTCGGCGAGCCCCGGCTCGGCCTCGGCGCCGGAGATCCGGGTGTACCAGAGCGGGTAGAGGTGCATCGCCCAGGCGTTGTAGTAGTCGAAGTTGCGGAACTCCCCGCGCCGGTAGGCGCCGTCCGCGTACCAGCCGCCGCCCGCGTACCAGCCCTCGGTCTCGTCGATGGCGTACGCGATGTCGCTGGCCCGGTGGGGCGCGCCGACGGAGCGCAGGAACGCGGCGACGGTCGCGCGGAACCAGACCCAGTTGTTCTCCGGGACCCACACGTCGGCGAGTTCGGAGAGCCAGGCGACGGCCCGTTCCCGCACCTCGGGCGTCAGCCGGTCCCACAGCAGGGCGCGGGTCTCGTGCAGCCCGATGGCGACGGAGGCGGCCTCGACCCTGGCCTGCCCCAGCTCGGCCGGCCGGGGCCAGGCGTGCGGGTGGGCCGGGTCGGTGCCGGCGGCCAGGCCCTCCGCGTAGGGCGCCAACAGCTCGGGGGCGCGCGGGTCTTCGAGGTTCGCGCCCCCGGTGCGGAAGGCCGCCAAGAGGAAGGTGCGGGCGTAGCCCTCCAGGCCGTCGCTGAGCTTTCCGGAACGGCTGGGCGGCCCGGGCAGGTGGATCAGGGAGTTGCCGGGCGTGGCGTGCGGGCGGACGGCGGCCAACAGCCGGTCCGCCGTCGCCAGCCAGTCGTCCCTGGTCCAGCCGGTGTGCGGGGAGAGCGCCAGATTCCGGTGCTCGTCGGTCACTTGATGCCACCTTCGGTCAGTCCGGCCCGCCAGCGGCGCTGGAGCGGGATGAAGAGCAGGATCAGCGGGATGGTGGCGACGGCGGAGCCGACGACGACCATCCGCGTGTAGTCGGGGTTCTGGCCCACGCCCGTGTTCCAGGTGAACAGGCCCTGGCCCAGCGTGAACAGGTCGTTGTTGGTGATCATGACCATCGGGAGGAAGAAGTTGTTCCAGATGGCGATGAACTGGAACAGGAAGATGGTCAGCGCGCCGGGCCCCATCAGCCGCAGCCCGACGGAGAAGAACGTGCGCAGCTCGCTCGCGCCGTCCATACGGGCGGACTCCAGCAGCTCGTTGGGTATCGCGCCGGAGGAGTAGGCGCGCGCCAGGTAGACGCCGAACGGGTTGACCATCACCGGGATCAGCACCGACCACATGGTGTCCGTCATGCGGATCTCGGACATCATCAGGTACATCGGCACCACGATCGCGGTGTGCGGGACCAGCACCCCGGCGATGACCAGGCCGTACCACTTCTCGCGGCCCCGGAACTCGAACTTGTCGAACGCGTAGCCGGCGGCCACCGACAGCAGCGTGGCGACGGTGGCGCCGCCGAACGCGTAGATCGCGGTGTTCAGCAGCCAGCGGCCGTAGAGCCCGCCGTCCTGCGCGAACAGGTCCCTGATGTTGTCCAGGACATGGAACCCGCCCGACGGCGCGAACCCGTTGCTGCCGTAGAGGTCGGGCAGGGTCTTGGTAACGCCGAACAGCAGCCAGACCAGCGGCATCAGGGTGTAGAGCGCGGCGAGGGCGCACAGCAGCGTGGCGAACGACCGCCGCATCCACCAGGCCCGGTCGCCGGTGCCGACCTGGGTTCCCAGGGTGCTCATCGGAGTGCCCTTCTGTTGGAGAGCTTGGTGACGGTGAAGGACAGGACGCCGGCCAGGACCGCGACCAGGACGGAGACGGTGGCTGCGTAGTGGTAGTCGTTGGACTGGAACGCGGCCGTGTAGGACAGCATGTTGGGCGTCCAGGTGCTGGAGACCGAGCTGTTGCCGGAGGCCTGGAGGATGTACGGCTCGGTGAACAGCTGGAGCGAGCCGATGATGGTGAAGAGCGTCGCCACCACCATCGCCGGCAGCACCTGCGGCAGCTTGATCCGCAGCCCGATGCGCGACTCGCTGGCGCCGTCGAGGCGGGCGGCCTCGATGGTGGAGCGGGGGATCGCCTGGAGCGCGACGAAGATCAGCACCACGTTGAAGCCGAGGTTGCCCCAGACGGCGATGTTGACCAGGGAGAACAGCACCGTCGCGCCGTGCAGGAAGTCGATCTCCCAGCCGAACACCTCCAGGCCGTCCAACACCGGGCTCAGGCCCGGGGTGTAGAGGTAGAGCCACACGATGGAGGCGATCAGGCCCGGCACGATGTGCGGCAGGAAGAGGATCGTCTGCCAGGTCCTGCGGAACGCGGTGACCGCGCTGTCCAGCAGCAGCGCGAAGAGCGCGGCGAACGCGATCAGCAGCGGGACGTAGACCAGCCCGTAGAGCAGCACCCGCCCGACGCCCTGGAGGAACTCGGCGTCGCCGAGCGCCCTGGTGTAGTTGTCGAAGCCGGCGAAGACCTTCTTGGGCCCGTCCCAGCCGATGCCGTCGAAGCGCTCACGGAAGAAGCTGAGGCCGAAGGCGTAGAGGATCGGGCCGAGGTAGGTGAAGGCGAACAGGACGAAGAACGGTCCGAGCAGCAGCGGAACCGTGGAGCGACGTTTTCCGGTCGTGCCGCCCGCGCCCCGGGGGGTCCGGGTCGAGGTGAGTGAGGCCATGGGGTGTCCCGTGGGTCGAGTCGGGTCGAGTCGAGTCGGCTTGCGCCGGGTCGGTCTTGGCCGGGGTGCGTCGCGCGGCGCGCGACGGCCGGTGGGCGGCCGGCGGTGCTGGTCCGGCGGCCGGTGGGCGGCTAGTCGGCGACGTTGTAGCCACGGAGGCGGAGTTGGTCGACGACGGTGTCCTGCCAGCCGGTGATCGCGCGTTCCAGGCCGCCGGGTTGGCCGGCACGGGAACTGGTCGCGTTGGCGAGGCGGGAGAAGCTCTCCGTCATGTCGGGGCCCCACTCCCAGGCGGGGTTGATCTCCTGGGCGGCGGCCGAGGTGACCTCGGGCAGGTTCATGCCCTCGACCCACTCGTTGACCGAGCTGACCTCGGTGGCCCAGGTCTCCTGGAGGTTGACGTTGGCCGGGTAGGCGGTGGAGACGGGCGCTGCGGCGGCCACCGCGTCGGGCGAGGTGGAGACCCAACGGGCGAACTCCATGGCCGCGTCCGGGTGCGGGGAGCCGACGGGCAGCGCCATGGTGGAGCCGCCGAAGTTGCCGGCGGTCGGCTCGTCGTCCCAGCGGGGCATGGGCGCGACATCGAACTTGCCGGCGAGTTCGGGCAGGAAGCGGGAGAGGTTGGCCGCCGACCAGGGCGCGCCGATCAGGGCGAGTGAACGGCCCTGCTGGAGGTCGGTGATGTGCTTCTCGGCGTACATCGGCTCGGAGGTGACCAGCCCGTCGGCGATCAGCTCGTCCCAGTAGGAGGCCATCCGCCGGGTGTTCTCGTCCGTGGTGTTGACGGACCACTCGCCGCTCGCGGTGTCGAACCACTCGGCGCCGGCCTGCCAGGCCAGCGCGGACAGCAGCCCGGAGTCGTTGTGGCCGAAGGTGGTGAGGAACGCGTCCGGCTGCTGCTCCTGGAGCCGCTCGGCCGTGGCGCGGAACTCCTCCCAGGTCTCCGGCGGCGTCAGGCCGTACTCCTCGAAGAGGTCGGCCCGGTAGAACAGCACGGTCGGGGCGACGTCCTTGGGCAGGGCGTAGACCTCGTCGCCCGAGGGGGAGACCAACTCCCAGGTCCACTCCGGGTACTGGTCCGCCAGCTCGTCCACGTTCCAGTCGGTGATCGGCTGGATCAGGTCCTGCGTGATGAAGCTGTTGAGCTGCGGATACTCCACGGTCATGATGTCGGGCGCCTTGCCGGCCCGGACCGCGTTGAACATCTTCGCGTACCCGCCGTCACCGCCGCCCGGTATGAGCTGGAAGTCGACCTGCACGTCGTCGTGGGTCTCGTTGAACCGGTCGACGATCTCCTGGGAGCCGGAGATCCAGGACCAGTAGGTGATGGTGGTGGGCCCGTCGTCGGAGGAACCACCGGTGAGCGCGCAGGAGGTGAGCAGGGCACCTGCTGCCGCTGTGGTCAGGATGCTCCGCAACGTCGCATGGCATCGGCGAGGAAACACGAACGGCTCCGCTTCCTTGGGTGACGGATGCCTGCACCCTGAACCAGCTTCAATCACGAGTCAAGAGAAGTGTGCAAAAACGTTGATGAGCATCTACGAACAACCATTAAGCTCTACGATCAACCGAGAGGGGTTGCCCAGATGCTCGTAGAACAACGGCAGGAGCTGCTGCTGCGCGAGTTGCACGCCAGCGGCGCCGTGCGCGTCGCCGAACTCGCCGCCCGCTTCGGGGTGTCGGCCGGCACCATCAGGCGGGACCTGGCGGAGTTGGCGGAGCTGGGGCGACTGACCAAGGTGCGCGGCGGGGCGATACTCGCCGGGCCGCGCGGCGAACCCTCCCTGCTCACAGGCGAGCCGGCGCCGCCCGTCGAGCCGTCGGCCGCCGCCCCGAGCCCCGAGCCGCCGCCGGCCCCCTCGGCCCCGGCGGCGGAGCGCACCATCGGGCTGCTGGTCCCCTCGGCCACCTACTACTACCCGAGCGTGGTCGCCGGGGTGCGCTCGGTGGCCGCCCGCCGGAACACCCGGATCGTGATCGGGCTGACCCAGTACGACAGCCCGCGCGACATCCAGCAGATCGACGAGCTGTGCGCCACCGGCGCCGGCGGGCTGCTGATCGCCTCCACCGGCGGCCACTACCTGCCGGCCCCCACGCTGGAGCGGCTGCGCGCCACCGGGCTGCCGTTCGTGCTGCTGGAGCGGCGGCCCGAAGACCCGTACGAGCCCTGCGAGTTCGTGGTCTCCGACCACCGGCTCGGCGCCTTCAACGCGCTGCGCCAACTGCACGGGCTCGGCCACCGCTCGGTGGGGCTCTACCTCAACGAGACGCCCACCGCGCCGCTGATCCGCGAGGGCTACCAGCACGCCGTGGCGCGGCTCGGCCTGGACCCGGGCGCGCCGGCGATCGACGGCGGCCGGCCCGCGCCGGACGCGCGGGGCGCCGACCGGCGGTACGACGCGTTCATCGACGCGCTGCTGGCGAACGGCACCCGCGCGGCCCTGGTGCACTCCGACTACGACGCGATAGAGCTGCTCCAGCGGCTGCGCGCCCGGGGCCTGCACACGCCCGGCGAGATGGCGCTGATCGCCTACGACGACGAGATCGCCTCGCTCGCCGAGGTGCCGCTGACGGCGGTCGCGCCGGCCAAGCGGCTGCTGGGCGAGGTCGCGGCGCAGCTGCTGCTCGACCGGATGGACACCCCGCCGGACGCCGGCCCGTTGGCCACCCGGCACGTGGTGCTCCACCCGCGCTTGACCATCCGCGACTCCTGCGGCAGCCGCCCGCCGGCGCAACCGACGGGGCAGCCGTCGGGCGGCGCCGACGCCTGAACGCGGGCGGTCCGCGACCCCTGGGGCGGGTCGCGGACCGGCCGGTCGGCCGTTCCTTCGGGCCTGCGGAAGACTCAGGAACAGGTGTCGAGGTGCGAGTGCGTGATGTTGGTGACGTCGCCGGCCACATGGCCGGTCAGGCCGTCCACGTTGAAGCGGACCCAGTACCACCACTTGCCGTCGGCGCCCCACCGCTTGCAGGTGGCGGTGATGGACTCGCCCTGGATGGTGGTCCACGGCTTCTTGCCGGAGAACGGGTTGACCCGCGTCCAGACCGAGTGCCCGCCGTGCACCACGCCGGTGACGGCGGAGACGGAGGGCTGCCCGGCGGCGGGCTGTGCGGCGGAGGGCTGTGCGGCGGCGGGCTGTTGGGCCGTGGGCTGCTCGGCCGGGGCGGCCGAGGCGGCCTGCGGCGCCAGCACGGACAGGGTGAGCGTCGCCACGCCCAGTGCGGCGGTGGTGGCGAGTCGGGTGCGGAGTGCCAACGGTCGTGCCATCGGTGCGTCCTTCGCGTCGAGTTGAGGCCCCGGGGGCCGGAACCACGGGAAGTCTTGCCAGCGCGAGCCGCCCGGCGATGCGGCCTGCGCGCACTCCGCTATGCGCCGGGCGCACCGACCGGAACGGGGCGCGCGGCAAGGGCCTCGCGCCGGTAGGCGCCCGGCGGGAGGCCGTAGGCGGCCCGAAAGGCGCGCCCGAAGTCCGAGGGGCGCGTGAAACCCCACCGCGCGCCGATGCTGCTGACCGGGGTGTCGGCGAGCGCCGGGTCCAACAGATCGCGGCGGCAACGCTCCAGCCGCAGCGCGCGGATGGCCGTCGCGACTCCGCCCGACGGCTGGAAGATCCGGTGCAGATAGCGCACCGAGATATGGTGCGCCGCCGCGACGCTGGTCGGGTCGAGCCCGGGATCGGCCAGCCGCCGCTCGATATGCGCGCCGATCCGCAGCCGCAGCACGTCGGCGCCGGCCGGCGATGGCGGCTCGGCCGGGTCCAACCGCCGCTCGACCACCGCCGTCACCAGGTCGGTGACCAACACCCCGAGCCGCCCCGCGTCGCTGGGCCCCCAGCCGGACCCCGCCCCGCCGGCCACCGGCCCGATCAGATCCAGCAGCAGCCGCCGCAGCAGGGCGACCGCCGGATCGTCACCCGGCAGCCGACGCCCGAACAGCGGCCGTAATCGGCCTCGCTGCCACGGCAGTTGACCGGTCGGCAGCTGGAGCACCACCGAACCGGTGGACAGCGCCGGCGGCACCCGGGCGACAAACGGCTGGGTGGTGTCGTAGAGCACCATGTCGCCCGGCCACAGCCGGGTCGGCGGGCCGTCGAGCGCGATGCTCTGGCGACCGTGCAGGATCAACCCGACCTGGTACCAGCCCGGGTCCAGCTCCCTGATCTGCCGAGGCGTCCGCTTCGCGACCAGCGCCCGGTACTCCATGGCGCTGACCCGCACCGGACCGAGCGCGCCGGCGCGTAACACCCCCCGAAACGCCGACCGTTCAGGACCGGTCGGCAGCGGCTCCTGCGTGGTGACGACCACGCCCCGGCTGACGCACTCCCGCCAGGCGGCGAACCGCTCCTCGGCCGTGGCGACCTGGTCCGTGTGAAAAACCGTACGCAGCACCGTTCTCCCCCTCCCCGGAACCCCGGGCCCGGGGGGCCCGGGGTCGACGAGCGTAGGCACCGCCGGTGAACGGAACCCCCCGTTGGGAGGCTCCCCCGGTGAACCTTCGTCGCCTGGCGGCGCGCCTGGGGTTGGCGACCGGTGGGGCGTTGCTCGGTGCGTGGGCTCCGGAGGGCAACCTCGCGTCGCTTGCCGGGCGTTGCCCGTTAGGCGGCGGGGCACCGCCGATCGGTCGGGACGAACGTGCGCGCCTGCCGCCGTCACGTTGGCCACTCGCCGGGGCGGACGCGGGTTGTCGCCTGGCGGCGTGCCTTGGGCCGGCGGCGGATGGGGCGTTACTTCGCGTCGCTTGCTGGGCGTTGCCCGTTGCGAGCCGGCGCGGCGCCGATCGGTCGAGACGAAGGTGCGCGCCTGCCGCCGTCACCGCCCCGGCAGAACCGGGCGTCCGCACCCGGGGACACGCCGAGGCCGACTGAACGGGGCCCACCCCGGTGCCCGAGAACCGTTGCCATGGCGGCAACCCGCCTCCGCCGCATCTGAGTTGGCGTTCTGCCGCCGGCCGCGCCGCACTGCCCACGGGGCGCTTGCCGCGCTGGTCGGGATGCGCCCCGAGCGCGACGGCCAGCCGGTCGCCGTCAGGCTCCCGCGCGGACGCGGGAGCGGGTTCACGGGTGGTCGTCCGCACGTGCCCGGTGTCGGCAGCCCGCCGTCGGCCTGTCGGGGTGGCCTGCTGGTCTTCGCCTCGTTCTCCCGCGTGGGCGCGGCAGCCGCGCCGCCCCCGCTACGGACGACAACTCACCGTTCCCGTCCGGGGATAGCCGGCCGCCAGCCTCGCCGGGGCGCATCGCGTGCCGCGCCTGCCGGCGTGTCCCGGGGCGGGCGGCCAGTTCTGCTGCGTTCCGCCAGCTCCAGCCCGGCTGCCCAGCGGCCTGCCGGTCGCCGTCAGGCTCCCGCGCGGACGCGGGAGCGGGTTCACGGGTGGCCGTCCGCACGTGCCCGGCCTCGGTAACCCGCCGTCGGCCTGTCGGGTGGCCTACCGGTCTTCGCCTCGTTCTCCCACGTGGTCGCGGCAGCCACGCCGCTTGGCCCATGAACTCGGCCTCGACAACCCGCCGTTCCCCTCGGGCAAGTGGCCGCCGCTAGCCCCGCCGGGGCGGCCCGCGCCCCCGCCCGCCGCGCGCAGCGGCCCGCGCCCTCGCCCGCCGCGCGCAGCGGCCCGCGCCGCGCCGGCGCCCGGCGCCTGCCGGCGCATCCCGAGGCTGGCCGCCAGGCCCACCCCGCATCCCGAGGCTGGCCGCCAGGCTCACCCCGCATCCCGAGGCTGGCCGCCAGGCCACTACCCGGCGAGTTGGGCCAGCCGCTCCCGGAGGCGGTTGACCGTCGGGTGGTCCGCGCCCCGCGCGGCCAGCGCCTCCGCGGCCGTCAGGTCGGCCCGTTCGGCGGCGGCGTCGCCGTCCTCCCTGGCCACCCGCGCGCGCAGCTCCAACGCGTCGACCCAGTAGGGTCGCGCGTCCGCCGCCGCCATCTTCTCGATGGCCCGGTCCAGACAGATCCGCGCGTCGGGCAGCGCGCCCGCCTCCAGATGCGTCTCGCCGAGGCTGGTGTAGACGCGGCCCTCGTTGTACGGATCGTTCACCTCACGCAGCGCGACCAGCGCCGCGTTCAGCTGGTCCACCACCTCCGGGTAGGGGCGCAGGGTGCGCATCGCGCGCCCCCGGTGGTGTTCGAGCAGGGCAACGGCGCGCGGCACGTCCGCCGCGCCGACCTCCCCCGGCCGGATCGCCCGCAGCAGCGCCCTGGCCTCGGTGAACAGGTCGAGCGCCTCCTGGCAGCGCCACTGCCGCAGCCGCAGCAGACCCCGCATCTCCAGCGCGCTGGCCTGGCCGCGCCGGTGCTCGGCCCTGCGGTCCGCCGCCAGCGCCCGGTCCAACGCCTCCTCGGCCTCGGCGAACCGGCCCAGGCACAGATACCCGTAGGCCCGTTCCACCAGCATCCGGCCCTCGGCCATCGGGTCGCCATAGGCCTCCGCCGCGTGCCGCGCGGCCGCCTCCGCGCCCTTCGCGTGCGTGGCCACCAGCCGCTCGTGGTAGCCGAGCCGCAGATGGAGCGGCCAACTGGCCTCCGCCAGCTGCCACGTCTGCTCGTCCAGCCCGTACCTGGCGGCCGCGTCGACCGCCGCCCACAGCGTCTCCCGTTCCGCGTCCAACGCGCGCAGCGCCAGCGCCGCGTCCTCTCGCGGGCGGTCCGCCGGGACGCTCAGCCGGGCGAACGCCGGGCCCAGCCACCAGCGGTCGGGCAACACCCGGAAGGCGTGCTCGGCGGCGCGCCCCAGGACCCAGAGCACCGCGAGGCGCACCGCCCGGGCCCGCTCCTGCTCGCTCTCCTCGCGCTCCGCCCGCGCGACGGCGAACTGCCGCACCGCGTCGTGGAACCGGTACCGCTCCTCGCCGAACTCCTCCAACAGATGCACCGACGCCAGCTCCTCCAGGCCGGCGCGCGCGCCCTCCTCGTCCAGCCCGGCGATCGCGGCGGCCAGCCCCGGCGTGATCGCCGGCCAGGGCCACAGCGCCGTCAGACGCATCAACCGGGCGGCGGCGGGCGAGAGTTCGCGGTAGTTCACCTCGGTGGTGGCCCACAGGGGGTCGGGCCCGCCTCGGTCGGTCATGGTGTCCTCCCAGTCGTCGCCCTCCGGCGAGCGGGCCGCCGCCCGCTCGGCCAGCCTTCGCCCGAGCGTCGCCCAGGTCAGATGCTCGCGCTCGCGCAGCAGCGAGCCGGTCTCGCAGAGCGCCAGGGGCATCCCGCCGCAGTGCGCCGCCACCTCGCCGGCCGCCGGCCCGCCCTCGACCTCGCGCCCCGCGACGCGGGCCAACAGCAGCCGGTCGTGAGGCGGCTCCAACGGGCCCAGCGCGATGATCTCCGCTCCCGGGTCGACGCCCAGGCCGCCCAGCCGGCGCCGGCTGGTGACCAGCACCAGCGCCTCGGGATGCGCCGGCAGCAACGGGACGACCTGCCGGGCCGAGTGCGCGTCGTCCAGCAGCACCAGCAGTCGCAGGCCGGCCACGGTGTCGCGGAACCTGGCGGCCAACTCGTCGAGCCCGCCCGTCGGCTGCGGGCCCCTCGGGTCGAGGGACCGCAGGAAGACGGTGAGCACCTCGGCCGGCGAGACGGCGGTGGCGGCGGAGGCGCCGCGCAGCGAGGCGTACAACTGGCCGTCCGGGAAACGGTCCTTGAGGCGGTGGGCGCAGTCCAGCGCGGTGGCGCTCTTGCCGACCCCGCCGGGCCCGACGAGCGCGGCCACCGTGGGCGCGCCGACCGCCGGCGAGCCGTCGGGCGCCTCGGCCGCGGCCTCCAGCAGCGCGGTGAGCCGGGCACGCACCAGGTCCCGATCGGTGAAGTGGCGCGTGACCGCCGGCAGCATCCGGGGCACGGCCAGCGGCGCCCGGCCGGCCCTGGCCATCGCCTCCGCCTCCTCGACCAGCCGGGCCAACTCGACGCCGAGGTCGGTCGATCCGCTGGCGAGCCGGTGCAGCTCGGCGGCGAGCTGCCGCCGCTCGTCGGGGGTGGTCGGCAGCGTGGGGACCGGCTCGTCGGTGCCCTCCCTGGCCCGACTGGCAAGGCCGAGAAGCCGGTTGGCCAGCCGCTGCCCGGCCACGTCGGCGGCGCCGGAGACATATCCGGAGAGCGCCGTGTCCACCATCGCGAGAACCGAGCCCATCGGGTCCATCGTCCCACCCCCAACTCCACGCTGTCGGCATCGTATCGGCACCCTCTGACATGGAACGACTACGAGGAGGCGGCCGGCCTGAGGAGCCGTCACCCCGCGTCATGGGAACGGGGGCGTTGTCGGTGGTGGGCGTTACGATGGGCGCCAACTGGTCACGCTCGGTAGATGTTTGGGGCCGGCCCGGGCTTCGCCCGCCGCCCCGGCGTGTCGCGCCGGGGCGCGGGGGCGGCGCGGGACGGAAGCACGGGGGGACACGAAGGGAGGGGAGCGACATGGGGCAGGCGGCGCCCTCGACGGTGGTGCAGCTGGCGCTGTTGGCGCTGGTGGTGCTGCCCGGCGCGGTGTACCAGTTCCTGCGGGAGCGGTTCCGGGGCCCGGTCCCGGGCGAACGGGAGCTGGGGGAGCGGGTGTTGCGGGCGCTGGTGGCGTCCATCCTGCTCGACGGGGTGTATGCGGTGGCGGTCGGTCCCCGGCTGCTGCGGCTGCTGCGCGGCGCCGACGGCAAGGGGTGGGACGGGCTGCTGGAGCGGCCGAGGGCCGCCGGGCTGTGGGGGCTGGTGCTGCTGATAGCCGTGCCGGCGCTCGCCGCCGGCCTCGTCTCCTGGTGGGAGCGCCGCCGTTGGCGCGCCCGCTACCGCGGCACGCCCACCGCCTGGGACCACATGTTCCGCGCCCGTGGCTCGTGTTTCGTCCGCGTCCGCCTCAAGGACGGCACCTGGGTGGGCGGTTGGTACGGCGGCCGGTCGTACGCCACCTCCTACCCGCATCCGCCGGAGCTGTTCCTGGAGTCCGCCTGGCGGATGCGCGCGGACGGCTCCTTCGACCGGCGCACCCCGCACACGGCGGGACTGCGGGTGCTGGGCGAGGACCTGGACCTCCTGGAGTTCCTCTCCCCGCCCCCGCCCCCGCCCTCCGACCCGACGCCGCCCGATCCCACGCCCTCCGATCCCACGCCGCCGGCCGGCGACCCGAAGGCCGGGACATGACCGCGACCGGCCGGGAGGCGGGCCGCCCGGGCAGCGGAGTCCCCGCCGGCGCCCCGACCAGAGCGACGCACGCCCCACGGCACAGAGAGGTGATGCCATGCGACAACGCGACGAGTCCGAGCCGGAGTTGACGCCGCAGGAGTTGGCCCTGCTGGAGAACCCGGGGGAGGTGCGCGGCTACACGCCTTACGACGGGGTTCCCGAGCCGAGCGAGGCCCCGGGCGGCCCGGCCAGCACCTCGCCCGCCGGGGCCGGCGACGAGGAACGCCCGCCGCCCACCGGCCCGGGCGGCGGCCCCGACGCCTGAGGGGCACCACGGCGCGACGGCCCGCGCTTCCCGTGGGAGCGCGGGCCGGCGGCCTCGGCCGTCCACCCACCCGACCCAGGCCGACCGCCGCCTATATCGTTACACCATGCCGCACACACCGCCCACACCAGCCACACCGCCCACCCCGCCCGCACCGCCCACACCGCGCGAACCGGCCGCCCCCACCGCCCCGTTCGCGCCCGTGACACCCGACGCCACCCCGGCGGCCCGGGCCCTGCTCGACCTGCTCCACCGGGTCTCCGGCGAGACCACGCTCTCCGGCCAGCACAACCAGCCCGTCCACCGCTCCGCATGGACCGAGCGGATTACCGCCATCACCGACCGGGTGCCCGCCGTCTGGGGCCAGGACATCGGTTTCTCCGCGCCGGGCACCCTCGACGGCGTCGACCACCGCGAGCCCAACGTCGCCGAGGCCATCGCCTGGCACCGGCGCGGCGCGGTCATCACCTACACCTGGCACGCGGTCTGCCCGGCCGACGACGAGCCGGTCGAGTTCGAGGGCGGGATCATCAGGGAGTTCGCCCCCGCCGAGTTCGACGCGGTCCTCGAACCCGGCACCGACCTCCACGCCCGCTGGTGCGCCCAGGTCGACGTCGCGGCGGACGTGTTGCGGCGCCTGAGCGACGCCGACGTTCCGGTGCTGTGGCGGCCGTACCACGAGATGAACGGCCCCTGGTTCTGGTGGGGAGCCCAGCCCGAGCGGCTGGTCGCGCTCTGGCGACAGCTCTTCGACCGGCTGGTCCACCACCACGGGCTGCGCAACCTGGTGTGGGTCTGGAGCCCCAACGCCGCCTACGACAGCGCCACCCCGTTCGCCCCCTACTACCCGGGGCACGACGTGGTCGACGCGTTGGCCATGGACACCTACGGCGGCCACTACGAGCCCGAGCACTACGAGAACCTGCTGGCCCTCGCCGAGGGACGCCCCCTCGGGCTGGGCGAGATCGGTGACCTCCCGCCCGTCGAGGCGCTGGCCCAACAGCCGCGCTGGGCCTGGTTCATGGCCTGGCCGAACGTCATCACCGACCGCAACTCCGACGAGGCCATCCGCGCCCTCTACCACCACCCCAGAATCAGCAACCTCCCGGACCTCCCCGCCTGGCGCGCCTGAGACGCCGAGAAAGAAAGGGCGCTCCCCGGGCTGGCGTTGACGCCGACGTCAGGTACTACCGTCGCGGATGACGCGGTCAACGGCACGACAGCCGTTGACCGGCCGTCGCGCGGCGGTAGGCCCACGCCCGGAGAGGAGAGCCCATGCGCATCGGAGAACTGGCCACCCTGGCCGGCACCAGCACCCGCGCGCTGCGCCACTACGAGTCGCTGGGGCTGCTGACCGCGCGCCGCGACCACCGGGGGCACCGCACCTACGACGAGAACGATCTCCGGATGCTGCGGCAGATCCGCACGCTCCAGGACTTCGGCTTCGGCCTGGAGGAGACCAGGCCCTTCGTCGAGTGCCTCCGCGCCGGCTTCCCCAGCGGGGACGTCTGCCCCGCCTCCCTCGCCACCTACCGCGCCAAGCTCGCCGAACTGGACAGCATCATCGACGAGTTGACGCGGGTCAGACAGTCGGTGCGGGAACGCCTCAGCCAGGCGGAGGCAACGGCGGCCGACGCGCCCCCCGGCTGCGCCTTCGCGCCGCCGCCCGCCCCACCCGCCTGAACGCCCGTCGCCCCTGCCCCTTTCCCACCAACCGGGAGGCTCCGCCATGCCCGAAACCCTGGACATCACCGCCGTCACCGACGCCACCTTCGCCGACGAGGTGCTGTCCGCACCGCTGCCGGTGCTCGTCGACTTCACCGCCGACTGGTGCCCGCCCTGCCGGATGATCGCCCCCGTGCTGGCCGCGTTCGCCGCCGAACGGCGCGGCCAACTCCGCGTCGTCACCCTCGACATCGACCACAACCCGCTCACCACCATGAACTACGGCGTGCTCTCCGTGCCCACCCTGATGCTCTTCCGCGCCGGTCAGCCGCTGAAGGCCCTGGTCGGCGCCCGCTCCAAGGCCCGCCTGGCCGAGGACCTAGCCGACGAACTCGCGCCCCGCTGACCTCCCACCGGGGACCCCAACCCGCCGCCCGCTACCGGTCGTTGCCCTACCCCTCGTACCGTCGGCCCGTGACCCCCTCCCCGAATCCGCCCCGCCGACAACCCCGCCACCCGGCGACCCGCCGCCGGGCCCCGCGCCCGGCGGCCGGCCCGGGCGCCGCCGGCAAGCCGCTCGGCCCGGCCCTCGGGCTCTGCCTGCTGATCCTCGGAGCCGTCGGCTGGATACGGCACTTCTCCTCGGCGCCCGCGTACCTCGCCGTGCCGGTCACCGTCGGCCTCTGCGCGGTCTACGCGCTGACCGCCGTCCTCCTCGCCGCCGAGGGCGCCGGCGCAGCCGCCGAACAGGCCAAGGCCGACGTCCGCGCGGGCCGAACCCTCGCCTCCTACTTCGGACTCCACCCCAGCATCATGTGCGTGGCCCCGACCGGCGACGGCCCGATCGCCGTTGAGAACGGCCCCGTCCCCACCGACCGCCCCGTCCTCTCCTTCGGCAGCTCCGGCACCTGGATCTGGCTCTGGGACGCCCACCGCGACGGCGACGACACCACCTGGCGCACCTTCGCCACCCGCCGCGAGGACATCCAACTCACCACCCCCACCACCCTCGACGCCCCCTGACCCGACGAGCCGCGCCCGCCGGAACGCACCCGGGCCCTGGGCCCTCCCGGGGCGCGGTCACGTCCCGTCCGGACGAGCAGCACCGCTCCTCCCGCCCCCCGGCGGGTCCGGCAGGGTCAGGCAGAGCGCCTCCAGGGCGGCGGCGAAGGCGTGGTCCGGCGGCGTGCCATAGCCGATGACGAGGCCCTCGCGCCGGGGCATCGCGCTGTCGGGATGGCGGTAGGGGCCCAGTCCGTCGAGGGCCAGCCCCCGCCGCCTGGCCGCGCGCAGCGCCTCGGCCTCGGTGTCCTCCGGCAGTTCGAGCACCGCGTGCAGCCCGGCCGCGATGCCGCTGACCTGGATGTGCGGGGCGCGTTCGGCGAGCGTGCCGACCAACTGGTCGCGGCGCCGCCGGTAGTGCCGCCGCATCCGGCGCAGATGCCGGTCGTAGGCGCCGCAGGCGATGAAGTCGGCGAGGGCGAGCTGGTCGATGGCGCTCGACCAGATCTCCCGGGGCCCCTTGGCGGCCACGATCTCGTCGACGAGCCACGGCGGCAGCACCATCCAGCCCAGCCGCAGCGCCGGCGACAGGCTCTTGCTGGCCGACCCGAGGTAGACGATCCGGTCGGGGTCCAGGCCCTGGACCGCGCCGACCGGCTGCCGGTCGTAGCGGAACTCGCCGTCGTAGTCGTCCTCCAGCACCAGGCCACCGTGGGAACGGGCCCAGTCGACGACGGCCGCCCGGCGTTCCGGGTGCAGCGGCCCGCCGGTGGGGAACTGGTGCGCCGGCGTGAGCAGGACGGCCCGCGCGCCGGTGCCGGGCAGTTCGTCGATCCGGGCCCCGTGCGAGTCGACCGACAGCGGGACCGTGCGCCGGCCCGCCCCCTCGAACAGCTCCCGGTGGAAGTCCAGCCCGTAGGACTCCACCGCGACCGGGCCGGCCGTCAGCACGCCGCCCAGCAGCTGGAGCGCGTGGGCGAAGCCGGAGCAGACCACGATCCGGTCGGGCTCGGTGCGCACGCCCCTGGCGCGCGCCAGATACTCCGCGAGCGCCTCGCGCAGCTCCGCCCGGCCGCGCGGATCGCCCACCCCGAAGGCGTCGTTGGGGGCCGCGGCGACGGCCCTGCGGGTGGAGGTGAGCCAGGCAGAGCGCGGGAACGCGGCGGCGTCGGGCGAACTCGGCATCAGGCTGTGCGCGACGCGTGGGCGGTGCGGGTGGAGCGAGGGGCGCGCACGGTCCAGCGGGAGCGGCGTGGCGCGCCGGGCGACGCGGGTGCCGGAGCCCTGGCGGGCGTACAGCCAGCCCTCCTCGACGAGTTCGGCGTAGGCGTTGGCGACGGTGTTGCGGGCGATGCCCAGGTCGTGGGCGAGGCTGCGGTGCGGCGGCAGCCGGGTGCCCGGCGCGAGCCGGCCGGAACGGATGGCCTCCCGCAGGGCGCGCATCAGCCGGCCTCGGAGGCTGCCCTCCCCGGAGAGGTCCAGATGGAGGTCGGCCCCCGACTCCGGCACATTGGCCCACGTTTCTGCCATGGAAATGCACCATACTCGGGGACTTTTCCGCTCTTACGGTCGAGGCATGTCAACGATCCAGATCCCTGAGCGCATGAACTTCTCCGCCGTCGCCCCCAAGGTCTTCAAGGCCGTCCTGGCCCTCGACGCCGCCGCTCGCGAGGGACTCGACCCGGTGCTGCTGGAGTTGGTGCAGATCCGGGCCTCCCAGATCAACCGCTGCGCGTACTGCGTCGACTACCACACCACCGACGCCCGCCGGGCCGGGGAGACCGAGGAGCGCGTCCACCAGCTCGCGGCCTGGCAGGAGTCCAGTCTGTACACCGCGGAGGAACGGGCCGCCCTCGCGCTGACCGAGGCCGTCACGCTCCTGCCCCGTGGCGTGCCCGACGACGTCTACCAGGAGGCCGCGCAGCGGTTCGACGAGCGGGAACTCGCCCAGCTCATCGCGCTGATCCTCACCGTCAACGCGTGGAACCGGATGAACGTCGCGACCCGCAAGACGCCCGGCACCCCGTAGCCGGACCTCGCCCCGCACCCGAACCACCCGTCGACGAAAGGCTGATGACGTCGTGACCACCGAGGCCCCACCGGCGGCCGCCAGCACGGACCGCTCGCCCGTCAGGGGCTGGCTCGCCGTCCTGGCGGTGACCCTGGGCATCTTCTCGCTGATGACCTCCGAACTGTTGCCCGTGGGTCTCCTCACCGAGGTCGGCTCCGCCCTGGAGGTGTCCGAGGGCAGCGCGGGGCTGATGGTGACCGTTCCCGGCCTGGTCGCGGCCGTCTCGGCGCCCGTGGTCACGGTGGCCACGGGGCGCCTGGACCGCCGCGCCGTGCTGGTGGTCCTGATCGGCCTGATGGGCGCGGCCAACCTCGCCTCCGCCCTCGCCACCAGCTTCACCGTCGTCCTGGCCGCCAGGGTGCTGATCGGCGTCAGCGTCGGCGGCTTCTGGGCCATCGCCGGCGGGATCGCGCTGCGCCTGGTGCCGGAGAGGCACGTTCCCCGGGCGATGGCGGTCATCTTCGGCGGCGTCGAGGCCGCCTCGGTCCTCGGCGTCCCCGCCGGAACGTTCCTCGGCGACCTCAGCGGCTGGCGGACCGCGTTCGCCGCCGTGGGCGTCCTGGGCCTCGTCGCCCTCACCTGCATGGTCTTCCTGATGCCGGCGGTGCCGGCGCGACAAACCATCACCTTCGCGGAACTGCCGGGCGTCTTCCGGGGCAACGCGGGCGTGCGGGCCGGGATCGCCCTCACGTTCCTCGTGATCACCGGCCACTTCCTGGCCTACACCTTCGTCCGGCCGATCCTCCAGGAGGGCGGCGTCGACCCGGGCCTGATCGGCGCGCTGCTGCTGGTCTTCGGAGTCGCCGGCATCACCGGCAACTTCCTCGCCGGGGCCCTCGTGGCCAGGTGGCTGCCGCAGACCGCGGCGGCCATCTCCGTGGTGCTCACGCTGGCCATGGTGCTCCTCGCGCTCGCCGAGCCCTCCGTCGCCGGCGCGGCGGCCCTCATGGTCCTGTGGGGCCTGGGCTACGGGGCGGTGCCGGTCACCCTCCAGACCTGGATTCTCGACGCGGCACCTGACACCGCCGAGGCCGCCTCCTCGCTGTACGTCTCCACGTTCAACCTGTCCATCGCGCTGGGCGCCCTCCTCGGCGGCCTGGCCGTCGACGGCATCGCCACCACCAGCGTCCTGTGGATCGGCGCCGCCCTCGCCCTGGCCGCCCTCCTCGTGCTGGCCCCGGCCCGCCGCGCCCCGACCCCGACCGCTGCGGAGTAGACCAGCGCCCCCGGCCGGCCGGCCCGCACGAGGGACCGGAAACGCCGAGATCCCGTCCGATCGAGACGATCGGACGGGATCTCGGCAACCGCTCACACCTGGTTTCGTGAACGGTCCTGTCTGTGGACCTGAGGGGATTTGAACCCCTGACCCCCTCGTTGCGAACGAGATGCGCTACCAGGCTGCGCTACAGGCCCGTGCGGACGCCAGAACTCTAGCACTCCGAGGAGGGTGGGCCGAAATCCGCAGTCGTCCGCTCCCGGCCGCCGGCCGGCCGGGTCCCCGGGGGGCGTCCGGCCTGGCCGGGCGGCTACTCGCCGGCGGCCCGGCGGCGGTCGTCGTCCGCGTACTGGTCGAAGAGCGGGGTGCGCTGCGGCCCCTTCGGCTCGGCGCGGGGCGCCGGCGGCTGCTGCGGGGTCCCGGCCGTCGTGGAGCGGGCCGCGCTCCAGGTGTCGGGGGCGTCGAGGTCCACCCCCCGCGAGGTGCGCGGCGCCACCGGCGCCTTGACATAGGTCGGCAACGGAACGGGCGCCGGGTCCCAGCCCTGCGCCGGGTCCTCGGGCGCGGCCGCGTGGTCGCGCTGCTGGTCGTCGACCCACTCCGCGTGGTCGGTCTGCTCGACGACCGCCCTGGCCGGCTCCTCCCGAGCCCGAGCCCGATCCCGAGTCCGGGCGCGAGCCGGAGCCCGATCCCGAGCCGGCGCCGGCTCGGCCGTCGGCTCCGGCGTCGCCTGGCCGCGCTCCCGCAGCCGGCGCGCGGCCTCCTCCGCGCGCCGGCGGTCCACCGCGACCGCCCACCGGCGGCGCTCCTGCTTGCGCAGGTGGACCATGTACGCGACAAGCAGCAGTCCCGGGATCGCCGGCAGCCAGAGCAGGCTCGTGCTGGTGGAGACCGCGAAGATGCCGAGCAGGGTGAAGGCCAGGAAGAGCACCATGGTGGTGCGCCGCCGGCGGGCCAGGACCCTCGCGCGCTGACCGTTGCCCTGCTGCGCCCCCGAGGAGCTGCCGGCCGTGCCCCCGGTCGGGCCGCCGGAGGCCGCGCCCCCCGAAGGTCTGCCCGCCGAGGACGCCGAGGGTCTGCCGGTCGGGGAGGCGTTCCCCGGAGCCGGGTCGTCGGCCGGTTCGGCGGGTGACGAGGTGGCGGCCGATCCCACCGTGGTCACGGGCTCGGCGAAGGCCCGGAGGTCGGCGGAGCCGTCCGGGGCGTCGGGCGCGGCCGGGCCGTTCTCCGCTGTGTCCCCCTGCTCGGCCGGTGCGGGCGCGCGCTTACCGCGCGTCAGCAGCCGGATGGCGGTGCTGAAGCGTTCCGTCGGGCGGGAGTCGTTCAACTCGTCCTGCCGGCGGAGCCACATCGGCACGAGGTACGCGGCCCAGGCCCCGACGATCATTGCGAAGATGAGGCCACTGCTGCTCACGGTCACACCGTAGAGGGGTAGGCGGGGGTCCATCTGCCAAATTGGGCGGTGTGTCGCACGATCAGGCGGTCATCCCAGGGCTTTCTTCGGATTGTTATGAAGTCGGCCGTGCGTTCGGCTATCCGCGTGGCGTTCTTCACCCCGAAATTCGAACAGATTTCTTATTTACGGGGGGAGTCCTCGTGTGAGGGCCCCTCACGTGAGGGGCCGTCGTGTGATGGGCCGTGCGACGGGCCTCCGGTCGACCCCGGTGCGGAGCCGCGAGGTGGCGGGGTGTCATCCCGTCCGGTCGCCGCGTTCCGCTGACGCCAGCGGGGCACGAGACCCTGGGGGACCTCCTCGGCGGTCAACGCGAAGACGAGGTGGTCGCGCCAGCCGCCGTCGATATGCAGAAAGCGCGGCCGCACCCCCTCTTCACGAAATCCCAGTTTCTCCACCACGCGTCGACTCGGCCCGTTCTCCGGACGAATACAGACCTCCACACGGTGCAGCCCGAGCGTCAGGAAACAGTGGTCGACGGCGAGCGCGACCGCCGACGGCATCACGCCACGGCCGGCGACGGCGCGGTCGACCCAGTAGCCGATGTGCGCCGAGCACATCGAGCCCCAGGTGATGCCCGCCACCGTCAACTGCCCGGCCAGCCGCCCCTGGTAGGTCACGACGAACGGCAGCATCCGCCCCGACTGCGCCTCGGCGCGCAGATGCCGCACCATCTGCCGGAACGTGGGCCGGCGCGGCGCCAGATGGCCGTGCGGCGGGGGCGGGATCGTGGCCTCCCAGGGGCGCAGCCAGTCGCGGTTGCGCTGGTTGACCTCGCGCCAGGCGCGATGGTCCCGCTGTCTGATGGGTCGCAGTCCGACCTCGCCGAGGGCCAACTCGACGCTCCAGGACGCGTTCACGACGGGTGGTCGCCGCCGCGCAGCTGGTCCACCGCGTGCCGCAGCAGCGGGCGCAGCACCGCGAGCCCGTCGCGGACGCCGCCGGTGGAACCGGGCAGGTTGACGATCAGGGTGCGCCCCGCGACGCCGGCCAGCCCACGGGAGAGCGCCGCGGTCGGCACCTTCTCCCGCCCGGCCGCGCGGATCGCCTCGGCGATGCCCGGCACCTCGTGGTCGAGCACCCGGCGGGTGGCCTCCGGGGTGGCGTCGGTGGGGGAGATCCCGGTGCCCCCGGTGGTGAGCACCACGTCATGGCCCTCGGCGACCGCAGCGCGCAGCGCCTCGGCGACCGGCTCCCCGTCGGGCACCACCACGGGGCCCTCGACGGCGAAGCCCAACTCGGCCAGCCCCTCGACCAACAGCGGCCCGCCGGTGTCCGGATAGACGCCGGCGGCGGCACGGTGGGAGGCGGTGACGACCAGCGCGCGGTACGGCCCGCCGCCCGTGGACCCGGCGGCCGCCGCCCCGTTCAACGGCTCGCTCATCGGCGTCGGCTCCAGTCCCCGGACGCGCCACCGGTCTTCTCCTCGACGCGCACGTCGCTGATGACCGCCGCCTTGTCCACCGCCTTCACCATGTCCACCACCGTCAACGCGGCGACCGAGACCGCCGTGAGCGCCTCCATCTCCACGCCCGTCCGGTCCGTGGTGCGCACCTCGGCGGCGATCTCCACCGCGTCGTCGGCGACCTCCAGGTCGACCTTCACGCCGGAGACCGCCAGCGGGTGGCAGAGCGGGATGAGGTCGGGGGTGCGCTTGGCGCCCATGATCCCGGCGATCCTGGCCGTCGCCAGGGCGTCGCCCTTGGGCACCCCGCCACCCCGCAGCAGCGCCACGACCTCGGGCGACACCAGCACCCTGCCGGTGGCCCGTGCGGTGCGGGTGGTCGTGGCCTTCTCCGAGACGTCGACCATCCGAGCCGCACCCGTGTCGTCGATGTGGCTGAGACGAGGGCTGTTCATGACGGCTTACGGTACCCCTCCGCTCACCCCAGGAGCACCACCGCGAACTCCCCACCGGGGGCGGCCTGAGTGGTGTCCTCGGGGATCTCGATCAGGGCGTCGGCCCGGGCCAGCGCGGCGACCAGGTGCGAGTCGGCCGCGCCCACCGGCCGCACCGTGCCGGGCCCGGTGCCCGATGCGGGCGGCTCGTACCGCCCGCGCAGGTACTGTCGCCGGCCGCCGGGGGACGGCAGCGGGGCGTCGGCCAGCAGCCGGGCCCTGGCGCGCGGCCGGGTCAGCGTCCCGCCCGGGTGTCCGGCCAGCGCGCGGAGCGCCGGGCGGACGAACAGCTCGAACGAGACATACGCGGAGACCGGGTTCCCCGGAAGCGCGAAGAGCGGGGAACGCGCGCTGCCGACCAGCCCGAAGCCCTGGGGCTTGCCCGGCTGCATGGCGAGCCTGCGGAACGTCACCGAGCCGAACGCCGGGTCCAGGTCCGTCAGCGCCTCCTTGACCACGTCGTAGGCGCCGACGCTGACCCCGCCGCTGGTCACCAGCAGGTCGGCGCTGGCCAGTTGGTCCTCCAGCGTGGCGCGCAGCGTGCCCGGGTCGTCGGCCACGGCCGCCACCCGGTGCGCGACGGCGCCCGCGTCCCTGGCGGCGGCGGCCAGCATGAAGCTGTTCGAGTCATGGATCTGCCCCGGGCCCAACGGGGCGCCCGGCGGGACCAGTTCGCTGCCGGTGGAGAGCACCACCACGCGCGGGCGCGGCCGGACCGGCACGGAGGCGCGGCCCAGCGCGGCGAGCAGGCCGAGCTGCGGCGGGCCCAGCGGGGTGCCGGCGGTCAGCGCGACCGTCCCCAGCGCGGCGTCGCTGCCCCGGGCGCGCACGAACTGTCCGCGCGCCGGCGCGCGGTGCACCCGCACCTCGGCGCCCGCCGGGCCCGTCATGTCCACGGCCGGGCCGCCGCCGGTCCCGCCGTCCGTCCACTCCACCGGGACCACGGCCTCCGCGCCGGGCGGCAGTGGCGCGCCCGTCATGATCCGCGCCGCCTGCCCCGGCCCGACCCGGGGCAGCGTCCCGCTGCCGGCGGCCACCTCGCCGACCACGCTCAACACGGCGGGGAACGCCTCGCTGGCGCCGTCCACGTCGGCGACCCGCACGGCGTAGCCGTCCATCGAGCTGTTGTCGAACGGCGGCAGCGCGGCCGGCACGGTGACGTCCTCGGTGAGCAGGCAGCCCTGGGCGTCCAGCAGCGGCAGCTCGATGGGCTCCAGGGGGCGGACCGCGCTGAGCACGTCCGCCAGGTGCTCGTCGACCGACCAGGGGCCGGTGGGGGAACGGACGCCGGGCGCTGGCCCGCCGTTGCCCCCGGCGTGGTCCCCGGCCTGGCCGTGGCTGTCAGTCAAGGCGCGGCAACTCCTCCGCCACATAGGTCCGCAGCCAGGACCGGAACTCCGGGCCCAGGTCGGGCCGTTCGCAGGCCAGCCGGACGATGGACCGCAGATAGTCGGCGCGGTCGCCGGTGTCGTAGCGCCGGCCCTTGAACGTCACCCCGTGCACCGGGCCGCCGAGGCCCGGGTCGGCGGCCATGGCCTGGAGGGCGTCGGTGATCTGGATCTCGCCGCCCCTGCCCGGCGCCGTCTGGGCGAGCACCCGGAAGACGACCGGGTCCAGGACATAGCGCCCGATCACCGCGTACGAGCTGGGCGCCTCGCCGCTCGGCGGCTTCTCGACCAGGCCCGTCACCCGCAGCACGCCGTCCGCCGCCGGTTCGACGGCCGCGCAGCCGTAGAGGTGGATCTGCTCGGGCGCCACCTCCATCAGCGCGATCACGCTGCCGCCGTGGCGTTCCCTCACCTTGATCATCTCGGTGAGGAGCGGGTCGCGCGGGTCGATCAGGTCGTCGCCGAGGAGGACGGCGAACGGCTGGTCGCCGACGTGGGGTTCGGCGCAGAGCACCGCGTGGCCAAGGCCCTTGGGGTCGCCCTGGCGGACGTAGTGCATGGTGGCGAGGGCCGTCGACTGCTGGACGCGGGCGAGACGTTCGCTGTCGCCCTTGCGGCGGAGCGCGTCCTCCAGCTCGTAGTTGCGGTCGAAGTGGTCCTCCAGGGCGCGCTTGTTGCGGCCGGTGACCATCAGAACGTCCGTCAGGCCGGCGGCCGTCGCCTCCTCGACCACGTACTGGATCGCCGGCTGGTCGACCACCGGCAGCATTTCCTTGGGCGTGGCCTTGGTCGCCGGAAGAAACCGAGTGCCGAGACCGGCGGCGGGAATGACAGCCTTGCTGATCCGGGGGCGTGCTGAGGTCATGCCGGTCACTTTATCCATCTGGCCTGTGTGTTCCCGACACTTGCCCCGGAGGCGTCGTGTTGTGAACAGTTTTGGCGTGTGGGGTGCCTACTGGTTACGTGCCGCTTATCGAACGGTGTGGTGGAAGGGACGGTTGTGAAACCAAAGACGCGGAGCGCACGGCGGGGCGGTGCGCGAGGGACCGGGGCGACCAGCCGTCCGACGGTGACGGCGGCCCGGACGGGGCGCACGGCGGGAACGGGGGCGGTGGCATGGCGGTGACTGACTCGGCCCGGCTCAAGCGCGCGCTGCGCCGCGACCTGTCGGCGGTGCGGGCGGCGCTGGCCGACGACGAGGTGGCCCAGGCGGCCGAGGCGCTGGCCGAACGGGCCCTGGAGCTGCCGGAGTTGGCCGAGGCCGGCACGGTGGCCGCCTATGTCTCGGTGGGGCGTGAACCGGGCACCGGGCCGCTGTTGCGCGCGCTGCGCGAGCGGGGCGTGCAGGTGCTGCTGCCGGTGCTGCTCGCGGACAACGACCTGGACTGGGCGGAGTTCGAGGGCCACGGCCGGCTGGTCGAGGCCGAACACGCCGGCCGCGTCCGCCTGTTGGAGCCGTCCGGCCGCCGTCTCGGCCCCGACGCCGTGACCTGGGCCGACACCGTTCTGCTGCCCGGCCTCGCGGTGGACGGGCGCGGGGTGCGCATGGGGCGCGGCGGCGGCTCCTACGACCGCGCGCTGGCCAGGCTCGCCGAGTCCGGGGCCGATCCCGCGCTGGTGGCGCTGGTCTACGGGCACGAGGTCGTCGACGTGGTGCCCGACGAGCCCCATGACCGGCGCGTGCACGCGGCGCTCACGCCGGAGGGCGTGCACCGGTTCACGCGGTGAACCGGTGCGCACCCTCCGGCCCACCGTGCGCCGGCCCACCGTGCGCCGGCGCAGCGCACCCCGGCCCGCCGCGCGGCGTGGTCAGCCTCCGGCGGCCGGGGTCAGGTTGAGGGTGTTGCTCGACCGTTCGGTGACCGCCTCCTGGCTGCTGGGCCAGGGCAGGTACTCGCCCCTGGCCCAGAGGTCGGTCTGGTCCGTGTAGTTGGCGTGGTAGGCGTGGCCGGACGCGCCCGTGAGGTTGATCCAGAGCGACTCGTCGAGGTCGTCGAGGTTGACGATCATGCGCATCGACGGCACCCAGGTCACGTCGTAGCCGCCGGCCGCGTTCCATCCGGTGGCGTCCACCGCGTCGGAGCCGCCGGCCATGTTCCACGGGCCCCGGTTGAGCAACCACTGAACCGGGCCAGGGCCCTCGGTGCCGAGCGTCTGGTTGTTGAGCATCAGCTGGTGCAGCCGGCCCCAGCTCCAGGTGTCGATGTCCTTGCCCAGCTCGGCCGTCAGCTCCCAGCGGGCGTCGCGCATGGCCCGCGCCAGCAGCTCGTCCAGGTTCTCGGCGCCTGCCGCCTGGGCGGTGGCCGGCGTGCTCCACCACTCGCTGTCCGGCTCCTCCAACAGGTTGCGCACCACCTCGAACCAGCGGTCGCCGCCGTCCGGTTGGGCCGTGTCGGGGGAGCGCTCGCCGCACTCCTCGACCAGCCGCTCCTCGCCGTCGAGGTCCTCCATCGGCTCGGAGTCGTCGGCCGGCCGCACCCACAGGCACTGGTCCTCGACCCGCAGCTCCTTGGGCATCTTGTTGCCGAAGGCCAGCTGGAGCAGGTTGCGCCAGACCGCGTTGTAGTAGGCGGCGCCCGGCGAGTCGGAGTCCTGGCTGAAGTCCCAGCCCTCCAGCAGTTCCTGGGCCTCGCGGACATAGGGATCGGAGATGTCGATCTCCAGCAGGCGTGGGACCAGGATCTTGGCCATCTCGTTGCTGTTGTCCAGCTGGATGTCCTGCATGTCGCCCATCGAGATCTTGCCGCCGTCCTCGACGGTGGTCTGGATCAGGTCCTCGATGCGCTGGCTGCGGGTGCCGTAGCTCCAGTCGTCGGTGAGGTGGTAGGCGTAGTCGTCCGGGGAGATCACCGCCTGGTTGGCGGTGACGATGTAGCCGCGCTCGGGGTTGAACTCCCAGGGAAGCTCGTCCTGCGGGATGAACCCGGTCCAGTCGTAGGAGGAGTCCCAGCCCGGCGAGGGGTAACGCCCGTCGCCCGCGCCCCTGATGGGGATCTGGCCCGGGGTCTGGTAGCCGATGTTGCCCTCGGTGTCCGCGTAGATCAGGTTCTGCGAGGGCACGGCGAAGTCCTGGGCGGCGGCGCGGAACTCGTCCCAGTCGCGGGCGGCGTTGAGCCCGAAGACGGCGTCCATCGTGTTGGAGGGCCGCAGCGCCGTCCAGTTGAGCGAGACCGCGTAGCCGCTGCCCCGGTCGGGAGCGCCGGCGTCCACGGGCGCGCTGTTCCCCAGGGCCTCCAACTCCTCGTGCCGGTCCGAGACGATGGGCCCGTTGACGGTGGAACGAACGGTGATCTCCCTGGTCTCCCCGCCGGCCACCCGAATCTCCTCGGTTCGGGTGTCATAGGGAACCTGTTCACCGTCGCGCAGATAGTTGCCGTGGTCGAGCTTCTCCAGACGCAGGTCGGTCACGTCGGCGCCCAGATTGGTCAGGCCCCAGGCGATGTCCTGGTTGTGGCCGATTATCACGCCCGGCATTCCGGAGAACGTGAAGCCCGAGACGTCGAACGGGCACTCCTCGGTCACCTCGGAACAGTGCAGCCCCATCTGGTACCAGACGCCGGGCAGCGAGGGGGCCAGGTGCGGGTCGTTGGCCAGCAGCGGCTTGCCGGTGGTGGTGTAGTCGCCGTGCACCACCCAGGAGTTGGAGCCGATGCCCGAGCCGTTGGTGCCCAGCAGCGCGGGGATCTCGTCGAGGGTCTCGGAGAGCGAGCCGAGCTGGGTGGTGACGCCGTCGGCCGCGTCCTGGACGCCGTCCGGGTCCTCGACCGGGTCCTCGACCGGGTAGAAGTCGCCGCCGTCCGTGTCCTCGTCCGCGCCGTTCTCGGTCACGATCGGGCGGTTCCGGTCGTACGGGTACTCCGGATAAAGCTCCTCGATCTGTTCCGGAGTGAACCGTTCGGACATGAAGGCGCGGTCGATCTCGTCCTCCATGTTGCCGCGCAGGTCCCAGGCCATCGCCTTGAGCCAGGCCACGGAGTCGACCGGCTGCCACTCCTCGGGCCGGTAGTCGTTGACCAGGTCCAGCGCCGCGTACTCGACGGAGATCTCCTCGCCGCTGTGCTCGGCGAGATAGGCGTTCACGCCCTCCGAGTAGGCGACCAGGAACTCCTTGGTCTCTTCCGACAGTTCGTTGTCGAATTCCTCCTGGGCGACCCGGTGCCAACCGAGCGTGCGGAGAAAGGCGTCGGTCTCGACCTGGTCCTCACCGAACATCTCCGAAAGGCGTCCGGCGGTCATATGCCGCCGCACGTCCATCTCCCAGAACCGGTCCTGGGCGTGCACATAACCCTGGGCGCGGAACAGGTCGGTGGCCGTGTCGCCGTAGAGCTGGGGGATGCCGTTGGCGTCCCGCTCCACCGTCACGGGCGCCGAGAGCCCGTCGATCGCGATCTCCCCCGAGACCTGGGGGAACGACGCGCGCACGGTGGACACACTCCACCAGGCGCCGTAGCCGACACCGGCCACGAGCAGCACGACGAGCGCGATCACGATCAGACGACCGCGTCGCCTGGGCTTCTTGGCGGGCATCTCTGTCCTTCACAGGGCAGCTGAGCGGGTGGAAGCAACCATAGACATACGGCCACTGGGGTGAGCCTACGGGGAGCGTGACGGGCGGGTCACAGGCGACTGCGGTGGACTTCCGGCCCCGGAATGTTGCACGATGGGTCGTCGTTAGCACTCCACAGTGCAGAGTGCCAGGAGGAAGACGTGCCGACCTATCAGTACCAGTGCACCGCGTGCGACGAGGGTCTTGAGGTGGTGCAGAAGTTCACCGACGACGCGCTGACCGAGTGCCCCAGCTGCCAGGGGCGCCTGAAGAAGGTCTACTCGGCGGTCGGCATCGTCTTCAAAGGCTCCGGCTTCTACCGCAACGACAGCCGCAACGCCTCGTCGAGCAGCAGCCCGGCGGGCGGGGGCGCGTCGGGCGGTGGCAAAGGCGAGAAGTCCGACTCCTCCTCCGGTTCTTCCTCCAGTTCCTCCTCTGGGTCCTCGGGTTCCTCCGGGGCTGGCTCCTCGGCGTCGGCGGCCACCTCGGGCGGCGCCGGGCTGACCAGCGGCCCCTCCAAGAGCGCGGGCGCGGCGGCCTCCGCCGCATGAACTCGACCGGTTCCTCCGGGGGCTCTGACTCCGTGAGCGGGGGCTCGGCGAGCGAGGCCGTGACGGTCCCGACGGGCGAGCCGCTCGCCGAGATCGGCGTGATCGGTGGCTCCGGGTTCTACGCGTTCCTGGACGATGTGACCGAGATCACCGTCGACACCCCCTACGGGCCGCCGAGCGACGCGCTGTTCCTCGGCGAGGTCGCGGGGCGGCGCGTGGCGTTTCTGCCCCGGCACGGGCGGGGGCACCACCTCACGCCCGCCCGCATCAACTACCGCGCCAACCTCTGGGCGTTGCGCTCGGTGGGCGTGCGCCAGGTGCTGGGACCCTGCGCCGTGGGCGGGCTGCGCCCCGAGTACGGACCCGGGACCCTGCTGGTGCCCGACCAGCTGGTCGATCGCACCAGGAGCCGCGTCGGCACCTACTTCGACGGCGAGACCCGGCCCGACGGGCAGCGCTCCCGGGTGGTGCACGTCTCGCTCGCCGACCCGTACTGCCCGGCCGGGCGCCGGGTCGCCCTCGACGCGGCGCGCGGGCGTGACTGGGACGCGGTGGACGGCGGCACCATGTGCGTGATCGAGGGGCCGCGCTTCTCGACCCGTGCGGAGTCCCGCTGGCACGCCGCGCAGGGCTGGTCGGTCGTGGGCATGACGGGCCACCCCGAGGCGGCCCTCGCGCGCGAGTTGGAGCTGTGCTACACGTCGCTGGCCCTGGTCACCGACCTGGACGCGGGCGCCGAGGCGGGCGAGGGAGTCTCGCACGCGGAGGTGCTGGAGGTGTTCGGCCGCAACGTGGGGCGGCTGCGGGACGTCCTCTTCGACGTGGTGGGTCGGCTGCCCGAGCGGCGCGACTGTCTGTGCGCCTCGGCGCTGGCTGGCCAGGACCCGGGGATCGCCCTGCCCTGAGGGCCCGGTCGGGGCGCGCGGCGGGCGCGGCGGTTTCACGGCCCAACACCCGCCGGCGCGTGGGGTGTTCGGCCGCCCGGGCGGTGTAGGAGGGGGCGGTCGGCGGCGCTCGCGCGACCGTCGGCGGGGCTCGTACGACCGTTGGTCGGGCTCGCGTGTCACACGTTCGGGTGAGGGGTTTTTCCACAGGCCGAGGGTTGTCCACAGGCCCCAGCGGGATCGGCGCGCGGCGGGCAGGGTGGCGCCATGAACTCCTTCGTCAAGCGTCTGCGGGCCCCCTTCTCTGATCCTGCCGAGCCGCGCGCCGGCGCCGGCCGGGGGGCGCCGGCCGGCCCCGGTTCCCTCGCCGCCGCCGGTGCCCCGCGTCCGTCGGGCGTCACGGGGGTGGAGTCCGTCGTGGTGCCGGCGTTTCCGCCGATCCGGCCACGCGTCGGGCGCCGGCGGCTGTGGCGGCCCGGGCGCGGGCGGCGGCTGTTGGCGGGCGCCTTGGCGCTGGTCGCCTCCGCGCTGCTGACCCTGCTGACGCAGGGCGGCCCGCCTGCGGAGAGGGAGGAAGGCGGCCTGGTCAGCGGGGGTGCTGACGGTCCGCGTGAGTCGAAGAGCGACGGCGGCGAGCGGCCGGCGAGGCCGCCGGAGCCCAGGGTCGTCGAGCTGCCGCTGCGCATCGCCGACCCGGGTTCGCTGCGCCTGCTGGAGGTCGGCGACCGCGTCGATCTCTATGCCGCCGGAGCCTCGGAGGACGGAAGCCCGCCGGCCGTCCCGGGCGCCGCTTCGGGCGCCGGGGAGGCGCGGCTGGTGGCCAGCGGGGTGCGGGTGATCGGGGTGCCCGCGCCGGCGGAGGGCGAGGCGTTCGCCGCGGGGCCGGACGGTCTCGGCGGGCAGCTGGTGGTCTCGGTCGACGCGGAGACGGCGGTCGAGCTGACGGGCGCGGCGGCGGGCTCCCGGCTGGCGGTGGCCCGATGGTGAGGGCGCTGCTGCGGTGGTTTCTGGATTGGACAGCCCGTCCACGCGTGGTGCACGGTGACCGGCACGGATCGACGAGAGCGCACGGACCGCTCGGCGCACCGCGCCCGGGCGGAGCGGCAGGAAGGCACCACGGTGAACCAGGAAGATCGGAGCGGCGGGCAGCGGCTGGCGGGCGTGCGGAACACCCTGGACGGTTTTCGCAGCTTCCTGATGCGGGGGAACGTGGTCGACCTCGCGGTCGCCGTGGTCATCGGAGCCGCCTTCACCAACATCGTGAACTCGGTGGTCGAGGGCGTCATCAACCCCGTGGTGGGAGCCTTCGGCACCCAGAGCCTGGACGACTACGACTCGTGTCTGCGGGGGGTCTGCGACGAGAGCGGCGGCATCTCGATCCGCTGGGGCTCGGTGATCAGCGCCTCACTGACCTTCCTGATCACCGCGGCGGTGGTCTACTTCCTGATGATCCTGCCCATGACCCGGTACCTGGAGCGGCGGCGCGCGAAGCAGCCGGTGGAGCCGGAGGCCAAGACCGACGTGGAGCTGCTGGCGGAGATCCGCGACGAGCTGATCGCCCTGCGGACGGGTGGCGCGGCCGGCGTCGCGGCCCCGGGCGTGGCCTCGGTCGGCGCCCAGCGGCGGGCGCCCGGCGCGGAGACGGGGGAGGCGTCGGGCGAGCGGCGCGAGGGCCCGGGCTCGGCCGAGGGCGACGACGAGTAGCCGGCGGGGCGGCCGTCGTCTCAGATGTGGTGCGGCGGCCGCTCGTCGATCAGGCGCGCCAGGTTGCCGTCGGCGGCGTCCTCGGGCGAGCCCTCGCCCCAGCCGTGGTCGCTGTCGTCGGACGAACGGCCGGCGAGCGGATCGTCGAAGACGAGCCGTTCGGCTCCCTGGCGCTGGTCCTCCGGGTTCAGCTCGCTCATGCGGCCAGGATAAGGCCGGGGCGGCAGGGTGCGGGGGTGCAGCTCCTCGTGCCACCAGCGGTCGCGCCCGGGCTCCCACGGCACGGGCCGGGCGAGCTGCCTGACCACCAGCACCGACCGCACGTCGGGGCACTCCTCCAGGACGCGGTTCATGGCCGACTTCACGGCGTGGACGCGGCCGTCGATCTCGCAGGCGTCGGCGCAGACGACGACCCTGGCCCGGCAGCCGTTGAGCCGGTCGCGGACGAAGCGCTGGTGGTCGCCTATCGGCAGCGTGATGCGTTGGGCACCGATCGCCAGGCAGGCGAGGGTGACCACCACCGACTCCAGGCACATGGGCAGTTGTACGGCGACGGCGTCCCCTTCGGCCACCCCGTGCCGGCGCAGCGTCGTGCCGGCCTTCTCGCCCATGTGCAGCAGCTGGCCGTGGGTGAGGACGTCCGCAGGGCCGGACCAGCGTCCTCCGCCGTGTTGATCTCCCGACATGCCACCAGACTGGTCGGTCGCGCTGGACATCCGATAAACGCCCCATCGACACCGCGAGGGCCGGCGTCAAGCCCTGCTCGGGGGCCCGCTGCGCCGGGCGGTGCGGCTCGGGGGCCCGGTTGTCCACCGGAGGCGGTTGCGGCGCTGTGCGGGTGTCCGCCGGCGGCGGGTGCGGTGCGGGCCGGTGGCCCCGGAGCGTCGGCGCGCGTCCGGGACCACCGCACTGTCCACGCTGCCGCGCCCGCCCCGGCCTCGGCAACCGGAGGCCATGCGAAGGCGCGCGGCCCCCGGTCGAAGGACCGGGCAGGCCGCGCGCCCCTGAGGCGCCCCGGCGGGCGGTGGGGCCGGTTGACAGTGTCCGGCCCCGGCGCCGGGGCGCCCCCGGCGTCAGTGCGCCATGACGGGGGCCGGCTGCCCCTCCAGCTCGCCGTCGGCGTTGAGCACCGGGCCGCCGCTCCTGGGCGCGTTGATCAGCGCGAAGGCGATCACGGCGGCCGCCGCCACGATGGCGAAGCCCCACCAGATCGCGACGCTGTAGCCGTGCACCTCGGACTCCAGGCCCAGCCGCAGCTGGGCGGCCTCGCCGGAGGTTCCGGCGATGCGGGAGGCGAGGTAGCTGCTGCTGGCGCTGGCCGCGATGGTGTTCAGCAGCGCCGTGCCGATGGCGCCGCCGATCTGCTGGGCGGTGTTGACCATGGCCGAGGCCACGCCGGCGTCGGTGGGCCGCACGCCGGACGTCGCCAGGCTCATCCCCGCCATGAAGGAGGTGCCCATGCCGAGCCCCAGCAGGAACTGCGCGGGCAGGATCACCTCGGCGTACGAGGAGTTGAGGTCGAGCTGGGTCAGCCAGAGCATCCCCAGCGCCGCGACGCCCAGGCCGGGCCCCATCAGGTAGCGGGGTGCGAGCCTCGAGGACAGCCGGGGCGCGATCTGGGTGGAGCCGATCACCATGCCGAAGACCATCGGCAGGAAGGCGAAGCCGGTCTCGACCGGGGAGTAGCCCCTGATGCCCTGGAGGTACAGCGTCAGGAAGAGGAACAGCCCGAACATCGCGATCACGGAGAGGGCGAACGCGAGGTAGGTGCCGCCCCGGTTGCGGTCGGTGATCACGCGCAGCGGAAGCAGGGGCGCCCTGACGCGGGACTCGACGATGACGAAGGCGAGCAGCAGCACGGCGGAGGCCACGAAGCTGGCGACGGTCCAGGTCTCGGTCCAGCTCTCGTGCTCGGCGCGGCTGAAGCCGTAGACGAGCGCGACCAGGCCGAGCGTGGCCAGGAGCACCCCGGGCACGTCGAGGGTCGAGCGGTTGCGGGCCTCGGCCGGCTCGCGGATCACCAGCAGGGCGCCGACGACGGCGACGGCGGCGAAGGGCACGTTCACATAGAACGTCCAGCGCCAGTCCAGGTACTCGGTGAGCACGCCGCCGAGCAGCAGGCCGACGGCCGCGCCGGCGCCGGCGATGGCGCCGAAGACGCCGAACGCCTTGGCGCGCTCCTTGGCGTCGGTGAACATCACGGTCAGCAGCGAGAGCGCGGCCGGCGCGAGCAGGGCACCGAAGGCGCCCTGGAGCGCCCGGGCGCCGTACATCATCAGCTCGTTCTGGGCGGCGCCGCCCAGGGCGGAGGCCGCGGCGAAGCCGACGAGGCCCAGCACGAAGGTGCGCTGCCGTCCCCACAGGTCGGAGACCCGGCCGCCGAAGAGCAGCAGGCCACCGAAGGCGAGGGCGTAGGCGGTGATCACCCACTGGCGGTTGCCCGCCGAGATGTCGAGGTCCGCCTGGGCGGTGGGCAGGGCGATGTTCACGATCGTGCCGTCGAGCACGACCATCAGCTGGGCCAGCGCTATGAAGAAGAGGGCTTGCCAGCGTCGAGGGTCGGCGCCGACCGGCGCCTTGCTCAGGGTGGCGTTGTCGGGTGGCATCGGGTGGTTACCTCAATCGGGGAGGGTCAGAAGTGACGGAAGTGGGCCAGGAGAAGACAAGGCTTCGCCGGCAGGGCGTGTCGGGTGAGGGCTGGTGGAAATGACCGGTCGGTGAGGTGGAACTCATCGGTGGCGCGTCGGCCACCGGGGGCCGGTCAGCGGGACTCGTCCTTGAGGTCCGCCAAGTGAGTGGGGTTGCCGGGCAGTTGGCTGCGCGGCGGCGTGCGGAGACCGTCCAGGAAGATCTGGAGGTGTCGCCGGGCGAGGGTGCTGTCGTGGGCGCAGGTGCTGCCCGGCACGGTGAGGGTGAGCCGGCTCACGGCGACCAGCAGGTCCCCCGCTCCGACGTCCTCGCGCAGCTGCCCCGAGGCGTGGGCCCTGGCCAGCAGCTCCTCGGTGACCTTCAGGAACCGCTGGCGGCCGGCGGCCAGTTCGGCCCCGTGCACGTCGACCGAGAGGCTGAGCAGTCCGCAGAGACCGCCCACGCGTTCGTCGGCCGAGTCGAGGATCATCCGGCTGAGGGCCTCGAACGGATCGCGTTCGGACTCCAACGCCTCCTGGGCGCGCTGGGTGATCCGGTCGCTGACGTGGATCAGCACGTGGTGGAGCAGCGACTCCCGGTCGGGGAAGTGCCGGTACACGGTGGCGTTGCCCACCCCGGCGCGGCGGGCGACCTCGTCCAGGGCCACATCCGGCCCCTGCTCGACGATCGCCTCCCGCGCCGCGACCAGGATGCGTTCCCGGTTGCGCGCCGCGTCGGCGCGCAGCGGGGCGCGCGTCCCGCCCCTGGCGATGGTGCTCTCCACGTTGCCCCCCACGGATGTACCGGTCTGGTGTTTCCGCGCCGAATGGCGCGGATGTCAACTGGTGCGGATTTCAACAACCGGGGAGCGATTCCCCGTTTGTGTCGGACACGGGTCTCAACGGGGAGGGGGTCCCCGGTTATTTCCCCGCGTCGGTGTGTTGACCGTCACACCTGCTTCCGGCAGCGCTCGGCCCCGGTGCCCATGGGCACCGGGGCCGTCGAGTCGGTGAGGGGGGACGGCCGTCAACGACGGGCCGTCCCGGGATGGTTGGGGCGACCGCCCCGCCCGACGGGCGGCCGGGTCAGGCCGCCGCGTCGAAGCCGGAGTCGTTCGCCATCCGCTTCAGCTCCAGCAGCGCGTGCTTCTCGATCTGCCGGATGCGCTCCCTGGTCAGGCCGTGCTGCTTGCCCACCTCGGTGAGCGTGCGCTCGCGCCCGTCCTCGATGCCGTAGCGCGCCCTGATGATGTCGGCCGTGCGCTGGTCGAGCCGGCTGATCAGGTCCTCAAGACCCTCCCGCCGCATCATCACCAGCACCGACTGCTCGGGCGAGGCCGCCGAGGTGTCCTCCAGCAGGTCGCCGAACTGCGTCTCGCCCTCGTCGTCCACCGACATGTTCAGGCTGACCGGGTCGCGCGCCCAGTCCAGCACGTCCTGCACCCGCTCCGGCGTGGAGCCCAACTCGCCGGCCACCTCGGCCGGTTCGGGCTCGCGGCCGTGCTCGCGGTTGAACTCGCGCTGGACGCGGCGGATGCGGCCCAGCTCCTCCACCAGGTGCACCGGCAGCCGGATGGTGCGCGACTGGTCGGCTATCGACCGGGTGATGGCCTGCCTGATCCACCAGGTGGCATAGGTTGAGAACTTGAAGCCCTTGGTGTAGTCGAACTTCTCCACCGCCCTGACCAGGCCGGCGTTGCCCTCCTGGATCAGGTCGAGTAGCGGCAGTCCGCTGCGCGGGTAGCGCCGGGCGACGGCCACGACCAGGCGGAGGTTGGACCGGATGAAGCTGTCCTTGGCGCGCTCGCCCTCGCGGACCAGCTCCGCCAGCTCCTCCCGCGAGGCGGAGGCCGATGCCCCACCCTCCGCGGGCTCCTCCAGCCCCTCCAACAGGCGGCGGGCGTAGAGCCCCGCCTCGATGGCGAGGGACAGCTCGACCTCCTTCGCCGCGTCGAGCAGCGGGGTGCGCGCTATCTCGTCCAGATACATTCCGACCAGGTCGCGCTCCGTGGCATCGCTGCTCGCGCTGGACCGGACACTGCCCGTCGCGACACTGTCATCGGTGTCCTGACGCCGGGCGACGGCACGGGTTGCCATACGTGCTCCCTTGCGATTGATCAAAGGTGATCGAGGTGATCACACACGGTCCTCCTCGGACCGGACCCGGGATGCCCCCTTGCCTCCCAAGCCCGTAACGATCTAACGACGGGAATCCGGACAGAATTCCCAACCAGTGCATCTTTTTCTGGGCGATGGAGTACCCTGCCCGGCCACACGTCCCCATCGCGCGCCGACGCCGTTCGGGCACCTGCTCGGTCACCCTGGGCCATCGCGCGCCGGCGCCGAAACCGGGGCCGTCACCCCCTCCCCACCCTGAAGACGAACAGAGACGAGCGATAGTTGCGTCCGGGTACCCCCGGTCCTCGGCCGACATGCGCCGGGCCCCCGCCGGGTGACGCGCCCAACGTCGCTGGGTAGGTTGCGAAACGGCGTTCGCCTCCGCCCGGCGCGACGGCCCTCTGGGTCGTCGCCGCGTGTGCGGAACGACACATGGGGTGGGGATGAATCGCAGCAGCAGCAGCACGCGCGCGGGGCGGGGGCCCCGCCGCCGTGGCGCGGGCCGGCGGCGCGGCGGCCGGGCCGGCCGAGGCAGCCGGGGCCCGCACGTTCCGCCCTGGGTGCGCGCCTGGACCGCGCACCGCCGCAACGTCGAACTGGCGCTGGTGATCTTCGCGATCGCGATCGTCACCGGCGGGCACGCCATCGTCGGCCTGACCCTCGAAGAGCGGCTGCCGACCGGCCTGCCCGCCCACGCGCTGGGCCTGGGCGCCCTGGCGCTCGCCGCCCACCTGGTGGTGCGCCGGTTCGCCCGCTACGCCGACCCGTTGCTGCTGCCGATCACGGTGCTGCTCACCGGCCTCGGCCTCGTCCTGCTGGACCGGCTCGACCACGCCTACGCCACCCACCTCGCCCACGACCCGGGGCTCTCGCCGCCCGTCGCCCCCGACCAGGTCCGCTGGACCGTGATCGGGGTGGCCCTGCTGATCGCGACGTTGGTGGTGCTGCGCCACCACCGCACGCTCCAGCGCTACCCCTACCTCGGCATGGCGGTCGCGATGGCGCTGCTGATCGCCCCCGCGTTCTTCGGCGAGGACACCTACGGCGCCAAGCGCTGGATCACGGTCGGCTCCTTCTCCGTGCAGCCGGGCGAGTTCGTCAAGGTCATGATCGTGATCTTCTTCGCCAGCTATCTGATGGCCAACCGCGACGCGCTCGCCCTGGTGGGCCGCCGGGTGCTGGGCGTGGCCCTGCCGCGCGGGCGGAACGTCGGCCCGATCCTGCTGGTCTGGGCGGTCAGCCTCGTCGTCCTCTTCTACGAGCGTGACCTGGGCACCTCGTTGATCTTCTTCGGCGTCTTCGTGGCCATGCTCTACATCGCCACCGCCCGCATCGGCTGGCTGGTCTTCGGCGCGCTGCTGGCCGTGGTGGGAACGGTCACGGTCGCCGCGACCCAGGAGCACGTCCAGGGCCGGGTGCGCGCCTGGCTCGACCCCATGGCGGCGTTCCTCCCGCCCGACCAGCAGCCGGCCGGAATCGTCTCGGACCAGCCGGCGCAGGCCCTGTTCAGCTTCGGCGCCGGAGAGTTGACCGGAACGGGTCTGGGGCAGGGGCACTCCTGGCTGGTGCGGTTCGCCGGCCGCAGCGACTTCATCCTGACCACGGTCGGCGAGGAGTTGGGCCTGGCGGGCATGACGCTGGTGCTGATGCTCTACGCGCTGCTCGTCCAGCGCGGGATCAGGGCGGCGCTGGTCACCCCCGACCCGTTCGGCAAGCTGCTGGCCGCCGGGCTCTCCACGGTGCTCGCGCTCCAGGTCTTCGTGATCACGGGCGGGGTCACGGGGCTGATCCCGTTCACCGGCAAGGCGCTGCCGTTCCTCGCCCAGGGCGGCTCGGCGACGGTCGCCAACTGGCTGCTGGTGGCGCTGCTGATCCGGGTCAGCGACCGCGCCGGGCGGGCTGCGACCGAGCCGGAGGGGAACGCCACCATCATCACCCCCGCCGTCACGGACGGTCCGCCGGTCCGGGGCCACCGCCGTGACCGGCCCGATCCCCTCTGACGGAACCCGATCCCGAGGCCGCGAAGAGCGCTGAAACCGGCCAGAGTTGGGAAGAACTCCACGATGAACCTTCTCGACGACGCCAGGGCGATGAGCGACGAACTCGTTCGGCTCCGCCGTCAGTTGCACACCATCCCCGAGATCGGCCTCCAGCTGCCCAGGACCCAGGAGGCGGTGCTGGCCGCGCTCGACGGTCTGCCCATCGACGTCACCACCGGCGCCGGTCTGACCTCGGTCACCGGCGTGCTGCGCGGCGCGCGGCCGGGACCCACCGTGCTGCTGCGCGGCGACATGGACGCGTTGCCGGTCGCCGAGCGCACCGGCCTGCCGTTCGCCGCCGAGGCCGACCGGATGCACGCCTGCGGCCACGACCTGCACACCGCCATGTTGGCCGGCGCGGCCCGGCTGTTGGCCGCGCACAGGGACCAACTGGCCGGAAACATACTGCTGATGTTTCAACCGGGCGAGGAGGGTTACAACGGCGCCGGCCACATGTTGGCGGAGGGCCTGCTGGACGCCACCGGCGACCGCCCGGTCGCCGCCTACGCCCTGCACGTCCTCTCCCACAGCTGGCCGGCCGGCGTCTTCACGGCCAGGGGCGGCCCGGCGATGGCCGCCTCCAGCGTGCTGGAGGTCACGGTGCGCGGCGCCGGCGGCCACGGCTCGGCGCCGCACCGCGCGCTGGACCCGATCCCGGCGGCCTGCGAGATGGTCACGGCGCTCCAGACCTGGGTCAGCCGCGCCTTTGACGTCTTCGACCCGGTGGTGCTGACCGTCGGCCGGTTCCACGCCGGCACGGCCACCAACATCATCCCGGACGACGCCCGGTTCGCCGCCACCGTGCGGAGCTTCTCCCACGAGGCGAGGTCCCGGCTCGCCGAGGGCCTGGTCGCGGTCTGCGAGGGGGTGGCCGCCGCCCACGGGCTCGGCGTCGACGCGCGGTTCGTGGAGCAGTATCCGGTCACGGTCAACGACGTCGCCGAGACCGCGTTCGCCGCCGACGCGGTGCGGGAGACGTTCGGCGAGGAGTGGTTCTCGCCCATGGAGAGCCCGCTGACCGGCGCCGAGGACTTCTCCCGGGTGATCGACGAGGTGCCGGGCGCCATGGTCTTCCTGGGCGCCACCCCCGAGGGCGCCGACCCCGAGACCGCGCCCACCAACCACTCGCCGCTGGCCGCGTTCGACGAGTCGGTGCTGGCGCGGGGCGCCGCGCTCTACGCGGAGCTGGCCGTGCGCCGACTGGCCGTATAGCGCCGGCGGGTCGCCCCCGGCCGTCCTACCGTGATTCCACTGGCCCGACGAAACAGGATCAAAGGGTCAGAACGGAATCGCAAGGAGGGCGGCCGGGATGGCCTCGGATGCGTCTCGCCCCGCGAGGGACGACCCGGCCGGTGCCGCCGAGCGCGCGCCGGCGCCCACGCCCCCTCCCGCGCGCCCGTCCCCGCCCCCGCCGTCGTTCGCGCCGTCGTTCGCGCCGTCGTCCGCGCCGCTGAGCGAACGCGACGCCGAGGCCCATGTCGCCGCCCACTGCTTCGCCCCGGGCCCGCCCGCCCGCACCGGTGTCGAGCTGGAGTGGCTGGTGTGGCGCCCCGACGACCCCGGCGCCCCGGTGCCGGGCGCGGCGACCCGCGCCGCCCTCGACCGCCTCACCGACGCCGGGCCGCTGCCCGGCGGCGGCCGGCTGACCAGGGAGCCCGGCGGCCAGGTCGAGATCAGCAGCGCGCCGGCGCCCTCCCTCGCCGCCTGCGTCGCCGCCACCCGGGCCGACCTGGAACGGGTCCGCGCCGCCCTCGCCGACGCCGGCCTGGCGGCCGTCGGCCTCGGCCTCGACCCGCACCGCAGCCCGCCCCGGGTCCTGGACCACCCCCGCTACCGGGCGATGGAGCGCTACTTCGACCGCCAGAGCCCGGGCGGCCGGCTCGTCATGCGGGCCACCGCCTCCGTGCAGATCAGCGTGGACGCCGGCGACGAGTCCGAAGGACCGCGGGGCTACCGCGCCCGCTGGGCACTGGCGCACCGGCTGGGTCCGGTGCTGACCGCCGCCTTCGCCAACTCGCCGCTCTGGCTGGGCCGCCCCACCGGCTGGCGCTCCACCCGACAGGCCCTGTGGACCCGGATCGACCCGGGCCGCACCCGCCCGCCGGCCCCCGGGGAGGCGTCCTGGGAGGCGCCCGGGGAGGCGTCCTGCGAGACGGCTGACGCCGGCAACGGCCACGCCACCGGCCACGCCGACCCCCGCGCGGCGTGGGCCCGTTACGCCCTGGACGCCTCGCTGCTGTGCGTGCGCCGCGCCGCGCCGGCGAGCTGGACGGCGCCGCCCAACCGTTCCTTCCGCTCCTGGCTGCGCGGCCCCACCGCCGACGCCCGCGCCCCGGCGCTGGCCGACCTCGACTACCACCTGGGCACGCTCTTCCCGCCGGTGCGGCCGCGTGGCTGGCTCGAACTGCGGATGATCGACGCCCAGCCCGGCGACGGCTGGACCGTGCCGCTGGCCGTGGCCAGCGTCCTGCTGGACGACCCGCGCGCCGCCGAGGAGGCGTGGCGCGCCACCGAGCCGCTCACCCGGGGGCGCGCGCTGCCGGCGCTCGACGTCTGGCTGCGCGCCGCCCGTCATGGCCCGGCCGACCCCGAACTCGGCCCCGCCGTCCGCGCCTGCCTCGCCGCCGCCGACTCGGCCCTGGCGCGGCTGCCCGAAGCGGCCGAACTCCGCGCCGACGTCGCCGCGTTCGCCGACCGCTACGCCGAGCGCGGGCGCTGCCCGGCCGACGACCAACTCGACGCGCTCGAAGGCCGCCCCCGCGCGGCCCCGGGCGGCCGCCGGCCGGCCCCGACCGAACCCCAGGGACGACGGCCCCCATCCCGTCGGCTCGCCCCCCAGGAGGCAAGCGAATGACCGAGACCCCCGTCGCCCCCTCACCCGCCGAGCACCCAGCCGGCCCCGCAGGCCCAGCCGGCACGGCCGCCCCCGCCGGCTCCGTCGCCCCTCCGGACGCCGGCGCGCTGGCCCGGGCGCTGAACGCCGCGCGCGAGCGCACCCACGACCTCACCGACTGCCTGCCGGAGAGCGAACTCACCGCGCAGCACTCCCCGTTGATGTCCCCGCTGGTCTGGGACCTGGCGCACATCGCCAACCAGGAGGAGATCTGGCTGCTGCGCCGCGCCGGCGCACGCGCCCCGCTGCGCGCCGACCTCGACCCCTGCTACGACGCGTTCCGCCACGCGCGCCGCGACCGGCCGGCGCTGCCGCTGCTGTCGCCCGCCGAGGCCAGGCGGTACGCCGCCGAGGTCCGCGCGGCGGCCCTCGACGTGCTCGCCGAGGCGGGCCCCGAGCAGGCGTTCCTCTTCGCGATGATCGCCCAGCACGAGCAGCAGCACGACGAGACCATGCTGGCCACCCACCAACTGCGCCGTGGAAGCCCCGTGTTGCACGCCCCCTCACCCCCGCGCGCGCCCCACGGGGAGGCGCTCCCCGCCGAGGTCCTCGTGCCCGCCGGCCCGTTCACCCTGGGCACCGACCCGGCCGACGACCCCTGGGCGCTGGACAACGAACGCCCCGCCCACCGGGTCGAGATCCCCGCGTTCTGGCTGGACACCACGCCCGTCAGCAACGCCGCCTACCAGGAGTTCATCGCCGCCGGCGGCTACCACGAGCCGCGCTGGTGGCACCCCGACGGCTGGCTCCACCGCCGCCAGGCCAACCTCACCGCGCCCGCGTTCTGGTACCGCGACCTGGACGGCCGCTGGCTGCGCCACCGCTTCGGCCGCGTCGAACCCGTGCCGCCCGACGAACCCGTGCTCCATGTCACCTGGTACGAGGCCGACGCCTACGCCCGCTGGGCCGGCCGCCGGCTGCCCACCGAGGCCGAGTGGGAGAAGGCCGCCCGCCACGACCCGGCCACCGGCCGTTCCCTGCGCCACCCGTGGGGCGACGCGCCCGCCGAGCCGCGCCACGCCAACCTCGGCCAGCGCCACCTCCGCCCCGCCCCCGTCGGCGCCTACCCGGACGGCGCCGCGCCCTGCGGCGCCCGTCAACTCCTGGGTGACGTCTGGGAGTGGACGGACACCGAGTTCACCGGCTACCCGGGGTTCGCGGCGCATCCCTACCGCGAGTACAGCGAGGTCTTCTTCGGCGCCGGCTACCGGGTGCTGCGCGGCGGCTCGTTCGGCACCGACCCGGTCGCCTGCCGGGGCACGTTCCGCAACTGGGACCTGCCCGTCCGCCGCCAGATCTTCGCCGGCTTCCGCACCTGCCGGGACGCCGTCCCCGGCGCCGAACCCGCCGGGGACGCCCGCCGGTCCACGAAAGCCCGCTGATGTGCCGCCACCTCGCCTATCTGGGGCCGCCCAGGTCCCTCGCCGAGCTGCTCACCACCCCGCCGCACAGCCTCTACGAGCAGGCGTGGGCGCCCCGTCACCAGGCGGGTGGCACCGTCAATGCCGACGGCTTCGGCATCGGCTGGTACCCGCCGGGCGACGGGGCCGGCCCGGTGCGCTACCGCCGCGCGGTCCCCGTCTGGGCCGACGCCAACCTGCCGGGGCTCGCCGGCCTGCTGCACAGCGGCGCCGTGCTGGCCGCCGTCCGCTCGGCGACGCCGGGCTGCGGGCTCGACGAGTCGGCCAGCGCGCCCTTCGCGCTGGGGCGTTGGCTGTTCAGCCTCAACGGGCGGATCGACCGGTGGGAGCAACTGCCCGCCGACCTCGGCGAGGTGCCGACCCCCGCCGAACTCCTCGGCATCGAGGGCCGCTGCGACGCCGCGCTGGTCTGGCTGCTGCTCGCCCGCCGCCTGGTCGCCGGCGAGCCGGCCGGCGCGGCGCTCGCGGAACTGGTCTCCCGCATCGCGGCCGTTCGCCCCGCCGCCCGCCTCAACCTGCTGCTCACCGACGGCCACACCGTCACCGCCACCCGGCACGGCGACAGCCTCTGGTACCGGACGCCCGACGACGCGTCGCCCGCCGAGGCGCCGGCCGGCGACGCGGGCCCAGCCGGCCAGGGCCAGCCCGACGCGGGTTCGGCCGACGCCGGGCTGGTCGTCGCCTCCGAACCCGTCCCCGGGCAGCCCGGCTGGCGCGAGGTGCCCGACCACTCGCTGCTCCGCGCCAGCCGCACCTCGGCGACCGTCGAGCCCCTGCCGCCCCACGCCACCGGCCCGCCCCCGCAGCCGGCCCCCTGAGAGGAACCGCGCCATGACCACCAGCCTCACCGTCCACGACACCCTGCCCGAGGACCACTTCGCCCGCACGCTCCACGAGGACGTGCGCGCCGGCCTCACCGCGCGGCCCAAGTCCCTGCCGCCCAAGTGGTTCTACGACGCCAGAGGCAGCGAACTCTTCACCCGGATCACCCGGCTCCCCGAGTACTACCTCACCCGCGCCGAACGCCAGATCCTGCGCGCCCACGCCCCGGACATAGCCCGGCACACCCGGGCCCGCACCCTGATCGAGCTGGGCTCCGGCTCCTCGGAGAAGACCCGCACGCTGCTGGACGCCCTGATCGCCGGCGGAACGCTGCGCCACTACGCGCCGATCGACGTCTCCCGCGACGCCCTCACCTCGGCCGCCGAGTCGCTGATGGCCGCCTACCCTGACCTCGAAGTGACCGCGACCGTCGCCGACTTCGACGACCAGCTGCCGCTGCCCGAGGGCCCGGGGCCCCGGCTGGTCGCGTTCCTCGGCTCCACCATCGGCAACTTCGACCCGGCCCAGCGCGCCGCGTTCCTCGGCCGCCTCAGCGCGGCGCTCACCCCCACCGACGCGGTCCTCATCGGCGCCGACCTCGTCAAGTCGCCCACGACGCTGGTCCGCGCCTACGACGACGCGCAGGGCGTGACCGCCGAGTTCAACAAGAACCTGCTGCGGGTCCTCAACCGCGAACTCGACGCCGACTTCGAACCCGGCGCCTTCGACCACCACGCCGTCTGGAACGAAGGCGCCGAACGCGTCGAGATGTACCTGCGGGCGCGGTACGGGCACACCGTCAAGCTCCCGGTGCTCGACCTCAAGGTGACCTTCGCGCAGGGGGAGTCGCTGCGCACCGAGCTGTCCACCAAGTTCCGCCGCCCCCGCCTGGCCGCCGACCTCAACCGCGCCTCGCTGACCCCGACCCACTGGTGGACCGATCCCCAGAACCGCTTCACCCTCCTCCTGGCCCGCCCCACCGAACCGACCGGCTAGACTGACCGACGCACGACGGGGCGGCGACGCCTCGGCGCGCCTCGGTTGCCTCAGTAGCTCAGGGGATAGAGCACCGCTCTCCTAAAGCGGGTGTCGCAGGTTCGAATCCTGCCTGGGGCACAGACGCAGGACAGGCCCCGGACCGCTCTTGGTCCGGGGCCTTTCGCGTGCGCGCGGCGCGGGCGGATGGGGGCCAGGGCCCTGGCGCGGGGCGTTGACGCCGAGGCGCCCTTTACGGGAACGCACTCGGCCGCCAACCTGTGGGGAGCGACGGCGCGATCACCGGGAGTGGCAACGTGGCGAGGCGACGCACCCGCAGGGTCAGGCGACTTCGGCGGGCGCGGGCGTTCCTCGCGACCGTCGGGGCCGTGGCGGTGGCCGGGTTGACGCTGGCGTGGGGCTGGCTCGCCGTCGTCGCGCTCGTTCTCCTGGTCGGCCTGGTCGCGCTCCTGTGGTGGGGCCGGCGCGTGCACCGGCGCGAGCGGGCGCTGGACGAGGAGTGGCGGCGCGAGGACGCCGTTCTCGCCAACCACCGTTCGCTGGCCGGGGTGGACGCGCTGCCGGGGACGGCGTTCGAGGAGTTGGTAGCCGCCCGGCTCCGCGAGGACGGCTGCACCGAGGTGCGTCGCGTCGGCGGCGCCGGGGACCAGGGTCGGGACATCGCCGGGCGGCTGCCCGACGGGCGGACCTTGGTTGTCCAGTGCAAGCGCCTCGCGCCCCGACGGCCCGTCACCCCGTCGACGATCCGCGATCTCCTCGGCACCCGGACCCACTTCTCCGCCGACGTCGCCCTGTGCGTCACCAACACCCGCTTCACCCCGCAGGCCATGGAGTTCGCCGTGGCCAACGACATCGTGCTGGTGCACCGCGATCTGCTGGCCCCCTGGTTGAACGGGGCGCGACTGGCCAGCCTCATCGAACTCAACGGAGCCGGCCTCGGCGGCCGCCGCCACCTCCGCACCTGGCACCGCGCCTACGGCGCCGCCCGCCGGCGCGACCGCCCCTCGCCCCCGGGGCCGTAGGACGGAGCGGCGGACGGGCGGCCGGACCGTTCGGCGGCTCAGTCGTTCAGCAGCTCCGCCGCGCCCTCGACCGCGAGGGGGACCCACCAGGCCCAGTCGTGGCCGCCGCTGACCACCGTGGCCGTGGTGTCGACGCCGCGTTCGCGGAGGCGGACGGCGAGGTCGTCGGCCAGTTCGGGGAGTGCGCCCTCGTAGCGCCCCGACTGGAGGCGCAGGCGCAGCGGGTGCTTCCGGTCGGCGGCGACCAGGGGCGCGAGCAGGGCGCGTTCGGGGTAGCGCCACAGGGAGGTGGACTGCGCCAGCGCCGCCCCGACGACCTCGGGCGTTCGGGCCACCGTGAACAGTGCGGTCAGGCCGCCGAAGCTCGACCCGGTCACGACCGTGCGGGCCGGGTCGGCGGCGAGCCGCCGGCCGTCCAGCCCGTCGCGTCGCAGCCGGGGCACCAGCCGTTCGCCGATCCACCGCGCCCGCCCGCCCGGCACCCCGAGCACCTCGGGTCGCCTCGGCCCCGAGTCGACGAAGACGGCGGCCAGCGGCGGGAGTTGGCCGGCGGCGACCGCGCCGGCGAGTACCCGGTGGGTGGCCAGGCGTTCGGTGTGGGCCTCGCCGTCGAGGACGACGAGCAGCGGCAGTGGCTCGTCGCTCTCCGCCGCCCACCAGCGCACACGCGGCTCGCGCGCCCTCGTGCGCAACTCGCGCGCCGGCGCGCCCTCGGTGGCGAACGCGGCGAGCCAGGGCCGGCGCGCGACCCCCGGCACCCGGACCACCGCGCAGTCCTCGCCCCGCGCCGCCGCGTGCCGCGCCGGGTTGTGCCGGTCGGCGACGGTGGGGGCGCCCGGGTCGCGCAGCCCGCGCTCCCACCAGGGTGGGGGCGCCGCCCCCCGGTGTTCGACGAAGCGGTAGGTGGCCTGCCAGTCGGCCGGCACCCGGAACGTCCCGGTCCACCACCCCGTCGCCCCGACCCGCGTCAGGTCGCAGCGGTCCGGCGCCTGCGGCCGCCACCAGCCGCTCGCCGCGAGGGCGACGGCCGTCGCCTCCGGCGCGTGGTGCCAGAACCGAACTTCGGCCGTCGCGGCGGTGCGCCGCACCACCTCGGGCCCTCCGGCGCGCGCGACCCGGCGCGCGATGGCGTCGCCGTCGAGCCGGGCCGGCTCGGGATCGGCGACCCGGGTGACGACCACCGGGCGCGGCGGCCCGGCCGGTCGGGGGAGCGGCTGCCAGTCGGTGTCGGTCAGTTGCGTGATCCGTTGCATGATCCATTGGCTCGGAACGGGCCCCGACCCGTGCGGTCCTCAGACCGGCACGACCAGGGGCTGGTCGGACACGGGATGCCGCAGGACGCGGACGGTCTGCCCGTACACCTCGGCGATGCGCTCCTCGGTGAGCACCTCGTCGGGCGTTCCGTCGGCGACCAGCCGCCCCTGGGCGAACATGGCGACGCGGTCGGCGTACCGCGCCGCCAGGTTGAGGTCGTGCAACACGACGACCACGCACGCCCCCTCGGCCGCCAGCCCGGTCGCGATGCGCATCACGGCCTCCTGGTGGCGCAGGTCGAGCGCGGCCGTCGGCTCGTCGAGCAGCACCAGCGGGGTGGTCTGCGCGAGGGTGCGGGCGAACGCGGTACGCGCCAGTTCGCCGCCGGAGAGCGTGGTGGTGTCGCGTTCCGCGAGCCGGGCCATGTCGGCGTCGGCGAGGGCCCGTTCCACGATCCCGGGGTCGTCCGGCGACGGCGGGTGCGGGATGCGGCCCATGGCGACGAGTTCGCGGACGCTGAACGCGAAGGCGGCGGTGTGCTGTTGGGCCATCACGGAACGGTTCCTGGCCAGCGCGTTCGCCCGCCACGCCGTGGGCGGCAGGCCACCGACCAGCAGCCGGCCGGCGGTCGGGGCGTGGTCGCCGGCGACGAGGCCCAGCAGCGTGGACTTGCCGGCGCCGTTCGGCCCGACGAGCGCGACGACGCAGCCGGGGCCCAGCGCGAGGTCGACGTCGCGCAGCAGGGTCGCGCCGTTGACGGTGAAGCCGACGCCCTCGGCGACGACCCAGGTGCCCTCGTTCCCGGCGAGTGCGTTCCCGGCGGGTTCGGTCCGGGCGGGTTCGGTGCGGGCGGGTTCGGTGCGGTCCTCCGGGCGTGACCTCATATCCGCACCTCCCGCGAACGCAGCACGAGCCAGAGGAAGAACGGGGCGCCCAGCGCGGCGGTGAAGACGCCGATCGGCACCTCGGCGGGCGGCGCCACGGTGCGGGCCGCCGTGTCGGCCACCACCAGCAACAGGCCGCCGAGCAGCGCGGAGAGCGGCAGCACGGCCCGGTGCGCCGGGCCGAAGGCGAGCCGCACGATGTGCGGAACGACCAGCCCGACGAAGCCGATGGTGCCGGCGAAGCTGACGCAGGCGCCGGTCAGCAGGGCGGTCACCGCGACGATGGTGCCGCGCGCCGCGCGGACGTTGAGGCCCAGGTGCTGCGCCTGCCGCTCGCCGAGCGTGAGCATGTCCAGCCGGCGGTGCAGCACCAGCACCACGGCGATCCCCGCCAGGATGGGGGCGGCGACGAGCCCGAGCCGCAGCCAGTCGATGCGGGCGAACGACCCCAACTGCCAGAAGACGATGGTCTCCAGCTCCTCGTCGTCGGCGACGAAGGTGAAGAAGCCGGTGAGCGCGGCGAATCCGGAGCCGATGGCGATGCCGACGAGCAGCAGCCGGGACGTCCCGGCCGACCGGCCGGGGCGCGCCAGCAGATAGATGACGGCCGTGGCGAGCAGGCCGCCGAGGAACGCGGAGGCCGGCACCAGCCAGCCGGTGGCGGCCGAGGCGACCGGCGGCGTCAGCACGATCGCCGTGACGGCGCCGGCTGAAGCGCCGCCGCTGACGCCGATGATGCCGGGGTCGGCGAGCGGGTTGCGGAACAGGCTCTGGAGCGCGGCGCCCGAGACGGCCAGGGCGGCGCCGGTGAGGGCGGCGAACAGGACGCGCGGGGTGCGCAGGTTCCAGACGACCGAGGTGCTCAACCGGTCCTCGCCGGCGCCGACTCCGAGGGTGCGCTCGGCGAGGACGCTGAGCACGACCCCGGGGGAGAGGTCGATCGGGCCGACGCCGAACGAGACGACGACGGCCACGAGCAGCGCGACGGCGCCGACGGGCAGCCCCACGGCCAGGGGCATTCGCCGCACGCCCCCGCGTTCGGCCGCGGTGGCGGCGCCGTGCGCGGATTCGGGCGCGGGCGCGGTCGTGTGCGCGGTCACCGTCCGCGGCGCGGGCGCCCGCTGGTCAACGGGCCGGCGCTCGTCAACGGGCCGGCGCCGGTCGACGGGTTCGGGCCGGTCAACGGGCCCGTGCGCGGGGCCCGTTCCGCGTTCCGGCGTCGTCCCGTTCTCCGTGGCGTCCGCGCCCCCGACGGTGGTCATGCCGCGAGTTCGGCGAGGGCCAGCGCCAGCGCCTTCGCCCCGGCGCCCGAGGCGGGGCCGCTGACCTTGATCTGCTCGCTCGGCATCACCACGATGTTGCCCGCCTGCCCGGCCGGGGTGTCGAGGAGCGTCGGGAAGGCTTGGACGAAGCCCTCCAGGTCGCCCCACTCCTCAAGGTCCGCGGTGCCCATGAGGATCACGTCGGGCCGCGCGTCGAGCAGCCCCTCGTCGCTGAACTCGACGGAGTAGCCACGCAGTCCGGCCTCGACGCCGACGCTGGTGGCGCCGAGTGCCTGGACGATGTCGGCGCCGGCCGTGCCCGTGCCGACGACGGCGTTCGCGCCGCCGGCGCCGCTCGAGGTCACCTGGAGCACGCGGAGTTCGTCGGCGCCGCCGATGCCCTCGGCGGTCTCGCTCGCCTCGGCGAGCTGCTCCTCGACGGTCCCGGCGAGCCGTTCGCCCGCCTCGTCCACGCCGAGGTAGCCGGCGATGTCGCGGATCTTGTCGGCCGTGGACTGCTGGTCGTCGAGCACCACGGCATCCACGCCCGCGTCCCTGAACTGCGCGGCGACATCGCCGTGGCGGGCCGGGTTGTTGCCGATGAAGAGGGTGCCGTCCACGGAGAGCAGGCCCTCGGTGCCCGTCTCCTGGGAGAACGCGAACTGCTGGGGCGCCTCCAGGGCGACCGTGGAGGCGCTGTTCTCCGGCGCGGCGTACACGAGGTCGGCGAGGCCGAGGCCGCCGAGGATGGCCGCGACATCGTCGCCGCCGACGATGACGCGGCTGGCGTCGTCGACGGTGACCTCGGTGTCGGTGCCGTCGACCACGGTGACGGGAAGTTCGGGGGTGGCCGTCTCGGCGGGGATGTCGTCGCCGGCGACATAGTGCCAGCCGTCGGGGAGGTTGGGCGGCGCCTCGGAGTCGGCCGAGGGCGCCGCGGTCTGCGACCCGGTCGGCTCGGCGGCGTCATCGTCGCCACCGCCGCCGCAGGCGGTGAGCGCGAGCCCGAGGGCGAGACAGAGGGGAACGACACGGGTCGAGCGCAGCACGGTACTTTCCGATCCCTGAGACACTTAGGTGAGGCTTGCCTAAGTTACAACAGGCGAAGGGTCGGGGCACGGGCGGCCCGTCCCCCCGTTGCGGCATCGCGTTGCGGCATCGCGTTCCCGTCGATGCATGGTCACTGTCAGTGGTCCACGCTAGGGTCGCAGGCGCATGGTCGGTGACGGACGATGATCGGTCTCCGACGGTCGGTCGATGGCGGGGGAGTTGGGCCATGGCGGGACAAGGGCGCGGGGGCGCTCCCGAGGAGTACCGAACGAACAACGCGGCGCGGGTCGTTGTCGGCTGGGTGGCGCTGGGGCTCGGGGCGGCGGCGGTCGCGGTCGGGATTCCGGTGCTGCTCGGCGGGACGGACCAGCCGCGCGAGGGGTTCGGGCCCACGCTCCTGCCCGGGGCGCTCCTGGGGCTGGGGCTCGCCGCGCTGCTGCTCGGCGGGGTCCGTCTGTGGCAGGCGTTGACGCGCGACGAGGAGTCGTTCGCGCTGCGGGAGGACGGGCTGGTGCACCGGGCCGCCGGCGAGAGCCGGCGGCTGCGCTGGGCGGACGTCGACCGGGTCAGCGATGTGCGCGGGCGCGGCCCGGACTGGCTGGGGTACGGCACCCATCTGCGCATCCGCCCGAGATCGGGCGACGATCTGCTGGTCACGGGATACACGGCGGACGCGCGGCGGCTGGCCGACGCGATAGCCGACGGCGTGCGCGAGGCGGGCCATGGGGAGGTGCGCCCGGTCAACGGCCGGTGGTGGCAGGCGGGTTCCGTGCTGCTGGTGGCGGCGGCGGTGCTGGGTACGGCGCTGTGGGCCCACCTCCAGCGGACTCCGGTGCCCGGGTTCGAGGCGGACGACCCGGACGCCTGCCGGTACTTCTCCGAGGGGGAGCGGGAGGAGATGAGCCTGGAGAGAGGGGTGCGGCTCCCCGAGGCGCAGGACGAACGGATCGTGGACGGCTGCCTGTTCCTCACCGGGATCGTCTCCTCCACCGGTGCCTATCCGGGTGAGATCGCGATCCATGTCTGGTCCGTGGGGGCCGAGGAGTTGGCGGCCGAGCTGGGATACGAGCCGCGTCCCGACGGGGCGGAGGGGTTCGCCGCGCAGGAGGTCGCCGGTACGAGCCTGGCGTCGTGCGCGGTGCTCTACGACATAGCCGAGGGGGCCTCCGTCTCGGCGCGCGTCCGGGTGGAGAACGTCGGGGGGAGCAGCTGCGAGGAGGCGCTGCCCGAGGCGGCGCCCGAGCTGATGGCCAAGCTGCCCTGATGGCCATGCCCTGATGGCCAAGCCGCCCTGACGGTCCATGACGGCGGCCGGCCTGCCCCGACGGGCCGAACGGCGGCCCCGCTGCAAGAACTTGCGGCACCGTCCCGCCGCGCCGCGCCTCCTCCGGGCTCCTCGGGCCCGTGCGCGGAGTGTTTACAGCGTCGGCCAGGGCTCATACGATGCCGCAAGTTTCTGCATCGTCTTGCAGGAGCGGCCGCTGGCGCGTGTGGCCTTCCGGAGCCGTCGAAGGAGCCGTAGTGCGCAGGACACCCCCACACCCCACGTCCCCAGGACCGACCCCACCCGAGCCGACACCTTCACGCCGAACGGCCGTTCGCCGGAAGGCGGTTCGCCGAACGGCCACGCGCCGCGCCGCCCTGCTCGGCCTGCCGGCCGCCGCCCTGGTGGCGGCCCTGCTGCCGGCCACCGGCCAGGCCGCGCCGGCCGAGGGGGCGCCCGCCACGGGCGCCGCCGCCGAGACCGCGACGGGCGTCGCCGAGCCCGCCGCCGCCGAGGTGGCGCCGTTCGCCTCGGGCGACGACGTGATCGCCAACCTCTGGTCGTGGAACTGGAGTTCCGTCGCTGCCGAGTGCACCGACGTGCTCGGCCCCGCCGGCTACGCGGCGGTCTGGGTCGCCCCGCCCCACGAGTCGCTGGCCGAGCCGAGCGGCGCCTGGTGGGACCTGTACCAGCCGTTCAGCTACCAGTTGAGCGGCCGACTCGGCAGCGAGAGCGAGTTCGCCGCCATGACCTCGGCCTGCAACGCCGCCGGCGTGCGGGTGTACACGGACGCGGTCATCAACCACACCGCCGCCATCGGCGGCACCGGCTACGCGGGCACCCAGATCAGCGACAAGTACCAACCGCCGATGTACGAGCGCGCCGACTACAACGTCGACATCTGCGACCGCGAGATCAGCGACTACAACAACCTCTGGGAGGTGCAGAACTGCGAGTTGCTGGGCCTGCCCGACCTGAGCACCGACGACCCCGGGGTCCGCGCCGAGATCGTCGGCTACCTCAACTCCCAGATCGCGCTGGGCGTCTCCGGCTTCCGGGTGGACGCCGCCAAGCACATGCCGGCCGCCGACCTGGAGGCGATCGTCGGCGCCCTGGACAGCACGGCCGACGGCTCGCCGCCGTTCGTCTTCCACGAGGTGTTCCCGGGCGCGACCCCGCAGCCCGACGAGTACTTCGGCAGCGGCCGGGTGCTGGACTTCGCGGTGGGCGACCAGCTCAAGGGCGCGTTCCAGGGTGACATCGCCCAGTTGACCGGCTTCGGCCCGGGCCTGCTGCCCGCCGAGAACGCGGTCGCCTTCGTCACCAACCACGACACCGAGCGGGACGGACGCCACCTCACCTACCGCGACGGGGACACCGCCGTGCTGGCCAACGTCTTCCAACTCGCCTGGTCCGAGGCGCCGCCCACGGTCTACGCCGGCTTCGAGTACGCCAACCGCGACGACTCGCCGCCCGCCGGCGAGGGCGGCTTCGTCACCGACACCGACTGCTCCGCCGGCTGGTACTGCCTCAACCGCGACCCCCGGATCACCGGCATGGTCGCCTGGCGCAACGCCACCGCCGGCGACGGCGGGGTCGGCGAGATCCAGTCGCCGCGCGGCAACGTCATCGGCTTCGACCGGGGCAGCGGCTTCGTCGCCATCAACAACGCGACCGAGGCGGCGAGCGTCCAGTTCGCCACCCAGCTCCCCGACGGCAGCTACGACGACCTCCTCAGCGAGGGCGGCCTCCAGGCGACCGTCTCCGGCGGACAGTTGACGGTCGAGCTGCCGGCCAAGTCGGCCATCGCCGTGCACGCCGGCTGAGCCGCTCCCCGGCCGGGAGCCCCGCCCGGGAGTCCCGGCCGGGAGCCCTGCCGGGGGCGGAACGAGCGGTGGCTCCGCTCCCGAGGTCGATCGGGAGCGGGGCCACCGGCCCGAACGTCAGGGGTTCAGCGCTTGACCGCCATCCCGCCGACCATCATCAGACCGCTGTGGTCGAGCGGTTCGGCGACCGGCTCGTCCGGCCGCCACAGCGGCAGCGGCACGACCCCGGGCTCCAGGATCTCCATCCCGTCGAAGAGACCCGTGATCGCCTCCCGGCTGCGCAACTGCCCCCGGCCCAGCGACTTGACCAGCACGTCCTCCATCGCCTTCGCCTCGGGGAAGGTGTTGCAGAAGTGCGTGAGGAACAGGTAACTGCCCGACACCAGCTGCGACTTGTACCGCTCGACGACCCCGACGGGGTCCTCCTCGTCCAGCAGGTGGTGGACCACCGCCATCATCAGCAGCCCGACGGGCCGCGAGAAGTCCAGAAAGCCCTCGACCTCCGGGCTGTTCAGGATCTCGTCGGCATCGAGGATGTTGGCGGTCAGCACCCGGGTGTTGTTGTTCTTGGCCAACAACGCCCGGCCGTGGGAGAGAACGATCGGATCGTTATCGACATAGACCACCCGGGCATGAGGGATGATCGCCTGCGCCACCTGATGCGTGTTCTGCGCGGACGGCAGCCCGGACCCCAGGTCGAGGTACTGGTCGATGCCCTGCTCGGCGAGGTAGCGCACGCCCCGGATCAGCAGGTCCCGGTTGACCCGGGCGCTGTCCACGGCCGCCGGCGAGACCCGCCGCCCCTCCTCGATGACCTTGGCGTCCACCTCGTAGTGGTCCTTGCCGCCGATCGCCGCGTCATAGACCCGGGCGATGCTCGGCCTGGTGGTGTCGATCTCCACCGGCGGCTCGTCGGAACGGGGGGTGGTCCAGCTCCAGTCGGTGGACGAGGAGGGCTCGGCGGCACCGCCGGGCGCTATGTCGCCGCTTCCGGAACGGTCGTTGGTCTGCTCCGTCATGATGGCCCACTCATCTCCACGTTCGAGTCAGCGTTCCCGGAAGTGTCTCATGTGCCGAAACGCGGCGTTCATCGGCCCAACAGGGCGTCCACCTCCTTGAGTTGCTCCTCCGTGAGCGGGCCGAAGGCCAGCGCGCCGGCGTTCTCCTCGGCCTGCGCCACCGTGCGGATGCCCGGGATGGGAACGGTGTGCGGGCTGCGCGCCCACAGCCAGGCGAGCGCCCCCTGCGCCGGCGTGCGCCCTTCGCTGGTGAGCACCGAGCGGACCGCGTCGAACCGTTCCTGCCACTCGGGGGCCACCCGGCCGTCCCGGAAGAACGTCAGCCACTCCGGCGGCGTCGCCCGGATGTCGCCGGCGCCGAGCGTCGCGCCCCGGCTGTACTTGCCGGTGAGGACGCCCATGGCGAGCGGGCCCCGGTTGATGGCCGCCAGGTCCCGCTCGGCGCAGAGCGCCAGCATCGCGGGCGCGTCCTGGAGCACGTTGCAGTTCACCTGCACGCTGGCGCAGTGCGGGCCCTCGGCGAAGACCCGGGCGCGCTCGGGGTCGTCGGTCGACCAGCCGTAGGCGCGGATCAGCCCCTCGGCCACCAACGCCTCGCAGGCGTCGCGCAGTTCGGCCCCCACGTCGAGCGGGGCGCCGTTGATGTGGAACTGGTACAGGTCGAGGTGGTCGGTGCCCAGCCGCCGCAGGGTCGCGGTGAGCGCCTCGCGCACATGCTCCGGCCGCAGGTCGGGCTCGGCGGCCGCCCGCCTGGTCGCCGGGTCGAAGACGTTGCCCCACTTGGAGGCCAGCACCACCTCGTCCCGCCGGCCGGCGACCGCCCGCCCGAGCACCTCCTCGCTGTGCCCGGCGCCATAGACGTCGGCCGTGTCGAAGAACGTCACGCCGAGGTCCAGCGCCCGGTGGATGGCGCGCACCGACTCCTCGTCGTCGACGGCGCCCCAACCGAGCGGCTGGCCCGCCTCGCTCCACCACTCGCCGCCGATCGCCCAGCAGCCGAAGCCGAGCGCGCTGACCTCTATGCCACTTCGTCCGAGTTTCCGGGTGTTTCTCTGGTTGGTCATGCGCGGCAGTCTGCCAGTTGGAGCGGACTCCACGACCAGCGTCTTTCCCAGCCGGCGGGAGCGGGGCGACGCGGGGTGGCGAGAGGCCGGGCCGGTGGTCAGCGGGTGGAGAACTCTCCCCAGCGGGCCGCCAGTTGGGTGCGACTGTGCGCGCCGGTCTTGGCCAGGACGCGGCCCAGGTGCTTCTTGACCGTGGTCACGCCGACGAACAGCCGGCGGGCGATCTGCTCGTTGGTGAGGCCACGCGCGGCGAGGTCGGCGACCTCGCGTTCCCTGGGCGTCAGGCCCAGGGCCGCGCCCGTCTCGGCCGCCAGCCGCTCGCCGGCGAGCCGTTCGGTCGTCAGCGGCGCCAGCTGGCGGCTGAGCACCCGCATCACCGCCACGTCCCGGGCGGGCATCCGGCGCACCCCGCGCTGGATGGCGCCGACGTAGCACCAGCCCTCGGCGCCCGCGTCGATCACCATCCCCACCTTGTCGTGGATGTCGTGCGCGGCCAGGAACTCGTTGACGAACGCGGCCTGTTCCGGGTCCCGCTCGGGGCGCAGCTCGCGGAGGGTGACCACGCCGCGCTCCCGCAGCAGCCGGTGGGCGTGCGGGGCCATGTACGGGTCGTGGTTGATCCAACGCCTGGCGTAGGCGTCGAGGAACTCCTGCGAGTAGCCGCTTTTGATGCCCTGCCCGCCCCTGATCGCCTCGCCGACGGTCGGCCCGTGCAGGACCACGACGGTGGAGTAGCCGAACCACTCCTCCAGGGCGCGTAGCAGGGACTCCCGGAACGTGGCCAGGTCCGGCGCCCGCTCGACCGCCTCCCACACGGCGAAGAGGCGGCGGTAGTCCCCCGGGGGAAGGGCCTCCCCGGCGGGCAGCCGGCGCGGTGTGGAGGCGGTCGTGACGACGGCGTGGCCCGCGACGCGCGGAGCGGTGTCCCCGTTCATGAGGTCGTTATATGCGGGCGAGCCCGACCGAACAAGGCGGTGTGGTTCCACCTTTGGCCCATGTCGGCGCCCCGGAGGCGGCAGGCAGGGTCGGTTCGTGGCCACTTCAAGCGGCTTCTGATCGACCTCTGAACGACTCTCATCGGAGAACCCATGAACGTGTCCCCAGCGCCCGGCCCCGACGCGACCCCGGCGAACTCCCCGCGCGACGCCGCCCCGGCCGCCGGGGACGAGGGGCGCCACTGGCTGGTCACCGGCGCCAACAGCGGACTGGGCGCCGCCGTCACGCGCGCCGCGCTGGCGGCGGGCGACCGGGTCACGGCGGCGGTGCGCCGCCCCGAGACCATGGACGCGGCGCTCGCCGCCCACCCCGAACGCCTGGCCGTGGTGCGGCTGGACGTGACCGACCCGGACCGCTGCGTCGCGGCACTCGCCGAGGCCGAGGCCGCCCACGGGCCCCTGGACGTGCTGGTCAACAACGCGGGCTTCGGCACCGTGGGGGCGGTCGAGGAGACCAGCGAGGACGAGCTGCGGCAGGCGATGGAGGTGATGTTCCACGGTCCGCTGCGGCTGACCCGCCTGGCGCTGCCGGGGATGCGTCGCCGCAGGTCCGGCACGATCGTGCAGGTCACCAGCATGGGCGGCCTGCTGGCCTTCGGCGGCGTGGGCGCCTACTGCGCGGCCAAGGGCGCGCTGGAGCTGGCGAGCGAGGCGCTGCGCGAGGAGGTGCGCCCGCTGGGCATCCGCGTGCTGATCGTCGAACCGGGCGCGTTCCGCACCCAGTTCAACGGCGCGTTGCTGAACTCCCGTCCGATCGCCGACTACGAGGCGACGGTGGGCGCGGTGCGCGAGGGCATGGTCGAGGGGAACGGTCGGCAGTCCGGCGACCCCGACAAGGCGGCCCGGGCGCTGCTGGCCGTGCTGGACCTGCCCGAGCCGCCGCTGCGGCTGGCGCTGGGCGACGACGCCTTCGCCGCGATCCGGGCCAAACTCGCCACGGTCGGCGCCGAGTTGGACTCCGTCGAGCACCTGGCCACCGGGGCCGCCATCAACGTCGTCTGAGCGGCCCGCCCGGCCCCGGCCGGCCCCGGCCGCTCGCCGGCGCTCACGAGGGATCGGCGTCGGTTTCGTCGCCGCCGTCGGTGTCGGTCGCGTGCGCCGCTTGGGCCGCCGTCTGGCGCAGGGTCCGGTCCGTGCGGGCGGACCGGGCCCGGGTCGGGTCGGGGGTGCCGTGGTCGTTCGCGTATCGGTCGTCCCGCTTCACCAACAGCCAGGCGTTTCGCCGGAATCGGGTCAGCGCCCAGCCGCCGCGCAGCTTGTGGCCGTCGAGGCGGAACGAGAGATGGCCGCCGGCCAGCCCTTCGGCCGCCGAGCCCCGGCCCTCGAAGGCCCAGTGCCCCTCGTCCCAGATGATCACCGTGCCGGCGCCGTACTCGCCCTCCGCGATGACGCCCTCGAAGTCGCGGTAGTCCAGCGGATGGTCCTCGGTCGGCACGGCCAGCCGCTTGTCCCCAGGATCGGTGGACGGGCCCCGGGGAACGGCCCAGGATTTCAGCACGCCGTCCGACTCCAGCCGGAAGTCGAAATGCAGGGAACTGGCGTCGTGAATCTGCACCACGAATCGGGGCGCGGAATCATCCGCCGGCTCCCGACCTTTCGGTTCGGCCGTTCGGGAGAAGTCACGCCGCCGGCGGTACTCGGTGAGTTGTTCGCCCCCCGACGCGTCGCCCGACGCGCCGGCGTCGGACCGTCCGCGCGCCGGACGACGCGCGGGCCGACTCCGATGGCGCCGTTCGTTCACCTTTCCACCATCCACCCGTCCATGCTGACAGAGCAGGGCAGTCCTCGCATTCCGGGGACCGGTCCGGGAAACGCGAGGACCGACCCTCCGGAAACGGAAAGTGAACAGCAGGTTTCCCGAGATGCCGTTCTGACACGCCTTGGTAGCGTCGATGATGCCCGCCGTCGTTGCGGTGCCCGACATCGGCTCCGAAGGGTTCCTCGTCATGACCAGAATTCGCAAGGCCGTCATTCCGGCCGCCGGCCTCGGCACTCGGCTCCTGCCGCTGACGCGTGCCCTGCCCAAGGAGATGCTGCCGATCGGCGACAAGCCGGTGATCGAGCACACGGTAAGGGAGTTGGTCGCCTCGGACATCGAGGAGATCATCATCGTGACCAGCGGCAGCAAGGACCTGATCCAGGAGCACTTCCGGCCCAACCCGGGCCTGGTGGCCCAGTTGCGCGAGGCCGGAAAACACGAGTACGCGGAGAGCGTGCGCGAGGTGTCGGAACTCGCGCACATCACCTACATGTACCAGAACGGCCCCTATGGCAACGGAACTCCGGTGCTGAACGCCTATCGCATTCTGGGCGACGAGCCGATCCTGGTGCTCTGGCCGGACGACGTCTTCGTCTCCGAGGTGCCACGGGCCCAACAGCTGATGGCCGCCTATGAGACGACCGACGCCCCCGTGTTGGCCCTGATGCCGATGGACCCGGCCGAATCCAGCCGCTATGGCGTTCCCATCGTCAAGGAGGATCTCGGCAATGGCTGCCTGGCCATCGGCGGACTCGTCGAGAAACCCGAACCCCGCAACGCGCCCTCGCCGTTCGCCGCCATCGGCGGCTATGTGGTGACGCCGGGCGTGATCGCCGAACTGGAGGAACAGACCCGCCGCTGGTACGACCGTCCCGACGGCGAGATCTACCTCACCGACGCGTTCAACGCCCACGCCGCCAACCACCCGGTCTACGGCCAGGTCATCGACGGGACCTGGTACGACACCGGCACCCCCGAGGCGTATCTCAAGGCTCAGTTCGCGGCCGCGTTGACCGACCCGACCTACGGCCCCTCGCTGCGCCAGCTCGCCGAGGACCTGAGCGCCTCGGCGCGGGAGTCGTCCGGCCCCAACGGGCAGCCGGCCGGCGCCACTCCGGCCACTTTCCCCGGCTGGGCGGGCCGCTGGTCCTCCTGAAGGTCGGGGAACGGGGCCAGGGAAGAACCGACCGCCGCGGGCGGCGTGCACGGGACGGCCTGACGCCGGGCCCGTGACGCCGCCCCCGGCGGGGCCCGACAGCTCGGACGGGGGGCTACGCGGAAGGCGTCCCCATGACCGAAAGGCCGCAGGCCGGAGAGTTGGCGGTCGCCAGCCCGGCCGGCCGTTGGGTGTTGGCCAGCGCGGTGCTGGGCTCGGGCCTGGCCATGTTGGACGGCACGATCGTGACGGTCGCGCTGCCCCACATCGGCGCCGACCTCGACGTGCCGCTGTCCTCGTTGCAGTGGACGCTCAACGCCTACATGTTGACCCTGTCCTCGCTGATCCTGCTCGGCGGCGGCCTCGGCGACCGGTTCGGCCGGCGACGGGTCTTCCTCTGGGGCGTCGCCTGGTTCGCGCTGGCCTCGCTGCTCTGCGGGATCGCGCCCAACGGGACCGTGCTGATCGCCGCGCGGGCGCTTCAGGGGGTGGGCGGGGCGCTGCTGACACCGGGTTCGCTAGCGCTGATCCAGTCCACGTTCCGGCAACGCGACCGGGCCAGGGCGGTGGGGCTCTGGTCGGGCCTCGGCGGTGTCGCCACGGCCGGCGGGCCCTTCCTCGGCGGCTGGCTGGTCGACGGCCCGGGCTGGCGGTGGATCTTCCTGGTCAACGCTCCGCTGGCGCTGCTGGTCGCCCTGCTGGCGCGGCACGTTCCGGAGAGCAGGGACTGGGAGGCCACCGGCCGGTTCGATGTGTCGGGCGCGCTGCTCGGCGCGCTGGCGCTGGGCGCGTTGACCTTCGCGCTGATCGACGGGCTGCTCTGGCCGGCGCTGGTCGGGGCGGTGGTGGCGGCCGTCTTCGTCTGGCGGGAGCGGCGCACCGCGCGGCCGATGCTGCCGTTGACGATCTTCCGCTCGCGGCTGTTCAGCGCCACCAACCTGGTCACCCTCTGCCTCTACGCCGCGCTCGGCGGGGTCTTCTTCCTGCTGCCGACGCAGCTACAGAACGGCCTCGGCTATGACGCGCTCACCGCCGGCGTCGCCTCGCTGCCGACGACCCTGCTGCTGATCGCGCTCTCCGGGCCGGCGGGGGAACTGGCCCAACGGATCGGTCCCCGGCTCCCGTTGACGCTGGGGCCGCTGGTCGCGGCGGTGGGGCTGGTGCTGCTGCACCGGGTGAGCCCGGGCAGCTCGTACTGGCCGGACGTCTTCCCGGCCGTGGTCGTGCAGGGCCTCGGCATCAGCCTCTTCGTGGCGCCGCTCACCGCCACCGTGCTGGCCTCCGTGGACGACCGCCGGGCCGGCATCGCGAGCGGGGTGAACAACGCGGCCGCGCGGATCGCCCAGCTGCTGGCCGTCGCCGCGCTGCCGCTGCTGGTGGGACTGACCACGGACGACTACCGCTCGGCGGACCGGCTCAACACGGCCTTTGGCCGCGCGGTGCTGATCTGCGCCGGGCTGATGGTGCTCGGCGCGGTGGTGGCCTGGTGGGTGGTGCCGAGCGGCCTGCCGCGCGAGGGGCGGGTCCAGCCGAGTTGCCGCCGCCACTGCCAGGTGACCGCGCCCCCGTTGGAACCGGGCCGGGACCGCGACCACCATCCGCATCGCGCGGGAGACGGCGGGCCGGCGGAACGGGGTGGGCGCGGTGCGGACGCCCCCGGAGACGGTGACGGATGAACGGGCCGGCGGGCGGCCCGATGCCGACGCGCGGCGGGGTGCTGTCGGGTGGCCTGGCGCCGGCGGGCGGCGAGGTGCCGACGGGCGGGGGCCGGGCCCAGGGGCGCGGGGCGAAACCCGGCGGCGGGAGCGGTGCCCGGGACGCGATAGTAAGAGCATGAGCACGCCATCTCCCGGGCGCCCCGAAGCGCACGAGACGAAACCGCCTCCGGCGCCCCCGGCGGGCGGGGTGGGGCCCCCGGGCGAGGCGCCGCCGGCGGGCGGGGTGGCGTCGCCGAACGGAACGGCCTTGGGCGGGGCGGCGTCGGACGGGGTGGCGTCGTCGCCGGAACCGGCGCTGTGGTCCCGGAACTTCGCGCTCTTCTTCGCCGCCAGAACCGTGGCCAAGCTCGGCGACCTGATGCTCCCGGTCGCTCTGGCGGCCGGCCTGGTGGCGCAGGGCGGCGGCGCGGGAGCGGTGGGGGCCGCGATGGCCTCGTTCACCGCCAGCTTCGCCGGACTGGTGATCTTCGGCGGCGTCTTCGCCGACCGGTTCGACACCCGGCGGCTGATGATCGGCGCCGACCTGGTCCGCGTGGTCACCCAGTCGGGCCTCGCCCTGCTCTTCGCCACCGGACACGCGGCGCTGTGGGCGATCTGCCTGCTGGGCGTCGTGAACGGGGTGTGCGCGGCGGCCTTCCAACCCGGGGTGGCCAGCACCGTCCCACTGATCGCCCGCGATGTGCAGGCGGCCAACGCGACGGTGCGCACCTCGGAGTCCGGGATGGCGGTGCTCGGCCCGGCGGCCGCCGGGGTGCTGATCGGGCTGACCTCGGCCGGCGGGGTGTTCGCGGTCCATGCCGCGACCTATCTGGTGAGCGCCCTGTGCCTGCTGGCGCTCCGGCTCCCGGAACGGCCGGGCGCCCGCGAGGCGCCGGCCGCCTTCCGGGCCGATCTCGCCGAGGGATGGCGGGAGTTCCTGGCCAGGCCGTGGATGTGGGGGGTGATCCTGGTCTGGATGCTGTTCATGTGCGCCGCCTGGGGGCCCTCGGTGCCGCTGGCCGCCACGGAGATCATCACCGGCCACGGGGAGCGCGCCTACGGGCTGGTCAACTCGGCGCTGGGCGTGGGCATGGTGCTCGGCGGACTCGCGGCGCTGCGCTTCCGCCCTACGCGGCCGCTGCGGGCCGGCGCGATCGCGCTCTTCGGGTTCGCGCCCCATCCCGTGGCCGTCGGCCTGGGGCTTTCCGTGCCACTGATCGTCGGGGCTTCGGTGGTGGCGGGGGCCGCACTGGCGTTCTGGGGGGTGATGTGGGCGACCACGGTCCAGACTCAGGTGCCAGGGGCGGTGCTGAACCGGATTCACGCCTACGAGGTGGCCGGTTCACTGGTGATGCTGCCGGTTGGCCAGGCGCTGGCCGGACCGGCGGCCGGGCTCTTCGGCCCGGGCGAGGTGCTGTTGGCGGGAGGCGCCACCACGCTGCTGGTCTGCGCGCTGATGCTGGTCGCCTCGCCGGTACGCACCCTGCGCCGGCGGGAGCCGCACCCGGCGGAGCGGCGCGCCCAGCCGCGACAGTGACCGTCACCCCGCCCCGGGCGAGGCGCCCTCGGCCGGGCCCGACAGCGCCCGGGGAACTGAGGAACTGAGGAACGGCCTCAGCCGCCCGCGGTGAACAGCCGCGCGAGCGCCGCCGGTTCGTCGGGGAGGCCGGAGCCGATCCCCACGGCCCAGGCGCCGGCCTCCAGATAGGCGGGGGCCTCGTCCACGGAGATGCCGCCGGTCGGAATCAGCACGGCTTCGGGCAGCACGGCACGCAGCGAGGAGAGGAACCTCGGGCCCCCCACATGGGCGGGGAAGACCTTGGCCGGGCCCCGCCCGGCCGCCTCGGCGATCTCGCCCGGCGTGTAGCCGCCCTCGACCAGCGTCACCCCGGCGGCGGTGGCCACCTCCCGCACCTGCGGCGCGGGGAACGGCGTGACGAGGAACGCCGCCCCCGCCGCCACCGCACGCGTTGCCTGTTCGCCGGTGCTCAGCGTGCCCACGCCGATCAGGCCGCGCCCCTCGGCGACAAGCCCGGCCAACGCCCGATCCCAGTCCGGGGTCGAGGTGGTCAGCTCCACCACCCGGCAACCGGCGTTCAGGAGTTGCCTCGTGCGGTCGACGGCGGCGTCGGCGCCGGGGGAACGCAGAACGGGCAGCAGGCGCTGTGCGGCCAGCGCGGTGAGCAGGGGATCGGTCGGTTCCATGGTGCCCCCAGGCGAATGCCGCAGGTGAGGTGGTGCTCCGGGCGGGACGCCCGGCCGGTGCGCGAACGCGGTCACGCTAGGCAGCCGACGCCGGGGTGTCAATCGGCCGTCGTCCGCCGGGCTCAGGCCGGAAAGCCCTCGACCTCGAGGTCGGGCGCCACCTCGAACGAGAGGTCTTGCGCGGTCAGCCGCTCGGGGCGCAGGCGCAGCCACCGCGCGCCGCTGCGCTCGGGGTCCTCGTGCAGGTAACGGATGAAGCGCGCGTCCCACCGCCCCTCGTCGGAACCCAGGTAGCGGCTCAACTTCCGCCGCCCACGCGGGACATCGAACGGCAGCAGCTCGGCGCGACCCCGCGCGATCACCTGCCGCACCAGCCCGCTGGCCAGGTCGCACTCGTCCACCACCAGCGCCACCCGGGGATCGGCGAGGACATGCTGTTGGAGGCGGGCCCAGGGGCCGGTGAGGGTCCAGAACGCGCCCTCCTCCCAGAGGAACCAGACGGGGCGAACCGTCGGACCCACCGTGGCGATCCGCGCCGTCAGCGGTCGGGCAAGGAAGGCGTCCACGGAGAAACCGGCGGGGCCGGCATCCGACGTCGCCCCGGACTCGGCCGCGTCAGAAGCAAGATCCTCAGACATGCCACCAGCATCGCGGAGCCAGCACCGGACACGCATCGGGCGCGGGTCCTAGGTCCGGTCGCCGGAACGGCCGGGCAGAGGGCAGCACAAAGCTCGCACCAACCCTGCTCAGGAACGGAGTTGGCTTGTTAACGTCACTCGGATGATCGCCGATTCCTCTCCCTTCGCTGACTTCACCGAGGTCCAGCGCCTGGACACCGATGCCGAGGTGGCCGAGCACGCCCTGATCACCCTGGCCGACGGCCGTCACTCCTGGTACAGCGGACACCATCACGGGGAGAGCTTCGCCCGCCGGGTCCGCTACGCATTCCCCGACCGGCTCCAACTCGACGGACAGCGCCTGGACCGCCTGGTGCTCGGAAACTTCTGCCAGTTCGCCTCCGGGGTCTCCTTTCTGCTCGGGGGCAACCACGGCCATGACCTGACCGCCGTCACCCCGTACGGCTTCAACTTCTTCGACGGGGCCGCCAACGCCTGGGCCCCCGCCGGGGACACCGTCATCGGGCACGAGGTGCTGATCGGCTACGAGGCCGTGGTGATGCCCGGTGTCCGCATAGGCACCGGAGCGATCATCGGCGCCCGCGCCGTGATCACCAAGGACGTCCCTCCCTACGCCGTGGTCGTTGGCGACAACCGGGTGGTGCGTCACCGATTCGACTCCCACACCCGCAAACTCCTGTGGCGGATCGCGTGGTGGGAGTGGCCCGACGAGCGGATCGCCGAGGCCCTGCCCCTGCTCCAGGGGCACGACGTGCGGGCCTTGGCCCGCCACGCCGGGGTGGACCCGACTCAGGTCACAGCCGACCCCGACCCGGGGCTGGTCCGTGAAGCCTCGCGGTGAGCGGCGGCGCGTCCTTCCCATGGCCGCTTGGGAGAGACGCTCCGTGCTCTTTCGTCACCACGCGTAGTAGTCTGCCACAGAGATCCGACACTTCGCTACCCAGAGTCATCAAGAAGGAGATCCGAGGACCGACAGGCGGGAGCGTGGGGAAGGAAAGGGGCGGCTCAGAAGAGCGACAGCGAGGCGTTGATGCGGCGCGGTGCGTCAAGCAGGCGGCTGACGCCCTCGACGGCCGTCGGTGGCTGATCGGCGTCCAGGTCGCCCGAGGTCAGGATGTAGTAGACCTGCTCGATGGACGGCGGCCCCACAGCGAGGGTCCGCACCACGGCCTCCCGTGAGGAGGCCTGCCCGGTGTGCACCAGATAGGCGGAGGTCAGCGAGCCGGTCCGGCCGACTCCCGCACCGCAGTGCACATACACCGGCCCCGAGGCGTCCTCCACGATGCTCAGAAAGCGCTCCACCTGTTCGTCGGTGGGCGTCTGGCCGTCCCGGATGGGAAGCCGTTCCACCGCGAGGCCGGCCTCGCGTGGCAGGGCCAGCTCCTCCTCGGAGAGGTCCTCCGCCCGCAGGTCCACCACGGTGTGCACGCCCCGGTCCGCCAGCTCCGCGTAGCCCTCCTCGCGGGGAGCCGAGCCCCGCCAGAGCCGGTCGTCGACGGCCAGGAAGTTGTTGATGCCCGCGACCCTCTCGCCCCCCGCGTGATGTTGGCCCGCCCAGGCGTGCGCGCCCAACATGCCGAGCACGGAGGCCAGCCAGAGGGCCAGGTAACCCAGCGCCGCCACGCCCAGGACCCGCACCGCCAGGCGCAGCGGCGATCGCCGGACCGCCTTCGATGTCGACGTGGTGAGGGGCGGTGGCTCGGGCGTGGCCGTCGCGAGTTCGCCGCCGGTGGGAAGCGAGGGGGAGCGGAATGAGCGGAGAAAGCGCAGATTCATGGGAGAGAGTTCTGGAACTCCAGGGGAGCGGAGAGATCACAGGGGACGGGGAACGTTCCGAAGTCCTCCGGAGATCCGGGGAGATCGTTTCGGAGAGATCGTTTGCGATATTCGGAGCGCGAGTTCCGGGAAGCCCACCACGGAATGGCGTAGCTGTCCAACAGCCCAGGTCAGGGCGTGATCCATTGGCCTTCGCGGTGATCTTCGGCTCTCCGCAGCCGGCACCTGGCGATCCGGAGGAGAGAGGGCGACGTCACATTCTCCCCATGGTTGTCGCCAGGCACAGGCGGTGAATTCACCTTCCGTCGGAACCGCGCTCGCCGAGTTGTCCCTCGCCCAACACCCTGGCCACCGCGCGGTCCGTTCGAGCGTCGACAAGACAGCCGCGCAGGCGCCGCAGGTCGTGTTCCGAGATCGCGGGGCGCAGCACGCCGACGAAGACGTCGCGGTCGAGCCGTCCGAGCAGGCCGTCCTGCCGGGGCGCGGAGGTGGCGCGGCGGCAGGTTTCCCAGAGGGCGTCGGCCGCCTGCGCGGATGCCAGCGGGTCCTCGTTGTTCCGCACCTCGATCTCGAAGACCACCGAGGTCGCGGCCGACGGAGGGGCGTTCGACCGTCGGGTCTGGGTGGCATCCGAGATCACGTTGACCAGGAGGACCGCCCCCAGGGCTGCGGCCACCAGGCCAGCCGTCACCAGCAGGCGTCGTCGTGGCCCTGGCGGCCGCACCACGGGTTCCTCGGCGAGCCACGGCCCGTGCCCCCGCACCCCGCCTGGTGGTGCCGTCAACCGTGCCAGTCGGCCGGCCAGCCGTCGTTCCGCGCTAGGGCGTGCACTGGCGGAGGCCACTTTCTGAACAATGAGGGCCAGGCCGGAGAGCGCCGCACCGGTCGCCATCAGCACCGGCACAAAGACCGTCAGCCGGTCGCCGTCGCCACCGTCCAGCCATCTGAAGCGCGTGCGACCCTCCGTGCGGGACTGTTCCAGTCGACGTAGCACGGCCTCCGCGCGGGCATCCGACTCGGTCAGTCGTTGATCAAGCCTGCCCATGCGGGCCAGCAACACGGTCCCCACCAGAAACATCTCGATCACCAGCAGCAAGACCCCGCACAGCAGGGCGCGTTGCCACTCCCAGCGGTAGAGGTAGACCACCAGATAGACGGCCGCTCCTCCGGCGGCGAGCCCACCGAGCAGATAACCGGCGTAACGCAGTGGCCTCATGCCCTCACCGTCCCGGTGGTGCCATCGACCGACAGCTCGGTGCCCGGCGGAAAACGTTCCACCGCATCGGGGACGCCCACCGCCGCCGGCACGCGGTACTCCCGGGCCAGCACGGCCAGATGCGACAACACGCTCCCGGTCTCCGCGACCAGGCCGCACAGCCCCGGCAGGCGGGGCGCCAGATCGGGGTCCAGGGTGCGGACCACCAGGATCGCCCTCGCCGGGCGCTCCCCGGTCCCGTCCCAGGCCACCCCGGTGCCGAAGCCGCCGCTTGCGCCCTGCCCCGTCAGGCCCTCCGCCGGGTCCGCCACCGTCAGCCGTTCCGGCACCGGCTCGCCGTCGGCGGAGAGCCGGAAGGCGGTGGGCAACTCCGGTGACCAAGGGCGCGGTTGGCGGTCTGCGGTCTCCGCCGGCGGTCCGCCGGCGTCGAGCGCGGCGACCAGTTCGGGCCAGCGGAGCACGGTCGCGCGCCCCAGCGCGTTCTCCACACCGGCCGCCGTCCAACGCGCCGTGCACTCCCGCACCACCCGCGCCTGCAACTCCTGCACCCAACGGATGCGCAACCGCAGGCCCTCCCTGGGCGGCAACGCGCCCACTCCGCGCGGCGCCGCGCTCAGCCCGGTCACCTCGGGCAGGCTCGGCTTTGTGGCCAGGGCGGGCGGCGAGAGGGCCAGCAGCACCGGGTTCTCCCTGATCAGGCGGTCGACGTCGGATGCCTCGGACGGTTGACGCGTACGGCGTTCGGCCAGCAGCGCCAGCGCCTCCCCGGTGGCCGTCGCCCCCCTTCGCTGCCCGCCTCCGTCGCCGGTCCTTCCGTCCAGCAGCGCACCCGCAAGGGACTCCTGGGCATGGAGGGACACCAGAACGCTGCGTGCCCAGAAGAGAGCGTTCATCAACTGGCCGGTGAGGAGCTTCTCGGGTGCGGGGAGGCCGGCCAACTCGCGGTCGATGTCGGCCATCAGGTCCAGTGCCAACAGGGGAAGCGCAGTACGCAGCCTTCCTGTGCGCCAGGCGGCCAGTGCTCGTCGTGCTCCGGGGAGCGGGTTCAGAAACTGGAGCCAGGGATGGCTCGACCCGACGGTGCCGAGCAGCCTCAGGTCGGCGACCGCCCGTCCGCGCACGGTCAGTACCGTGGGACAGTCGCGCAGCGCCCGTCGCGACGCGGCCCCGGTGATGTCCAGTGCCAGGCTCAGTCCCTGAGCCATGGGCTCGACCCAGAGGTCCTCCTCCAACGGTTGCAGGACTCGGGGGAATGTTTCGGCCACCGGCCCGGGGCCCAACAGCCGGGCCCCCGGTGCGGCCCGGGCCGACATCGCCGTGATCGGGCGCGCCTGGAGGAGCCAGAGCCGGCCCTCCCCGTCGAACGCGAACTCCACATCCTGTGGACGGCCGAGCGCTCGCTCCGCGTCGCGAGCCAGCCGCGCGAGCCGGCGCAGCCGTCGGCCGTCGAGCGGCGGCTCCTCGTCGTTCTCGGCCGCTCCGCGCTCGACGACCCGTCCGCGCCTGGTCAGTTGGTACCGCACGCCCTGGCGCGAGCCGTCCACGAGCCGCTCGGGGCCGCCCGGCACCGCGCTGACCACGATGCGGTCGGGCCGCCCGGACACCGGGTCGGCTCCGAAGAGCACGCCGCCGACCTCGGAACGCAGCATGGGCTGCACGAGAACGGCCATGAACTCGACCTCGGCGGTGACAGAACGGGATACCCGACCCACCGCCTCGACAAAGGGCGCCCAGCCCCGCACGTCGAGTACGGAGAGGAACCGTCCCGCCATCGAGGAGTCGGCGGAGTCCTCGCCCCGGGCCGATGAACGCACCACAAGCGCCGGCGCGTTGAGTGCTTCCTGGGCGCGCCTGATGTGTTGCGCGCCGGTAAGCGCGCCCCTCGGCGCCTGGTCGTGAGGAACCAGTGCGAAGCCGGGCAGCACCGGCAGCCCCGCCGCCAGGGCTTTGGCCAGGTGGGCGGCCTTTCCGCCGACCACCGACGGGTCGGTGGCGGGGGCGGAGTCGAGTGCCACCAGCGCGAGCTGGTCCGTCTCGCTGACCACGGCGCACCTCCTCCCGGGCCAGCGTTCTCGGGTCCTCCGCACCGCGCCAGCCGGGTGGGCCGTTCAGCGCAACCTCACCATCACGCAGCGTGGTCGACGATTGTCAGTGGGGTGTGGTTTGCTACTCAGCGTCAATCGGTGGCCTACCGAGAGGAGTCAGGGCATGTGGGGGGAGAACGGCCGTGTGGTGGGGCTGGTGCGTGGTTGGGCGGGTGTGGTCGCCCGCAGCTGTCGCGGGTGGTGGGTGCGCGTCCGGCGCGTGCTGGTGTCGGCGCGGGGCGCCGAGGGGGCTGGCGGCCCGGTGGCGGAAGACATGCCGGTAGGTGGCGGGGGAGACGGTGGTGATGCGGCGGAAGTGGTGCCTCAGGTTGGCCGCCGTGCCGAAGCCCGCCCGGTGCGCGACGGCCTCCACCGGCTCGTCCGTCGTCTCCAGCAACTCCTGGGCCAGCCGCACCCGTTCCTGCGTCAGCCAGCGCAGCGGGGTGATCCCCAACGTGTCGCGGAAGCGCCGCGCGAAGGTGCGCTCGCTCAGCCCCGCGACCCGCGCCAGCTGGGGCACGGTCAGCGGCCGGTCGAGCCGCGCCCTGGCCCAGTCCAGGGTGGCGGCGAGCCCGTCGCCCCCTCCGGCTCGGCCGGAGGGCCGGGCCAGCGGCTTGGCGAACTGGGTCTGGCCGCCCTCGCGGTGCGGAGGGACGACCATCCGCCGGGCCACCTCGTTGGCGACGGCGGCGCCGTGGTCGCGCCGCACCAGATGCAGGCAGAGGTCGATCACGGAGCCGGTGCCGGCGGAGGTCAGGATGGCGCCGTTGTCGATGTAGAGCGGCTCGGGGTCGAAGTCCACGGCCGGGTAGCGATGGGCGAAGTCGCTGGCGTTCATCCAGTGCGTGGTGGCCCTGATCCCGTCCAGGAGTCCGGCCTCCGCGAGGACGTACGCGCCGGCGCAGAGGGAGACGACCCGGCGCCCCCGCCGGTGCGCCTCGCGCACGGCGGCGACCAGCTCCGGGGGCGGGACCAGCTGACGGCTCCGCGCGCAGGCGGCCACGACGACGGTGTCGGCCTCGGGGAGCGCTTCGAGGCCGTGCGTCGTGGGGACGATCAGGCCGCTCGCGGTCCGCAGCTCACCGGGTTCGCCGGCGCAGAGCAGCAGCTCGTACCAGGGGTCGACGAGGTCGCTGCGGTCCAGCCCGAAGACCTCGCAGGGCACGGCCAGTTCGAAGTCCGGCGTGCGGTCGGTGACGGCCAGCGCGACCACATGGCGGCGGCCCGGGGACCCGGTCGCCCCCGGACCGGTGGAGCTGGCGGGCGTCGGCGCGGCGCCGCCCGAGAAGCCGGAAGACGTTCCGGAGGCCCCGGGCGTCGTGAGGGAGGTCATGGCAGGAATTTAGCGCCCTCCGCCGTTTCTGCCACTGGCCCGGAGCGATCCCGCGACGAAGGCTTGGGCCATGACAGGAGAATCGAGCGAAGTCGGGGCGTCCGGGGGCCGGTTGGGCGTTCTCCAGGGGACGGCCCTCTATGTGGGCGCCGTCCTGGGCACCGGAGTGATCGCCCTGCCCGCGCTGGCGGCCGAGGCCGCCGGGCCCGCCTCGCTGTTGGCCTGGCTCGCGTTGGTGCTGCTCTCCGCGCCGTTGGCCGGCGCCTTCGCGGCCCTCGGCGCCCGACATCCGGACGCGGGCGGCGTCTCCACCTACGCCCGGATCGCGTTCGGCGAACGTGCCGCAGTCGTGGTCGGCTGGTGCTTCTTCTTCGCGATACCGCCCGGCGCCACGGCCGCCGTGCTCTTCTTCGGGGACTACGGGTCGGCCGCGTTGAACGGCGGGGCGACGCACTCCGCGGGAGCCGCCGTTGCCCTGATGGTGGCCGTGGTCGCGGCCAACACCGTGGGGCTGCGGCTCACCGGCCGACTCCAACTGGTGCTTGCCGCGCTGTTGGCCGTGTTGTTGCTCTGCTCCGTGCTGCTCTCACTCCCCGACATGCGCTGGGAGAACCTCCAGCCGTTCGCGCCCCACGGGTGGGCGGCCATCGGCTCGGCAGCCACGCTGCTGGTGTGGAGCTTCGCCGGCTGGGAGGCGATCACCCACCTCGCCGGCGAGTTCCGACACCCGTCCCGGGACCTGCCCCGGGCGGCGGCCGCCGCCGTGCTGGTCGTCGGCCTGCTGTATCTGTCCGTGGCCTTCGCGGTGGTGACGGTGCTCGGCGCGGGCGCCGCTCGGTCCGACGCCCCGCTGGGCGATCTGATGGCGCGCGGCCTGGGAGGACCAGCGCAGACGCTGGCCGCCCTGGCGGCCCTGCTGCTGACCTTCGGAGTCGTCAACACCTACCTCGCCAGCGCGGCCAATCTGGGCGCGGCCCTGGCGAGGGACGGAGCGTTGCCCGCCGCACTGAGCCGGGGCGGGGCGGCGGGCGAGGTCCCGCGCCGGAGCCTCGCGGTGGTCGCGACGCTGGCGCTCCTCCTGCTCGGAGTCGTGCTGGGCGTCGGCATCGGCCCGAAGCCCCTGGTGTTGATGACCACCGGCATGTTCGTGACGGTGTATGCCGTCGGCGTGGCGGCGGCGCTTCGCCTTCTGCCACGGCGGAGCGCGGGCTGGTGGTCGGCGCTGGTGTCGCTGGTCGCGGTGTCGGCCCTGGCCCTGATGACCGGCCCCTACCTGCTGTGGCCGGGGGTCGTCGCGCTCGCGGCGCTGGGGTATCACCGCCGCGCCGGCCGCGATCGCCGGGCGGCGTCGGAGGGCGGAGGACCTCTACCGGGGAGGCGCGTGACCGGAGAACGCGCCCCCGAGATCGATCGCGAGCCGGTCTGAACACCAGTCCACCTTCTGTCCGTTCGACCGGGAGCGGTACCTTGCCGCAGGCGGGGAAGGCTCCCCGGGGGCGACGGCTGGGAGGCGTGGGGCATGGCACGGCGATCGTGGGCGACAAAGGTGGCGGCGCTGGCCGTGGTCCCGCTGGCCCTGACGGCCGGGTGCGGGCTCGAAACGGAGCCCGAGCCGCACGACGACGCGGAGGTCCTTCCGTCCGAGGCCCCCCTGGAGCTGCCCGGCCTGCCGGACGCGGACTCGGCCCGGGAGCAGCTGGCCGCGCTCACCGTGGCCGAGCCCGCCTCGATGGAGGGGTACTCCCGCGACCGCTTCCCCCACTGGAGCACCGAGGACGGCTGCACCGTCCGCCAGCAGGTGCTGCAACGGGACGGCGAGGAGGTGCGGGTCGGCGACGATTGCCAGCCCACGTCCGGCACCTGGCTCAGCCCCTACGACAACGTGACGGTCACCGAGGCCGGCGAGGTGGACATCGACCACATGGTCCCCCTGGCCAACGCCTGGCGCTCGGGCGCGGACGAATGGAGTGACGACGAACGGGAGGTGTTCGCCAACGACCTGACCCGCCCGCAGCTGCTGGCGGTCACCGCGCGCAGCAACCGTGAGAAGGGCGACCAGGGACCTGACACCTGGGTCCCCGAGGCCGACGCGTTCCACTGCGTCTACGGTCGGGCCTGGACGGCGGTCAAGCATCACTACGAGCTGACGGTCACCGAAGCCGAGCGGGACACCCTCACGGAGTTGCTCGACACCTGCGGCTGACCGTGACGGTGACGCCTGCCCGGCGGTGCCCACGGATCGGCCGCCGGGCGCCTGGACGCAAGATCGTCCTACGTGACCAGCACGGACGTTTGTTACGGTGCCTCGGCCCGGGCGGTGCTCGGGCAGGTTTCCTCGGGCACACGACAGCTCGGGCACAGAAAGCGAGAGATCCGTGCTCACCGTGACAAGCGTCAACGTCAACGGCCTTCGGGCGGCCGCCAAGAAGGGGTATCTGGAGTGGCTGTCCGGGTGCGCCGCCGATGTGGTGTGCCTCCAGGAGGTCAGGGCGGAGGAGGCTCAACTCACCGAGGAGGTGCGGCGCCCGGCCGGTTGGCACGCCCGCTACGCGCCGGCTGCGGCCCGGGGCCGAGCCGGGGTCGCGGTGTTGACCCGACGCGAGCCGGATGCGGTGCGGGTCGGCTTCGGGGCGCCCGAGTTCGAGGACGCGGGACGCTATCTGGAGGTGGACCTGCCGGGGACCACCGTGGCCAGCCTCTATCTGCCCTCCGGCGAGGTCGGCACCCCGCGCCAGGACGAGAAGGAGCGCTTCATGGAGGCGTTCCTTCCCTACCTGGTGAAGCTGCGCGCGGCTGCGGCCGGTGGCGGTCGGGAGGCCCTGATCTGCGGCGACTGGAACATCGCACACCGGGAGGCCGACCTGAAGAACTGGCGTGCCAACCGGGGGAACTCCGGCTTCCTGCCCGAGGAACGGGCCTGGCTCTCCCGGGTGTTGGGGGAGGAGGGCGGCTACACGGATGTGGTGCGCGCGCTGCACCCGGACCAGGACGGCCCCTACACCTGGTGGTCCTACCGGGGCCGCGCCTTCGACAACGACACCGGCTGGCGGATCGACTACCAGATGGCGACGCCCGGGCTGGCCGAGCGGTGCCTCAAGGCCGAGGTCGAACGGGCCGCCAGCCACGCCGAGCGCTGGTCGGACCACGCACCGGTGACGGTGGTCTTCGACTGACGGCGCCCTCGCCCGCGCCGTCGTTCCCCGTCCCGCCCTGATCGGGACGGGGTCGCACCGGTGGCGATGCTCGACGGTGGGCTGGGGCCCGGCCGGTGTGGTTCCCCTGAGTCGACGCGGCTCCTCGGCGGGGCGGGCGCCGATGCGGGCCGGCGCCGATGCGGGCCGGCGCCGATCCGAGGCGGGCCGGGCCTGAGTGTCAGTGGTTCTGGCCCAGGCCCTTCATCCGACGGTCGAGATCCGACAGTCGGTTGACCTCCTCCAGCCGCTCGCTGAGCGAGGGGCGGGAGTCCTGGGAATCCGTGGCCGGGGCCGACTCCTGCGGTCCCGCCGGCGGTTCGGCACTGCTGCTGCTCATCGGGGCTCCTGAGGGTGGGAGTTGAGCGAGGGAAGAATCCCCTTGTACGACCACCATCCAAGCAGCCTGATGCCGGATGCAATTGCGTCTCACACTTTCAACACAGTGGCATATGCCGGGAGGAGGTACCCGGGGCTCGCCTTCCCGGTATCCGGGGTGGATGTGGGGCATAGCGTGTTTTTCCCGTTGGGCTCTCGGGGAGGGATAGCGCCGAGGCCCGGGAGTGGCCCGGCGCCACGAAGCGAGGGGCCAACGTGAACGCCCAACCTGAGCACGCGCTGGGGGCGCGCGTCGGGGAGCACCCCACGGACAACGCCCGCCGGCGCACCGCCGTGGTGTGGTCGCTCCTGGTCGGGGTGGTCGGAGTCGCCGCCGGGATTCCCATCCTGCTGGCCACTTTCGACCGCGATGACACCAGCACCGGGTCGAACGTCCTGCCCGGTGCCGTGTTGGGCATCGGCCTGCTCGGGCTCGGGTTCGGCCTCACCCGGCTGGTCGCGCTGGTGCGCGGCAGGGGCGAGATGTTCGTGCTGTACCAGGGCGGACTGGTCCACCAACGGCTCGGCCGGCGGCGGGTGATCGGCTGGCCCGACATCGCCTCCGTCCGGCAGAAGGGCCCACGCCCGCCGCTGGCATATGCCCTCGGTAATGACGTTGATCTTCGCGTGCGGCTCCGTGACGGCGGCCGGTTGCGCGTCACCGGCTACACCCGGAACGCCCAGGAGCTGGCACAGGCTCTGGCCCAGGCCGCCCCCGGCGCGCGGGGGTGACCCGGACTCGCCTGCCGCGAGGCGGCGTCAGCGGGTCAACGCGTAGGCGTCGGCGATCAGTTCGTAGCTGCGCAGCCGGGCCTCGGGGCTGTGCGCGTTGGCGGTGATCATCAATTCCTGCGCTCCGGTGCGCTCCACCAGCTCGTCCAGCCCCTTGGTCACCGTCTCCGGGGTGCCGTAGACGACATTCGCCAACCAGCCGTCGACAAAGTCCCGTTCGACCGGGCTGAACGGATAGGCGGCGGCCTCCTCTGCCGTCGGCACCAGCCCGGGCCGGCCGGTGCGCAGCCGGATCATGGTCAACGCCCCGCTGAGAACCTGGGCGTGGGCCGCCGCCGCGTCGTCCGCCGCCAGTGCTGAGACGCCGATCAACGCATAGGGCTCGTCCAGGACTTCGGACGGCCGGAACGAGGCGCGGTAGAGGTCGAGAGCGGGAACGGTGTTGGCAGCCGAGAAGTGGTGCGCGAAGGCGAAGGGCAGCCCCATGCGCCCCGCCAACTCGGCGCTGAAGCCGGAGGAGCCCAGCAGCCAAACCGGCGGCCGCGCGGGCGACTGCACCCCGCCGGGGGCGCTTCCCTGCACCGGACCCGGGACGGAGTGAATCCGGCTGTACGGGTGGCCGTCCGGGAAGTCGTCGTCCAGGAAGCGGACCAACTCCGCCAGCTGGCTTGGGAACTCATCGGCTCCGTCGGCGCGCCCCCGCCGCAGTGCGGCGGCCGTGGCGCTGTCGCTGCCAGGTGCGCGCCCCAGCCCGAGGTCGATCCGGCCGGGCGCCAGCGCCTCCAGGGTGCCGAACTGCTCGGCGATCACCAGAGGCGGATGGTTGGGCAGCATCACTCCGCCGGACCCGAGCCGGATGTGCTCCGTGTGCGCGGTCAGCCGGGCCAGGATCACCGCCGGTGAGGAGCTGGCGACCCCGGGCATCGAGTGGTGCTCGGCGACCCAGAAGCGGTGATAGCCCCGCTCCTCGGCGCGGCGCGCCAGCCGGACCGTGTTGCGCAGCGCGTCTCCCGCGGTGTGTCCCGCGCCGACCGTGGCGAGGTCCAGCACGGACAACGGCACCGGTGCGCTGCCTCGGCGCACCCCTCGGATCTCGTCCCGTTCCGTGCTTGTGGCGCCCTCGGTCACCGCGCTCGCCTCCTGGTCCGTTGTCCGCTGTGGGGAACGCGTCCGGTTCCCCTCCAGGCGGCAACCCGGGCGGGCGACGGTTCATTCCGCCGCGCGCCCGGGTTGCCAGGACCGTGAGGTACCGCACGTCGCAGGGCTGTGCGGCGGCGTGCGGACGGCCGTCAGGGCAGATACCGCTCGATCGCGGCAGGCCCCTCCTCCGCCAGCAGCTGCCTGGCCTCCTCGACCAGTTCCGGCGTGGGCTCCCGGCCGCTGAGCCGCACCAGATCCTCGGGGTCGACCGGCCCCTCGGCCCCGGTGTGCAGCAGCCGGTCGGGCGTCGGGAGTTCCGTGTGGCGCCGCTCGTCTGACGCACCTGACTCGGGTGATTCGGGTGACTGGGGCATAACACCTCCCTGCCCGCCAGGGTAGGCGCATCCCGCCGCCCCCGCCATCGCGGTGAGGACGGGCGGGGTGGCCCCGGCGTCAGCCGGGACGAGAGGCGGGACGGCGGTGCGGTACGGGACCGGTGGCTTGGGACGGGACGGTGCCGAGGGTGTGCGCCCGGAACGCCCCCGTGGTTCCGGGTGCACACCTTCGGCGGACCGGCCCGGGCGTCGGGGTGCCGGGTGTGCCGTGCCCCGCCGGCTGGCCGGGCCACGGGCACGGGCATGTGCCCCCACGCCAGGGTGGTTGTCGACTGCTTCAGCCCGTCAGTCCTGGGCCAGTCGCACCCCGGCCACGAAGGCCGACCAGGCCCCTACGGGAAAGCCCAGGCGCGGGCCGGCGGGAGCCTTGGAGTCCCGCACCGCCAGCAGGTCACGTGCCGGGGAGCGCACCTCCACACAGGCGCCCTGGCCGGCCGAGTGCGAGGACCGGGTCCAGGAGCGCGTCTTGCCGTGTTCAATTGCCATGCCAACTCCGGGTCGTGACGTTCGACAGGAAACGCCGTGACCGTACTGGCCGGCAGGCCCATCGCCGGAGTGGTTTCATCCGAGCGGGTGATTAATTGCCAACTTGCCTCTGGCATAGGCGAGTTGGAGTGTAGAGTGCGCGGCTGCCCGCGTCCTGGGAGCGGGGCCCCGAGGGACTTACGAACGTTGGCGGTCGAACTCCTCGGCCAGTTGCAGCACGAAGCGCCGGGTCTGCTCCGGGCTGTAGGCCTGGGCCCGGAGGTGCTCGTACATGATGCTGTAGTGCTGTACGTCGTGCGGCTTCTCCAGATAGAGGTCGTTGGTGCCGCCCTCCAGGTAGATCACCGTGGTGTCCGCCGCCTCGGAGAACTCCATGATCGTGTACTGGCCGTTCACGCCGGGGTGCGCGCCGGCGGAGAACGGCATCACCTGGAGCGTGACATGCGGCAGCCGCGAGCACTCCTCAAGCCGGCGCAGCTGCTCCGCCATGGTCGCCGGGCCGCCGACCGCCCGCCGCAGCGCCGACTCGTCCACCACCGCCCACAGCCGTAACGGCGTGCGGTCCTCCCAGATGCGTTGCTGCCGCCGCAGCCGCACCTGCACCCTGCTGGCCACCTCGTCCTGGCCGACCTCGGGCAGCGCACCCGATATGACCGCGCCGGCGTACGCCGGCGTCTGCAACAGCCCCGGCACGACCTGCGGTTCGTACACCCGCAGCGAGGACGCGTCCGTCTCCAGCCCGATATAGACGCTGTAGCTCGGGGACAACTCGGCGAACGCGTGCCACCAGCCCTGCTGGCGCGACTCCTTCGCCATCTGCATCAGCGAGTCGACCAGCTTCGCGTCCTCGACCTCGTAGACCCCGCACAGGTCGCGGACGTCCCGAGGGCTGATGCTGCGCCGCCCGTTCTCCAGTCGGCTGATCTTGGACTGGGACACCAGCAGCCGGTCGGCGACCTCCTCGGCCGTCATGCCCCGGTCCTCCCGGAGCCTCCTTAACTCCTGCCCCAACCGACGTCTCCGAACAGTCGGATTGACGTTCCCCGACACTCCAGGCCCCTCCGTCGATCTCCAGGCGACCGCTTGATCGCCACTGCCCTGAAGCCTGCCACCACGTGCGGTGCGTCCGCTGGCGTTTCGCGACAGAGGGTGCGCGATCACAAGCACGGGGTGTGGTGACGGGCCAAGGGGCACCCGCCACCACACCCCGCGCTCGCTATGCGGCTCCCGGTGCGGTCACTGTGGAAGAACTAGTGCGACAGCGAAGGACGTACCGCGGCTCGGGTGACTCCTCTCCGCCTGCCCTGTTCGGAAACCTGTGGTGACTGTCCGACCACGCTCATCGCCGCGGTCGCCGGCGTGCGCGCTCCTGCGCGTGCGCCGGCGCTCGTCGGTTGTGAGCGCCGTGCGGCGGCGGCCTGTCCCGCCACCCCGTTCTGCACGTCCATGACAGCGTGAGCGACGAGCCCACCCATGGGATCGTGCCGGATCAGATCCCGGAGCCTGGAGCGCGACGACCGCCCCTCGTTCCCGGGATACAGGTGCTTGCCGAGCCCGACCGCGTGCGCAAGTGCCGCAAGGGCGGCGGTCCTGGCGTCCGGTGGGGTTCCGGTGCGGATCGCGGTGTCCAGCCGAGCCCGGATCTGCCTGCTGACCGCCGTATCCGTCGCCTGATACCGGGTCGTTGGCAGCACTCCGCACATCTGGTTCTCCACCGCGTGCACCATGCCGCAGCGTTCCAGATGCGAGAGATAGGTCTGGCGGAGCCCGAGCCTGGGTCCGCCGATCCAGTGGACGGCGCGCACCGGAGAGCCGCGCCTGCGCAGCAGTTCCAGCGCCGAGTCCAGGGTTGGATCTCCGGTCGGCCGTGGCAACACCACGGCTATTCGGTCCCCATCAGGGGCTATCCGGCCTGCCAGCGCCAGCTCGACGAGCTGCGCCCCGGCCAGGCCGAGGTCGAGCGACTGCGGCTGCGCCGTGGTACCCGTGGTCGGGTCCAAAGCGAGAAGCAGCAGCTCCTCCGGAATGGTTCTACGACTCCTGCCCATCCATGCCTCCCCGCGTGGATGAAAGACAGGGTGACGCCTCTCACATTGTTCTGTCGAGAGCGCGTGGTCGCTTTGACAGGGAACCCGTAGATATGTCGTTAACGTCCTTGGGGGAGAAGAGCGCGAATGGGCCACGGCCGGCATGGCGTACCGAGGTGCACAGGAACCGGCAAACTGGTAGGGACCAGCAGCCAGTTCATTCAAGGGTCGTTGCGAGGAGGCATGGGTGTCGGGCAAGTCCCCGGACAGGTCGGATCGGGATCGGGAGCGAGAGTCATCGGAGAAGACGTCTGAGGACCCCGGAAGGGTTCCACAGGACGCGAAGGTTCCCGGGGACGAAAGCGGGAAGGCCGCCCGGGAGGCGGCTCGGAACGACGCTCAGGGGGGCGAAGGAGGGGGTTCCGGGATAGCCGGAAGCGACGCGGAGGAGTCCGAAGAGGCTGACGCGGCCGGGGAGTCCGCTGAGGCCAGCGCGTCCGGTGGGGACGGCGCGTCCGGTGGGGACGGCGGGGCGTCGGGCGAGGGGGAGTCCGCGACGGACGAGGGGGAGCCGGCGGCGGATGAGGAGGCGGACCGTTCCTCGGGCGGGGCGTCGGGCGCGGATGCGGACGATGTCCCGGACGAGGCGACGCGGATGCTGCGGCTGCCCGCATCCGACCGTGCGGGGGCGGCGGAGGGGGACGAGGAGACGTCCGGTGGTGAGGACCACCTGACGACCGAGCTGCGGGTGCCGGCGGACGCCGGCGACCGGGGCACGACCGAACTGCGCTCCCTCCTGGGCGACCAGCACGAGAAGGGCCAGCACGAGAAGGGCCGGGACGGGGAGAAGTCGTCCGGGCCCGAGAGGGACCGGGCTGCCGTGCACTCGCCGTCCTCGAGCGAGGACGAGGACGAGGACGGCGAGTCCGGTGGCGACGCCACGACGATGCTGCGGCTGCCCGACTCGGCGGACGAGGCGGACGACCACGCCACGCGGATGCTGCGGCTGCCGCCGGCGGAGAAGGAGTCCGGCGACCGGTTGACGGCGCAGGTGCGGGTGCCGTCCGAAGGCGCGGACGCCGACGCGGACGGCCCGGGGAAGGCCGATGCCGTCGATGGCGCCGAGAAGAACGTCAAGGGCGCCGACGCCGCCGAGGAGGACGAGGACGGCGAGTCCGGTGGCGACGCCACGGCGATGCTGCGGCTGCCCGACGCGGAGGATCGCGAGGCGGACCGGAGTGGCTCTCCGGATGTCACCGCGATGCTTCCCGTGGCGGAGGAGGAGAGCCCGACCGCTCCGGAGGCGCCCGTCAAGGGGGGCGAAGCCGCCAAGTCCACAGAAACCAACAGCCCGGAGCCACCAGCCCGGCCAACCGAGCCCCCCAGGCCGACGCGGCCCGCCGAGTCCGCCGACGAGCCCGAGGGCTCGGACGAGCCGCAGGACTCCAGGAGCTCGGAGCCCGAGAGGGGCCAGGAGTCCAGGGGGGAAGAGGACGCCGAGGAGGAGCAGAAGGACCCCAGGAGGGAGAGGGACGCGGAGGGAGAGAAGGACTCCTCGGACGAGGCCGACGGGGCCCCGGCCGCGCCGCCCGCCCCCGCCGCCCCGCCGAAGCCGGCCGCCGCGCCGCCCAAGCCCGAGGCCGCCGCGCCGGAGCAGCCCGAGGCCGCTCCGCCGAAGCCCGAGGCCGCCCCGGCGCCCGCCCTGCCGCCGAAGCCGGAGGCCGCGCCGCCCCCGGCGGACGCCGACCGCGACCCGCTGGAACTGCTGGCGGCGCTCACCAACAAGCCCGCGCCCCCGCCCACCCCCCTGCGCACCCTGGCGCGCCGGGTCAAGATCTGGACGCCGCTCGCGGTCCTGCTGCTGATCGTCTTCGTCGTGGCACAGGTGCTGCGCCCGTTGCCCGAGCCGGGACTTGAGCTGACGGCCGCCGAGACCTACACGTTCGAGGGCGAGTTGGCCGGCGTGCCCTGGCCCGAGGAGGGGCAGGCGCAGCTGGACGTGCAGGGGCTGGGTTCGTTCGGCTCGTCCGGCGAGCAGGAGCCGGTGCCGATCGCGTCGGTCGCCAAGGTGATGACGGCCTATGTGATCCTCCGCGACCACCCGATGGACCCGGAGACGGACGGCGCCGCCATCCCGGTGGATCAACAGGCCGAGGACGACGCGGCGTTGAGCGCCGACGGCGAGTCGACCGTCGAGGTGGAGGCCGGCACCGAGATGACCCAGCGGGAGGCGATCCAGGCGATCATGATCGCCTCCGCCAACAACGTGGCCCGGCTGCTGGCCCGTTGGGACGCCGGCTCGGAGGAGGAGTTCGTCGAGAAGATGAACGAGGCCGCCGCCGAGCTGGGCATGACGGACACCGTCTACACCGATCCGAGCGGGCTGCGCGAGGAGACCGTCAGCACGGCCGCCGACCAGGTGAAGCTGGCCAAGGAGGTCATGAAGGACCCCTTCTTCCGCGAGATTGTCCGGATGCCGTCCTACGAGGACAGCCGGGGTCAGCAGCACTACAACTACAACCAGCTGGTCCCGATGGACGGGGTGATCGGCATCAAGCCCGGCACCACCACCGTCGCCGGCGGCAATCTGATGTTCGCGGCCGAGCAACAGGTCGGCGACACCACGCAGTTGATCGTCGGCGCCGTGCTGGCCCAGCCGCCGCACCCGTCCGACAACTCGATCCTGACCGGGGCGTTGACGGCGGGGCGCGAGTTGATGCGGTTCGCCCAGGGGGAGTTGGTGGCCGAGCCGCTGCTCTCCGCCGGCGACGTGGTCGGCGAGGTGGACGACGGCCTGGGCGGCGGGGTGCCGTTGGTGGTCACCGAGGATCTGCCGGTGGTCGGCTGGCCCGGGCTCGAGGTGCGGCTGGAGTTGGTGGAGGACCCCGACGGGGTGCCGGGTTCGGCCGAGGCGGGCACCGAGGTCGGCACGCTGCGGGTCGGCGAGGGTGACAGCAGCGTGGAGGTGCCGGTGGCCCTGGGCGAGGATCTGGCGGAACCCGGGTTCGGTGCACGGTTGACCCGGATCACCTGATCCAGAACGGGCGTTGACGGGCGGTTCCGATCGAATGTGATCGGAACCGCCCACGCCCGTCGGGGACCCTTCGGCCGGTCTCCGCCCTCTGCGCCTCGACTCGCCGTGCTACGTGGGCCGTTGACCGGCTCCGGGCGTGCGCGGGGCCCCCGGCGCGGGGCTGCCGGGTGAGGGTGCCGCACGCTACAGTCGGAGCCCGCGTCTGCTGGGGAAGCGTGCGAACGTGTGAGGGGGCGCCGGTGGAATGTCCTTCTTGCGGCTCGGCTGAGGGCCGCAGGCTCAACAACGGCAACTGGGTGTGCGAAGACTGTGGCTCGGTCACCGCAGGATGAGGCGGCGTGGCTGGATCTCGACCCGGCCACCAGGGCGAAACTGGACTTCCTGGACCCGGAGGACTTCACCGTGGGCCCCACCGCCGAGGGGGCGGCCCAGTGGGAGCGGTTCACGGCGATCCTCGACAAGGCCGAGAACTACCGCCCGCCCCACTGAGCCAGGTCCGGGCAACACGCTGAGCCAGGGCGGGCAACGCACCGAACGAGGGCGGACGACGCACCGGGCCCACCGGGCAACGGCACCGGGCCGGCCGGGGAACGCGCCCCCGGCGCCTGGTGAACGGACCCGCCGCCGGGAACGCGCCCCGTCAGTGCGAGTGCCGGGGCACCGCGTCGCCGCTGCCGCCGACCAGGAAGTCGAGGTCGGCGCCCTCGTTGGCCTGGGTGACGTGCTCCACATAGAGCTTGGCCCAGCCGCGCGTCGGCGGCGCGTCCACGGGAGCCGGCCTGGGCTCCCGCGCCCGGGCGGCCAGTTCCTCCCGGTCCACGTCCAGGTCGAGCCGGCGAGCGGCCACGTCGATCTCGATCCAGTCCCCCGTGCGCACCAGCGCCAGCGGTCCGCCCACCGCCGCCTCGGGGGCGACGTGCAGCACACAGCTGCCGTAGCCGGTCCCGCTCATGCGGGCGTCGCTGATCCGCAGCACGTCGTTGACGCCGGCCTCCAACAACACCTTGGGCACCGGCACGTTGCCCACCTCGGGGAAGCCGGGGTAGCCGCGCGGGCCGGCGTTGCGGACGACGATCACGGTGCTGGCGGTGACCGGCAGCTCGGGGTCGTCGGCGTCGGCGATGTAGTCCTCGACCCGGTCGTAGACCAGCGCCTGCCCCCGGTGCTTGAGCAACTCGGGTGAGGCGGCCGACACCTTGAGCACCGCGCCGTCCGGCGCCAGGCTGCCCCGGAGCACGACGGTGCCCTCGCCGGCCGGGCGGAACGGTTCCCCGGCGGTCCTGATCACCTCGCGGTTCCAGCACCGCGCGCCGTCGGTCTCGGTGGCCATGTCCCGCCCGCCGACGGTGACGGCCTCCCGGTGCAGCAGCCCCATCCCGTCCAACTCCCGCAGGACCACCGGGAGTCCGCCCGCGTAGTAGAAGTCCTCCATCAGGAAGCGGCCGGACGGCATCAGGTCGACGAGCACCGGCACCTCGGTGGTCAGCGCGTCGAACTCCGCCAGCGACAGCGGCACGCCGACCCGCCCGGCCAGCGCCAGCAGATGGACCACAGCGTTGGTCGAGCCGCCGAGCGCCGCGTTGGCGCGGATGGCGTTCTCGAAGGCGTCCCTGGTCAGCACCTTCGAGGGCCGCAGGTCCTCCTCGACCAGCGCGACCGCCCGCCGCCCCGCCGCCTGGGCCAGGGCGTAACGGCGGGCGTCCACGGCCGGGATGGCCGCCGATCCGGACAGCTGCATTCCGAGCGCCTCCGCCACGCAGGCCATGGTGGAGGCGGTGCCCATCGTCATGCAGTGGCCCCGGCTGCGGGACATGCAGCCCTCGGCCTCCGCGAGGTCGGCCGCGTCCATCCGGCCGGCCCGAACCTCCTCGCTGAGCCGCCAGACGTCGGTGCCCGAACCGATGTCCCGGCCCTGGAACTTGCCGTTGAGCATCGGCCCGCCGGTCACCATCAACGCCGGCAGGTCCACGCTGGCCGCGCCCATCAGCATCGCCGGGGTCGTCTTGTCGCAGCCGGAGAGGAGCACCACGCCGTCCAGCGGGTTGGCCCGGATCGTCTCCTCGACCTCCATCGCCATCAGGTTGCGGAACAGCATGGTGGTCGGCCGCATCAGGGTCTCGCCCAGCGACATCACGGGGAACTCCAGCGGCAGCCCGCCGGCCTGCCAGACGCCGCGCTTGACGTAGTCGGCGACGTCCCTCAGGTGCGCGTTGCAGGGGGTCAGCTCCGACCAGCTGCTGGCGATGCCGATGACCGGCCGGCCGTCGAACACCTCCGGCCCCAGGCCCTGGTTGCGCATCCAGGAGCGGTGGATCATGCCGTTGCGCCCCTCGGCGCCGAACCATGCCGCGCTCCGCCGCGTGCCGTCCCGTTGCTCGCTCATGCCCTACCTCCGACGTTCCTTGTTCGGGCTCCCCGGCTTCTGCCCAACCTCTGAACCAGTTTCGGACCCGTTTCGACCGCTGTCGGTCGGGTTGGCCGCGACCAGGATCTTGATGTGGCGGCCGCGCTCGGCGCCGGTCAGCACGTCGAGCCCACCCGTCACGGCGTCCGCCAGCGCCACCCGACCGGTGATCAACGCGGCGGCCGCCTCCGCGTGTTGGGCCAGGAAGGCGAGCGCGGGCCGCAGGTCGGCCGTCGTCTGGTGGGACATCGAGCCGACCAGCGTCAACTCCCGCTTGGCCGCCGCCGCCAGGTCGAACGGGACCGGCGCCCCCGGCAGCCCGGCCAGCCCGACCGTTCCGCCCGGCCGGGCCGCCGCGCAGGCCAGGGCGAAGCCGGGCCCGGTGCCGGTGCAGTCGACGGTGAGGTCGGCGGCGGAGGCGGGCGGGTCCAGGTCGGCGCGCCGGGTCGACAGCCCCAGGGCGCGCGGGACGGCCAGCCGCTCCTCGCCGACGTCGGCCAGGGTGACCGCGTCCCCCTCGGCGCGCAGGATCAGCGCGGTGGCCAGGCCGATGGAGCCGGCGCCGACGATCAGCGCCTCGCGCCCGCCCGGCCGGCCCAGCCGGCGCACCAGGTGCCAGGCCACGGCGAACGGCTCGGCCAGCGCGGCCACCGCCGGGTCGAGCCCCGCCGGCGCGGCCACCACCATCCGGGCCGGCACGGTGACCAGTTCGGCGAGCCCGCCGTCGGCCGACATCCCGATGTGCCCGAAGTCGGGGCACAGATGGTAGGCCCCGCCCGCGCAGAGCGCGCAACGGCCGCACGGGATCAGCGCGTTGAGGGCGACGAGCGCCCCCGGCGCGAGCCCGGTCACGCCGGCGCCGACCTCGTCGACGAAGCCGGACACCTCGTGCCCCAGCACCACCGGCGCCCGGCCGCCGGTCACCGGGTGCGGCCGGGTCGGGATCTCGATCGGCCCCTCCCGGTACTCCAACAGGTCGGTGCCGCACAGTCCGCACCAGGCGACCGCGACCCTGACCTGTTCGGGGCCCGGGGCCGGCGCGTCCGGAACGGTCTCGTACCGGACGTCGCGCCGGCCGTGCCACCGCACTGCGCGCATCGGCCATCTCCTCAGCTGGTCTCTCGCGGGCTCCCGTGGACGACGCCCCGTCGCCCAACGGCGCCCCCGCCGCCGGAAGGCGCCCCGTCGCGCGGGCGCGCGCCCGAGGGCGGCCGGGCCGCTGGGAGCGCTCCCCACCTGGCCCTGCCCAGGCGCGGACCTCCCGGAACCCACCCGTAGACACTAGTTCGCCACGGTCGGGCGGAAAGGGGTGCGGACCGGACGGATGGGCTGCGAATAGGGGTCATCCGCTGCCGCGATAACCCATGACACACCGGTGTCCCGGGGCCGACTGTCGCTCGTCAAGGCACCCGGGCCGGTCTGGCGAGGACCAGGTCCCGTCGGGGCCGGTCAGGGCCGATCAAGGGCCAATCAAGGGTCATCGGAAGTCAGTCGGAGGCGTCAATGGTGTCGCAATCACAGCCCCGGCGGCCGAGCCGGCGGCAGCTGCTGCGGACAACCGCGCTGGGAGCCGCCGCGTTCGCCGCCGCGCCCGTGCTCAGCGCGTGCGGCGGCGGGTCGGGAGGTTCGTCGGGCAAGGCGACGGTGCGGGTCTGGCACTGGTACGACCAGCAGCGCGACGAGTGGCCGCGCCTGGTGGAGGAGTTCCAGGAGGCCAACCCCAACATCAGCGTGGAGGAGCGGCAGTTCGGCGACCCGGACAGCTACCTTCCCGCGCTCCAGGCGGCGGTGGCCGCCGGCGATCCGCCGGAGATCTTCGCGCCGCACGTGCTGGCCATCGAGTACGGCAGAGCCGGCATCTCCGCCGACCTCAGGAGCGACCTCGGCGAGGACTTCCTCGGTGGCTTCTTCCAGTCGGCCAACGACCTCTTCGTGGACGATGGCAAGCAGTTCGGCCTGGGCTGGATGGCCCAGACCTTCGGGATCTTCTACCACCCGAGGCACTTCGAGAACGCCGGCGTCGACATCCCCGAGACCTGGGACGACCTGATCGAGGCGGCCGCCGCGATCCGGGCCACCGGCGTCGAGCCCTGCGTGCTCTCCAACAACCCCGGCACCAACGGCCTGGACTTCTTCCTGCCGTTGATCACCCAGGTCACCGACGACCCGCGGCTGCTGCTCGACCTCGACCTCCAGCGGAACGGGGCCTCCTGGGACTCGCCCGAGGTGGTCGAGGCGCTGGCGCTGGTCCGCCGGCTCCAGGACGAGGGCGCGTTCGCGCCGAACCCCAACGGGATCACCACGGCCCAGGGCGAGCAGATGCTCTACACCGACCGGGCCGCGATGCTCTTCATGGGCTCCTGGGTCCCGCAGGACTTCGTGCAGGACGCGCCGCCGGAGTTCGTCGAGGAGTACCGGGTGATGAAGACGCCGGCGCTGACCTCGGGCGCCCGGCACTGGTGTTCCAACCAGGCGGGCGCGGCCTTCGCGGTCAGCGAGACCAGCCCGCACAAGGAGGCGGCGCTGGACTTCCTGCGCTTCCTCTACGAGCCGGAGCGCTATGCCGAGGTGATGAACAACTCCAACTCGATGCCGGCGACCTCGGCCGCCGCCGAGCAGGTCGCCGACCCGGTGCTGGCCGAGATGACCTCCTGGCTGCTGGACGGTGACGGCGCCCCGCACATCCTGATGGGGCCCGGCTCCTCGGACTCGGCGGCCAACGCGGTCTCCGCCGTGATCGACGGCTCGTCCGCTCCCGAGGCCGCCGCCGCCGAGATCCAGAGCGGCGTCGAGCGGGCGGCGAACCGCTGATGGCGGTCGCGCTCTCCAGGACGCCTCGGCGCCCCGGGACGTCACGGCGTTCCGGGGCGCCACGGGGCGGCGGCCGGGGCAGGTCGGCGGCGCTCGCCGGCTACCTCTTCGTGCTGCCGACCGTGGCGCTCTTCTCAGTCTTCGTCGCCTATCCGTTCCTGCGGTCGATGTATCTGAGCCTGACCCGCTGGTCGGGCTTCGGCACCCCGGAGTTCGTGGGTCTGGAGAACTTCGACAACCTGGTCTCCGACCCCGTGTTCTGGGACGCGTTGACCACCACGTTGGTCTTCACGCTGGCCTGCACCGTGCTCCAGACGGCGGTGCCGCTGCTGTTGGCGGTGCTGCTCAACCGGGGGTGGCGGCTGGGCGTCGTCTTCCGCACGGTGATCTTCGTCCCGGCGGTGGTCTCGTTCGTGGTCACCGGCTCGCTCTGGCAGATGGTCTACGACCCCAACTTCGGCCAGTTGAACCAGTTCCTGGAGGGCATCGGGCTCGGCTCGCTGGCCCAGCCGTGGCTCGCCGACACCAGCACGGTGCTGCCGGCGCTGGTGGTGGTCTCGCTCTGGCAGGCCGCCGGGCTCTATATGTTGATCTATCTGGCGGGCCTCCAGGGCATCGACCCGGTGCTCTACGAGGCGGCCAGGATCGATGGGGCGACGGCCTACCAGCGGTTCCGGCATGTGACGGTGCCCATGCTGCGCCGGGTGACGGCCGTGGTGGTGCTGTTGAACGTCGTGAACGGGTTCAAGACCTTCGACGTGATCTATGTGATGACCGGCGGCGGCCCCAACCGGGCCTCCGAGGTGCTGGGCACCTATCTCTACGGCCTGGCCTTCGGCTCCTCCGCCGGCGCGGTGCCGTCGTTCGGCTACGCCACCGCCATCAGCATGGTGGTCTTCGTGCTCTGCCTGCTGGCCACCCTGGTTCAGGTTCGGGTCAACCGGAAGGCACGCGATGTCAACTGAACAGCTTTCCAGGGCCGCCAGGCCCCCGCGCGTCCGGATCGCCCGGGTGTTCGGCTATCTGCTGCTGATCGTGATCTCGGCGGCCTCCGCCTATCCGCTGCTGTGGATGCTGATCACCTCGGTCCGGCCACGGAACACGGTCTTCGGCGGCGGGTTCCTCCCCGACGAGTTCACCTTCGACGCCTATCGACAGGCGTGGACCGACCTCAACTTCCCGCGCCACTTCATGATCACGCTGGTGATCACCGTGATCACGGTGCTGGGGGTGGTCGCGCTGGCCACGCTGGCCGGCTACGCCTTCGCCCATCTGGAGTTCCGGGGCCAGCAGTTCATCTATGTGACGCTGCTGAGCACCATCATGCTGCCCGTCACCGCCATCGTGATCCCGCTCTTCCTCGAACTGGACGCGCTCGGACTGCTGGGCAGCCAGACCGGCCTGGTGCTGGTCTACATCGGAACCTCGGTCCCGTTCGCCATGTTCCTGATGCGGGTCTTCTTCGAGACCCTGCCGCACGAACTCGTCCAGGCGGCGCGGGTGGACGGGGCCGGCGAGTTCGCGATCTTCGCCAGGGTGATGCTGCCGCTGGCCGCGCCGGGGGCGGCCACGGTGGTGATCTTCCAGTTCATGAACACCTGGAACGAGTTCCTCTTCGCCCAGACCTTCCTCAAGACCCCCGAGCAACTGCCCCTGCAACCCGTGCTCTACGCGGCGGTCGGCCAGCACTCGACCGACTGGCCGCTGCTCTGTGCCTCGCTGACCATGTCCATTCTGCCGATCATCATGGTGTACATGCGGATGCAGCGGCGCTTCGTCGCCGGGATGACGCTCGGCGCCGTCAAGAGCTGATCCGCCGTCGAGGCACGCCCCAGAAAGGAAAGACGGACCATGTCCCACACGTCCGGTTCCCACCCGTCCGGAATGGCCTATGTCGAGATCGGCGTCAGCGACGCCGAGCGTTCCCTCGACTTCTACCGGGGCCTGCTCGGCCTGCGCCCCGCCGAGGCGCCGCCCGAACCGCCCGCGCCCGACGTCCACTGGCTGACCGCCGAGGGCGCCCTGGTCAAGCTGGTGGTCAGGGACCCCGAGGCGGTCCCCGAAGGCCCGCTGGGCGGCTGGGTCGGAGACGATCTCCAGCGCGGGATGCGGCACTTCGGGCTCAAGGTCGGCGACGTGTACCGGCAGGCGGAACGGCTCCGCTCCGCCGACGTCCCCTTCACCGTGGAGCCGGTGCGCGCCGTCGGCGACGTCAACCTGGCCTTCTTCACCGACCCCGACGGGGCGCTGCTGGAGATCATCGACGGCCACCTCACCTACCACGAGGTGACCACGCCCGAACTGGCCGACCGCGAGCGGCGGTTGGCCGAGAACAGGTCCCCGGACGCCGGCCCGGTCTTCGACCATGTCGCCGTCACCTCGGGCGACCTGGACGCCACCCTGGCCTACTACCGCGACGAGCTGGGCTATCCGGTGATCGGCCGGCTGGTGCACGACCAGGACCCGCGTGGCTTCGTCATCGACTATCTCCAGGCGGGCGAGGCGGTGTTGGAGGTCTTCACCTACACCGCAGCCGAGACCGTGCCGGCGCCCGACCCGACCCGCGACCGGCTCGGCCTGCGGGCCGTCGGCCTGGCCGCCGAGACCGGCCGCGCGGTCGACCCGCACGGCGTGCCGCTGCGCTCGGTCTCGCCGGGCCCGGGCGCGGCGCCGGGCCCGGGAGCGCCGGCGGGCTCGGGGGCGGGGGAGCGATGACGGCGGCGACGGAGGCGTTCCCGCCGCGCCGGCTGGGCCGGACCGGGCTGTGGGTGCCGGAGATCTGCTTCGGCGGCGGCGCGTTGGCGAGTATGCCGGCCGCGTTCGGCTACGACGTGCCCGAGGAGCGTGCCCTGGAGACCGTCCGCGCGGTGCTGCGCGGCCCGGTCGGCTTCCTGGACACGGCCGCCGGCTACGGGGACGGCCGCAGCGAACGGATCATCGGCGCCGCGCTGGCCGAGATCGGCGGCCCCCCGCCGGGCTTCGTGCTCTCCACCAAGGTGGACCGCGACCCGGTCACCGGCGACTACTCGGCCGCGCAGGTGCGCCGTTCGCTGGAGGGCAGCCTGGAGCGGCTGGGCCTGGACCGGGTGCAACTCCTCTATCTGCACGATCCGGAGCACATCTCGTTCCAGGACGGGATGGCCCCCGGCGGCCCGGTCGAGGAACTGGTGCGCATCCACGAGGAGGGGCTGGCCCAGCACATCGGCGTCGCCGGCGGCCCGGTCGGGCTGATGGCGCGCTATGTCGCGACCGGCGTCTTCGACGTGCTGCTGACCCACAACCGGTGGACGCTGATCGACCGTTCGGCCGACCAGCTGATCACCGCGGCGCACGCCGCGGGGCTGGCGGTCGTGAACGCGGCCCCGTTCGGCGGCGGGGTGCTCGCCAAGGGCCCCGACCGACACGCCCGTTACGCCTACACCCAGGCCGACGCGGTGGTGCTGGACCGGGTGCGGGAGATCGCGGCGGCCTGCGCGGAGCACGGGGTGCCGCTGCCGGCGGCGGCCATCCAGTTCTCCACCAGGGACCCGAGGATCTCGGCGACGGTGCTGGGCGTCACCCGACCCGAGCGGGTGGCCGAGACCATCGAGCTGAGCCGCTGGTCCATACCAGAGGAGCTGTGGCCTACGCTCGACGCGTTGGCGGCGCCCTCCGACCACTGGCAACACTGAGCGCGCCGCGCCTCGTTGGCCCCCGCCGCGCCGGGAGCCGAGCCAGCGGAACCGACCAGCGGAAACCGAACCAGCGGAACCCAACACCGGAACGACAGAGAACCACCCAGAACGACCCCAGGACTGTCATCTCATGACCTCTTCCCGTCAATCCGCAGCAACCGCCCCCTCCCAGGACCTCTCCCAGGTACGGTTCCCCGAAGGCTTCGTCTGGGGCACCGCCACCGCCAGCTACCAGGTGGAGGGGGCCGTGCACGAGGACGGCCGGGGCCCCTCCATCTGGGACACCTTCGCCCACACCCCGGGCAAGATCCTCGGTGACGACACGGGCGACATCGCCGACGACCACTACCACCGCTACCCCGAGGACATCTCGCTGATGGCCGACCTCGGGATCACCCACTACCGCTTCTCCCTCGCCTGGCCCCGCATCCAGCCCGAGGGCCGGGGCCAACTCAACGCCGCCGGCGTCGACTTCTACAGCCGGCTGGTCGACGGCCTGCTGGAGCGCGGCATCCAGCCCTGGGTCACCCTCTACCACTGGGACCTGCCGCAGCCGCTGGAGGACGCGGGCGGCTGGCCGGCGCGGGACACCGCCGAGCGGTTCGCCGAGTACGCGGCGGCGATCCACGACCGGCTCGGCGACCGGGTGCCGGACTGGACGACGCTCAACGAGCCCTGGTGCTCGGCGTTCCTCGGCTATGCCAGCGGCGTGCACGCCCCGGGGCGCACCGAGGGGCCGGCCGCGCTGCGCGCCGCGCACCACCTGATGCTGGGGCACGGCCTGGCCGCCCGCGCGCTGCGCGAACAGGGCGCGCGCGACGTCGGGATCACCGTCAACCTCTACCCGGTGGACCCGGTCACCGACAGCACCGCCGACCGCGACGCGGCCCGCCGGATCGACGGCCTGATGAACCGGGTCTTCCTGGACCCGCTGCTGCGCGGCTCCTACCCGGACGACCTGCTCGCCGACCTCGCCCCGGTCATGGACTTCGACCATGTGCGGGACGGCGATCTGGCCACCATCAACGCGCCGTTGGACTTCCTCGGCGTCAACTACTACACCCGCCACGTGGTGCGCGCCGGGACCCGCCCGGCCGAGCCGCGCCCGACCAACTGGGTCGGCTCCGAGGACGTCGAGTTCGTCAAGCGTGGCATCCCGGTGACCGCCATGGGCTGGGAGATCGACCCCGACGGGCTCTATGAGACGCTCACCCGGGTCTGGCGGGAGTACGGGCCGCTGCCGCTCTATGTCACGGAGAACGGCGCGGCGTTCGACGACAAGCTGGACGCCGACGGGCGGGTGCGGGACGAGGACCGCCGCTCCTATCTGGAGCAGCACTTCGCCGCCGCCCACCGGGCGTTGACCGAGGGCGTCGACCTGCGCGGCTATTTCGTGTGGAGTCTGCTGGACAACTTCGAGTGGGCCTTCGGCTACAGCAGGCGGTTCGGCCTGGTCCACGTGGACTACGAGACGCAGGCCCGCACCCTGAAGGACTCGGGCCGCTGGTTCGCGGAGATCACCCGCGCCAACGGGCTGTAGTCCACGGGAGGTTCCCTGGCGGGGGGACCCGTCAGGGAAGTTCGTCCCCGCCGGCGCCGTCCGGAAGGCGCGGCGCCGGCAGGGACGTCACCAGGTCGCGGACCAGGCAGACCACGGGGGAGTCCGCGCGGTCGGCGCGCCACCACACCGCGACATGGCGTTGGACCTGGCTGGCGGCCACCGGAACGAGTTCCAGGCCGGCGCAGTTGGCGGTCAGCATGGCCAACGCGTTGGTGACGCCTATGCCGAGCCCGCCGCGCACCAGCGCGGCCAGCGTCTGCGGCTGGTTGGTCTGGAACGCGATGGTGGGGCGGATGCCGGCCTCGGCGAAGGCGAGATTGGTCTCGAACTGGCGCGGCGCCCGTTCCGTCGGTTCCCCGATGGTGACCAGCGGGTGGTGGGCCACCTGCCGCAGCGAGACCGGGCCGGTGCCGGCCAGCGGATGGCCCGACGGTACGACCACGACCAGCGGTTCGCTCCACAGCCAGCGGTTGACCAGCCGGTCGTCGCGCACCAGCGGCAGGACCGGGCGGATGGCCAGGTCGATCTCGCCGGCGATCAGCAGGTCCTCCAGGGAGAGGGTGGGCCCCTCGACCAGCGCGGTGGCGACGCCGGGCGCGGTGCGCCGCAGGCGGCGGACCAGAGTCGGGTAGAGGAACGCGGCGGCGCTCGGGTACATCCCGATCCGCACCTCGCCGCGCACCACCCCGCTCGCCCCGTCCGCCACCTCGGAGAAGACGCCGATCCTGGAGAGGATCTCCTCGGCGTGCGGCAGCAGCGCCCGCCCCTCGGGGGTGAGCGCCACCGGCTGCACCGAGCGGTCGAAGAGGCGGGTGCCCAGCACCTGTTCCAGCTCGCCGATGTGGGAGCTGACCCGGGGCTGGGAGCGGAAGAGCGCCTTGGCCGCGGCGGAGAACCCGCCCTCGCGGGCGACCGCGACAAAGCTCGCGATCCAGTCGAGTCGGTAGTTGTGGGCACCGGAGAGATCCACGCCGCCTCCTGTCCGCCGTGCCGGCCCGGGGTGTCGGGCCGGCCGCGAGGTCCGCCGCCGGAGCCGGGCCGGCCTCAGCGGATGAACTGCTCCACGAAGTCCCGGCCGAGGCCCACGCTTTCGTAGTGGGCGCGGCACATGTCGATCTTGGTGAACGTGTCCTCGTAGCCGATCTGGTGTCCCTCTTCGTCGACATAGACCATTGCGCCCGAAATGTTAAACAGCGTGATCATATAGTCGCAATCCTGGGGGACCGCAAGGGTGTGGATCTCACCGGGAGGCTCATAGACGAAGCTTCCACGTTCGGCGACCCACTCGTGCTCGTAGTAGTGCCAGCGTCCCTCGATCACATACCCGAAGACCGCGCCCGGGTGGCGATGGCGGGAGACGATCCCGGAGGCGGTGACCTTGAGCAGGTTGCACCACTGTCCGGTCACGGTGTTAAACATCAGCGGTCGGAACCAGACGTTGGGCGCCTGGGGCACCCAGACCCGGTCGTCCTCGGGCACGGCCGGGACGGCGATCTCCTCGGGGTAGTCGGCGGAGACGGGGATCATGCGCGTTCCTCTCTGGTCGGTCGGGGGCTCGCGGCGGGCACCGGCCCGCCGGTCGGCGTCGGCTCAGGCGGCCAGATAGCCGCCGTCCACCGGCAGCACGGCCCCGGTGACGAAGCCGGCGTCGGGTCCGGCGAGGAAGGCGACGGCCCCGGCGACGTCGGCGGCCTCGCCCCAACGCCCCATGGGCGTGCGGTCGATGATCCGCTCCGCCGCCCCGGGCCGCTCCTGGAGTTCCTCGGTCAGCCGGGTCCTGATCCAGCCGGGCGCCACGGCGTTGACGCGCACCCCGTCGGCCGCCCAGGCCACGGCGAGCGCCTTGGTCAGCTGGACCACGCCGCCCTTGCTGGCCGAGTAGCCGGGCACCCTGGGCCCGCCGAAGAAGCTCAGCATCGAGGCCACGTTGACCACGCAGCCGCCGGCCGCGACCAGCGCGGGCCGGGCGGCGACGCAGGCGCGCATGGTGCCGGTGAGGTTGACCGCCAGCACCCGCTCGAAGACCTCGGGCCGGTGCTCGTCGTCCCGCTGGAGCACCCCGGCCGCGTTGACCAGGACATCCAGGCGGTCGAACCGGTCGAAGAACGCCGTGACCTGGTCGGGACGCGTGACGTCCAACTCGACCCCGGGGGCACCGGCGTCCAGCCCGGCGACCGTGACCTCGGCTCCCGCCGCCGTGAACCGTTCGGCCACGGCGGCCCCGATGCCGCTGGTACCGCCGACCACGACGACCCGCCGGATGGCTGCCACGTCACCAACCGCCTTCCGCTTCCTCGCACTCCCGGTCAGCGCGCCGGGCTGTGAGCCATGGCACCATGGCGCGCCGGCGGTCCGCCGCCGTCATTCGCCCCCTGAATGGCGGCCATCCCCAGCGGTGATGGACCGCGTGCCGGGACCGGTCCCGGCGACGAACGCGGCGTCGGCGGTCTGCTTGGATGGCGGGGCGTCGCGCCCCCGCGCCGTGCCCAGGAACTGGGCTTATGCGTGGCGAGCAGACGGCATTCGGACAGCACAGAGGCAGAGGAGAACCGGTGAGCGTCGACCCGTTGGGGCAGTTCCTGGCCGACAACCGTTACCCGGGGCGCGGGGTGCTCTGGGCCAGAACGCGGGCCGGCGAGCTGGTCGGCGGCTACTTCCTCACCGGGCGCAGCCCCGCCTCACAGGCCAGGCGACTGCACTTCGAGGACGAGCGACTGATCGTCTCGCCCACCGACGAGACCGCCCACGACCCCCTGCGGCACTATGCGGCGGCCATCGAGGACGAGCGTTGGCTGGTCTTCGGCAACGGCGAGCAGGTCGCCACGGTGGCCGGCCGCCTCGCCGCCGGCGAGCCGCCCGCCGTCGCCCTGGACCGGCTGGAGTACGAGCCGGACCCGCCGATCCTCACCTCCCGGATCACGGTGGTCGCCGACCTGGCGGACCCCGGCACCGCCTGCCTGGGCGCGGCCCGGCGCAGCGCCGGCGCCCGCGCGGCCGGCAGCGTGGTCACCGTCACGGTGCGGGACCTCGCGCCGGGCGATGTGGTGATGATGACCACCTACCGTTCGGACGGCGGCACGGTGCTGCCCGCCGAGCCCTACGCCGAGGCCACCACGGAGGCGGCCGACGCGGCCGGCTTCCTGGACGAGATGTGGCGGGCGCTCACCCCCGAACTGCGCGTCGCCGCCGCCGCGTTCACCCCGGGCCGGCTGACCGGCGCCGCCCTGCGCCACCGGACCGACTGACCGCCGGCCCTCGGGCCGTCCCGACCGCCAGCCCCCGTTCCGGCGGCGCCGGAACGGGGGCCGCACCGGAGCCGCCGGGGCACGGCGTTTCGTACGATGACCGGCATGGACCTGGTCGTGACCCGCTTTGATCACCCCGACGCCCGCAAGCTCAACGACGAGGTGCAGGCGGAGTACGCGGTCCGTTACGACGACGTGGGCGACCTGACCCCGCTGGCGCCGGAGATGTTCGACCCGCCGCACGGCCTCTATCTGCTCGCCTACGACCCGCTGGGCCGCCCCGTCGCCACCGGCGGCTGGCGCTCGCGGGACGCGGCGGGCGACGAGGGCTACCGCGACGGGGACGCCGAGATCAAGCGCATGTTCGTGGTGCCGGAGGCCAGGGGCCTCGGTCTCGCCCGGCGCATCCTGGCCCGGCTGGAGGACGACGCCCGCCGCGCCGGCCGGACCAGGATGGTCCTGGAGACGGGCATCGCCCAGCCGGAGGCGATGAACCTCTACGCCTCCAGCGGTTACACGATGCTGCCGCGCGAGGAGCAGTTCGGCTTCTACCGGCACTCGCCCAGCAGCCGCTGCTACGCCAAGGACCTGCGGGCGGCCGGTCAGCCCTGACCGGCCGCGACCTGGGCCCGTTCCCCGGCATTGCCCTTGTCCTCCGCCGGCCGAGAGCGCCGCCGCCCGCCCCACAGGATCGCGGCGGTCCCCAGGAGCGCCCAGCCGACGAGCACCGCCAGCGGGAGGCCGCCCCCGTTGCCGTCGAAGAACGCCACCGAGCGCAGCAGGCTCGCGCCGGCGCCGGTCGGCAGCCACTGGCCCAACGCGCCCACCGGCTCCGGCAGCATCTCCGGCGCCGAGGTCGCCCCCGACCAGGGGTTGCCCAGCAGCATCAGCAGGACGGCGCCGACCCCGATGCCGGCCTGGCCCAGCAGGGCGGCGAACCCGGCGACGGTGGCGCCGCCGGCCAGCACCAACAGCCCCAGCACGCCGGCCACCTGCCACCAGTCGCCGGCCAGCACCTCAAGCCAGTCGTGGCCGATGACGGTGGCCATGACCCCGGCCAGCGCGGCGGCCCCCACCAGCCCGACCAGCGCCCGGCCGCCGCGCAGCCCGGTCACGGCGATCAGCGCGCCGGTGGCGATCCCGGCGATCACCAGCGGCAGCAGGCTCGTGCCGAAGACCGTGCCCCTGGGGTCGCCGTCCGGCGCCGGCACCACGTCCGTCACCGTCACCGAGGCGCCCTCGGGCGCCTGCGCCTCGGCCACGCCGACCAGCAGCTGGGAGACGCTGGCGCCGCCGGCGCCCGCCGTCAGCACCTGGGGCGGTCCTTCGCCGGAGAAGACGAAGGCGCCGTAGATGTCCCGCTCTTCGATGGCCCGCCGGGCGGCGTCCTCGTCCGGGTACTCCCGCACGTCGAAGGCGTCGCCCTGGGCGGCCAGCCCCTCGACGGCCGGGGCCGTCGCCTGCGCCGGGCCGGCCACGCCGACCGGCAGGTCATGGGGCGAGCTTCGGGCGTTCGGCCAGGTGAAGGCCCACAGCACGAAGCCGATCAGCAGGGGAACGGCGACGATCACGCCGATCAGCGCCCGCGTTGAGGGGGCCGCCGAGGGCGAGGGGGCAGGGGAACGCTGTGGCGTGCTCACGCCGAACCTCCGGGAGTTCGGTCGACGCGCCGGCCGCACCCCCGGAGAAACCGGCGGGGTCGGACGCGTCAAAGAGAAGGATCGTTCGTTTTACCCGCCCACGGTGCGCCTGCCGTCGCCCTCTTGTCAAGAATGAATGTTCGTTCTAGGTTTCCGGCATGGCGCGTGTTTCCCAGGAGTACCTCGCGGCACGGCGGCAGCAGATCCTCGACGGCGCGGCGCGCTGCTTCGCGCGGGACGGCTTCCACGGCACCTCGATGCAGGACGTGCTGCGCGAGACGGGCCTGTCGGCCGGGGCGGTCTACCGCTACTTCCCCAGCAAGGAGGCCATGATCGGCGCGCTGGCCGAGGACGTGCTGGGGGCGGTGCGCGAGGGCTTCCAGGCTCCGGCCGAGTCCGAACACCCGCCGCCGCCGGACGAGTTGCTGATGCGGGGGGTGCGGCGGGTCGGCGAGCGGCTGAACTTCCCGGCGTCGTTGGTGCTCCAGGTCTGGTCGGAGACCCGCCGCAACCCGGAGCTGCGCGCGATATTCAACGACGGATTCAACGCGCTGCTCGCCCTGTGGACCAGGATCGTGGTCGCCTACCAGCGCGACGGCCGGATGCGCGCCGACATCGCGCCCGAGGCGGCGGCGCGTGTGCTGGCCGCCAACGCCCAGGGCTTTCTCCTCCAGCGCGCGCTCTTCGGCGGGGTCGACGCGTCCGTCCTGGGCGAGGGGATGCGCGCGCTGCTGTCCTTCGACGAGACGGCCGGCGCGAGCCGGCGCACGGACGACGACGAGCCGCACGCCGGTGCGGACGGCGCCACCGGGCCGGGGGGCGGCGGCGCGGACGGTGCCGCGGGGCCGGGGTCGGACGGCGGCTGACCGTTTCGGTCACCTGACGCCCACGCTTGCCGCAACTCGCGGTCACGAGTTGGCCATAGACGGCCGCTCTCTGTCCGGTTACTGTCACCCTGCGCACAGCTCCTGGGCGTTGCCCCGCGCCGTGCCGTGCGCGGGGGCGGCCGCTGCGCGGAGGGCGGGGCGAGCATTCCGCGACGCGGAGTCGATCGGTGCCCGCCGAGCATCGGCATCGGCGAACGGGCGGAGGCAGAAGGCAACTTCGTCCCTGCCGAGTTCTGGAGCAGTACAGCGCGTTCCGGTGCGATCGCTGAGGAGCCAACGTGGTCTACCTGCTCGCGCCCCTCGTTGGGGCCACCTGCCTGGTGCTCGCGCTGGGGCTCCTCGCCAGGTGCCTCCGTCGCGGTCGCGAGGCGCGGGGGAACGGGCCCGGGTCCGCCGCGCTGTGGCGGGACCTGGCCGCCGCCCTCCTGGCGATGGCCCTGGCGGGATACGCCCTGGGCGTGCTCCGCACGGCGGACTGGGACGAGTCGCCGTCGCAGACCTGTGCGAGCCAGCGGTACGGGAGCTTCGAGCCGCCCTCCGACGGCCGGGACGCGCCCCGGCTGCGGGGGCGCGAGGTCGACCTGTTCCCGCCCAGCGCCGTCTGCCACTGGTCGGACGGCGCCCGTGACGGGGTGCCGTCCTGGCTCAACCCCACGATTCTCTGCCTCACGGCCGGCGCGCTGGGGGCCGCAGGACCCTGGGCGGTCGCGCGCCGGGCCCACCGGGCCCCGGGCCGCGACGGGCGCTCCCCGGCGGCGCGTTGACGCGCGGGCCCGGCCTGCCGCCGGCCCCCGCGTTCCGTCAGCGTTCCGGCTCGCCCGACGGTCCGCCCGACGGGCCGGCCGGTGGGGTGAGTTCGGCGCGCAGGCGGCGGTCGAGGGCGAGGGAGACCTCGGCGTAGACGGCCTTCTTGGCCAGCGGGCGGAGTCGTTCCAGGGCCGCCGTCAGCCGCTTGATGTCGTCCTCGGTCAGCGGGGCGCCCCGCTCGGCGCGGCCGGCGCCCAGCACCTCGGGCAGCACCTGCCGGCGCAGCACCTCGGTGAACACCTCCGCCAACGCGTCGGCGTGGGCGCGTAGTTCGCGGCCGGCCGCCAGCAGCGTGGCCAGCGGGATGCCCTCCCTGACCAGGGCGGACGAGGCATCCAGCAGGTCGCGGCTGACATGGACCACGGCCTCGCCGTCCGGGCGGAGATAGCCGATGGCCATCGCCTCGGAGACGTTCTCCGGATCGGTCTCGCCCGCGTAGTGGTCCGCCAGCTCGCGCGCGCTCAGCCGGACCTGTTCCTCCTCAGCCCAGGGCAACGGCTCGTTCAGGCCGAGGAGTTGGGCGGTCCTGCCGGCGTCCTGGCCGGAGGCGAAGGCCGCGAGGATCTCGGCGATGCCGCCCAGGGTATGGCCGCGCGCCAGCAGTTCGGAGATGGTCCGCAGCCGCTCCAGGTGCTGGTCGTTGAACCAGGCCACCCGCCCCTCGCGGCGCGGCGGCGGCAGCAGGCGGCGTTCCCGGTAGAAGCGCAGGGTGCGCGGGGTGATGCCGGCCGCCTCGGCCAACTCGCCCGCCCGGTACTCCCTGACCGGCCCGTCCGCCGGTACCCGCCCTGCCGTCACGTCACGCAGTTTAGGCAGTGCACGCCCCCTACCGGCCGGTACCTTTCTGGCCTACCCTCCGAATGTGCCAGTAATCGCTGGCAGCTTTCGAGCGTCTGCCGAACGGGAGGCCACGGATGGAGTCCGTACGCGTCGCGGTGATCGGGGCGGGATTCGGCGGCCTGGGTGCGGCGGTTCGGCTGCGCCGCATGGGCGTCACCGACTTCGTGGTGCTGGAGCGGGCCGGCGCGGTGGGCGGCACCTGGCGGGACAACACCTACCCGGGCTGCGCCTGCGACGTCCCCTCCCACCTCTACTCCTTCTCCTTCGCGCCCAACCCCCGCTGGCCGCGCAGCTTCTCCGGCCAGCCGGAGATCCGCGCCTATCTGGAGTGGGTCGCCGACACCTACGCCCTCCGCCCGCATCTGCGGCTCAACAACGAGGTGACCGGCGCCCGTTGGGACAACGAGGAGCTGTGCTGGTGGGTCGAGACCAACGCCGGCACCTACCGCGCCGAGGTGGTGGTCTCGGCCACCGGGCCGCTCTCCGACCCCCAACTGCCCGACCTGCCCGGCCTGGACGCGTTCCCCGGCCGGGTCTTCCACTCGGCCCGCTGGGACCACGACTACCCGCTGCGCGGCAAACGGGTCGCCGTCGTCGGCACCGGCGCCTCCGCCATCCAGTTCGTTCCCGCCATCGAACGGCAGGTCAACGAGCTGACCGTCTTCCAGCGGACCCCGCCCTGGCTGCTGCCCCGGATGGACCGCCCCACCAGCGCCGCCGAGCGCTGGCTCCACGAGAGACTGCCCGCCACCGGGGCGCTGCGCCGGCAACTGCTCTGGGGCATCAGGGAGTTGCAGGTGGACGCGTTCGCCAGGCACCCGGCCGGGATGCGGGTGGTGGAACGGCTGGCCCGGCTCCACCTGCGGCGCTCCGTGCCGGACCCGGCGCTGCGCCGCCGGCTGACGCCGGACTACCGGATCGGCTGCAAGCGCATCCTGCTCTCCAACGACTGGTATCCCACCCTCACCAAGCCACATGTCCGCCTCGTCGACTCCGGGCTGCGCGAGGTGCGCGGCACCACCCTGATCGCGCGCGACGGGCGGAGCGTCGAGGCGGACGCCATCATCCTGGGCACCGGATTCCAGGTCACCGACCTGCCGATCGCCCACCGGATCAAGGGCGTCGACGGCACCACCCTCGCCGAGGAGTGGCGCGGCGGGATGGCCGCCCTGCGCGGCACCACCGCCGCCGGCTTCCCCAACTTCCTCACCGTGATCGGCCCCAACACCGGCCTCGGGAACTCCTCGATGATCCTCATCATCGAGGCCCAACTCGCCTATCTCCAGGACTTCCTGACCCGGCTCGACACCCTCGCCGAACGCGGCCACCGGCGCGCCGCGCTCGTCCCGCGCCGCTCCGCCGTCGACGCCTGGAACGAACGGCTCCAACGCCGGCTCGCCCGCTCCGTCTGGAACACCGGCGGCTGCGACAGCTGGTACCTGGACGCCGCCGGCCGGAACACCACCATCTGGCCCGGCACCACGAGCGAGTTCCGCCGGGTCACCGACCATGTCGAACTCGCCGAATACGAGGTGATGCGCCATGGCTGACACCGCCCGACGTCTCACCGTCACCTCCACCGGGGGCGCCCGGCTCGCCACCGAGATCGACGGCCCGGAGGACGGCCCCGCCGTGGTGCTCGTGCACGGCTGGACCTGCAACACGACCTTCTGGCGGCCGGTCACCCGCCGCCTGATCGACGCCGGCCATCTGGTCGTCGTCTACGACCAGCGCGGCCACGGCAACACCCCGCCCACGCCCGGCAGTTGCTCGGTCGAGGCGCTCGCCGACGACCTGTGCGCGGTGCTGGCCGCCACCCTCGGCGACGGCCAACGCGCCGTCGTCGGCGGCCACTCCATGGGCGCCATGACCGTGGTCGCCGCCGCCACCCGCTCCGAGCTGCGGCAACGCGCCGCCGCCGCGCTGCTGTGCAGCACCGGCACCGACCGGCTCACCGGCGAGTCCACCGTGCTGCCGCTGCGCCCGGGCGCCTGGCGGCGACGCGGCCAACGCGCGTTCCTGCGCACCCGGTTGCCCTACGGCCCGCTCACCCCGCTCTCCCGGCGGATCATCCACCACATCACGCTGGGGCCCGGCGCCAGCCCCGGCCAGGTGGAGGCCGTCGCCCGGATGGTGAACGCCTGCCCGCGCCGGGCCCGCGCCGAGTGGGGCGCCGTGCTGGCCGACCTCGACCTCGCCGACCGGGTTCCCCGACTCGACCTGCCGGTCGCCGTGGTGCAGGGCACCGCCGACCGCCTCACCCCGCCCGTCCACGCGCACCGCATCCACGGCCGGCTGCCGCGCCCCGCCGGCCTCACCGAACTGCCGGGCATAGGCCACATGACCCCGGTCGAGGCCGCCGACACCGTGGCCGAGACGCTCACCGCGCTGGCGAAGGAGCACCTGTGAACGGGTTTCCGCTGACCAGAACCCTGCGCGGCCGGCGCCCCCTCGCCGGGCAGGTGGTGGTGATCACCGGCGCCGCCCGGGGCATCGGCGCCGAACTGGCGGACCTGCTCTCCGGGCGCGGCGCCCGCCTCGCCCTCGTCGGCCTGGAACCGGACCAACTGGCGCGCGTCGCCCGGGACCTGCCCGGCGAGGCCGCGCACTGGGCCGCCGACGTCACCGACGCCGACGCGATGCGCCGGGTCGCCGACGCGGTGCGCGCCCGCTTCGGCCGCGTCGACACCGTGGTCGCCAACGCGGGCGTGGCGACCGGCGGGCTCTTCGCCGAGAGCGACGAGGCCGTCTGGCGCCGGGTGATCGAGGTCAACCTCCTCGGCTCGGCCGCCACCTGCCGCGCCTTCCTGCCCACGCTGCGCTCCAGCGCCGGCTACTACCTCCAGATCGCCTCGTTCGCCGCCCTCACCCCGGCGCCGCTGATGACGGCCTACTGTGCCTCCAAGTCCGGAGTCGAGGCCTTCGCGCACAGCCTGCGCGCCGAGGTCGCCGGCGACGGGGTGCGGGTCGGCGTCGGCTACCTCAGCTGGACCGACACCGACATGGTGCGCGGTGCCGACGAGGACCAGCAACTCGCCGCCATGCGCCGGCGGTTGCCGTGGCCGGCCAACCGCACCTATCCGCTGGCACCCGCCGTCGCCCGGCTCGCCGCCGGCATCGAGCGGCGCGCCACCCATGTCTACGCCCAGCGCTGGCTGCGCTCCGCCGTGCCGGTGCGCGGCGCGCTGCCGGCGGTGGTCGGCGGCCGGCTCGCCCAACGCCGGCTGCGCGCGCTGGGCCCGGGCGCCGGCCACCGGGGCCTGGTCGGCCCCGGCGGGCGCGCCGCCGGCCCGGCCAGGTAGGACGGCGCGGCGCCCCGGACGGCCCGAGGGGGGCGGTCCGGGGCGCCGCGCGCGGCCGAGCGCGGGCGGGGCCCGCGCTCAGCGCGGATGACGAGCGGGTGCGCTCAGCGGTCGTCCTCGCCGCGCTGCTTGGCCCGGTCGGCCGCCTTCTGGGCCGCGTCCCTGCCCTTGTCCATCAGGCCGCCGCCCTCCTTGTCGTCCTTGCGGTCCTTGGACTGCTCCTTGTTCCCCATGGCGTCCTTGGCGCGCTCCTGGAGTTCGTGGGCCTTGTCCTTGAACTGGTCCGAGATGCCCATGTGCTGCCACTCCTCGCAGAGAAGACGGATTGGCGTGTAACGGGAGCAGACGGACATAACCGTCGTCCCCGTCCAGCGTCACACGGACCCGTCCTCCTCGCACTCCCGGGGCGGGGCCGCCGTCCTCGGCGGCAGCGGCGGCCGGCTGCGGTCGGGAATCCGCTGGTAGCCGGGCGGCTTCGCGGCCGGATGGCGTTCCAGCAGGTCAACGGCGACCCGCACCGCCGTGTCCAGCATCACCGAGCGGCCCTCGGCCCAGTCCAGCGGCGTCCGCAGCGCCTCGATGTCCGGGGTCACCCCGTGGTTCTCCACATCCCAGCCGTAGGCGTCGAACCACGCGGCGTTCATCGGCACCGTGATCTCCGTGCCGTCCCCCAGCCGGTGCTCTCCGGTGATTCCGACGACCCCGCCCCAGGTCCGCGACCCGACCACCGGTCCGATCCCCAGCAGCCGGAAGGCAGCCGTGATCATGTCGCCGTCCGAGGAGGTCGCCTCGTCGGCGATGGCCACCACGGGGCCACGCGGCGCGTTGGACGTGTAGGAGACCGGCTGCGCGTTCCGCGTCAGGTCCCAGCCCAGGATGGTGCGGCTGAGCTTCTCCACGACCAGCTCGCTGATGTGCCCGCCCGCGTTCCCCCGGACGTCCACGATCAGCGCCTCCCGGTCGAACTCCCGGCGCAGGTCCCGGTTGAACTGCGCCCAACCCGAGCCACCCATGTCCGGGATATGCACATAGCCGCAGCGGCCGCCGCTCAACTCCCTTACCAGCTCCCTTCGTCGAGCCACCCAGTCCTGGTACCGCAGCTGCCGGTCGTCGACCAGCGGCACCACGGCCACCCTCCGCTGCCGGCCCGACTCGTCCGCGAACGTCAGCTCCACGCTGGTGCCGCCCGTGCCGGCCAGCAACGGCCAGGGCCCGGCCGCCGGATCGACCGGCCGCCCACCGACATGGGTGAGCACCGCGCCCTCCCGCACCCCCGTGCCGGCCAACGGGGAGCGGGCCTTCGAATCCGAGGAGTCCCCCGGCAGAACCCGCGACAACTGCCAGCCCGATCCGTCCTTCGTGCGGCAGAAGTTGGCACCCAACAGCCCCTGCGGCCGCTGGTAGTGCCAAGGCCCCTCATTAAACCTGCCGGCACTGACATAGGCGTGCGAGGTGCCCAGCTCGCCCATCGTCTCCGTCAGCAGATCCGCGAACTCGTCCGGGCTGGCCACCCGTTCCACCAGCGGCCGGTACTGGTCGAGCACCGCCGACCAGTCGATGCCGCACATCCCCGGGTCCCAGAAGTAGTCCCGCACCAGCCGGCCCGCCTCGTCGAACGACTGCCGCCACTCGGCCGCCGGATCGGCGACATGAACGATCCGCCGCAGGTCGATCCGCACCGCCGCGTCGCTGTCCGTGGCGTCCGTCGCCGAGACCACCGACAGGTCCTGGTCCTCGCTGACCACCAGCCGCGTCCCGTCCCCGCTGGGCACGAACCAGTCGACCTCGGAGGCGAGTTCGCTCCGCTTCGCCTTCGCCAGGTCGAAGTGCTCCAGCGTCGGCTTGCCCGAGGTGTCGTCCGGGTTGAGGAACGTCTCCCCGAGCGCCCCCGAGATCGGCCACCGCAGCCACACCAGCCCGCCGCCGCTGACCGGATACAGCGAGGAGTACTTCGAGGCCGCCACCGGGAACGGCGTCACGCGGCTGCCCAGCCCCTCGGCCTCCACGGTGACCCGGCCCTCGGTCTCGGAGTCGCCCTCACCGCCCGCCTCGTCCGGGTCCAACCCGCCGGCCGCCGGCCGCCCCTCCGGGGTGATCGCGAACGGCGACCTGGTCGCCGAGGACAGCGGCACGAGATAGGGGCGGCAGCCCAGCGGGAACGAGAGGCCGCCGGTGTGCACGTCATAGACCGGGTCGAAGCCGCGCCAGGACAGGAACGCGAGAAACCGCCCGTCGGACGTGAACACCGGCTCCTCGTCCTCGAACCTGCCGTCCGTGACCTCCAGCACGGTCGGCGTCTCACCGCTCAGCTCCGCGATCCGGATCTGGCTCAACGACCGCCCGATCCCGGGGTGCGCCCAGGCCAGCCAGCGGGAGTCGGGCGAGAACGCGAGGTCCCGGACCGGGCCGTTGACCGACCGCGCGATCTCGGTGACCCGGGGGAGCGGGGCGGCGGCCTGGGCAGACGCCTGGGCGGCGGCATCGGCGTCCCCGGGGTCGTCGGTGCCGGCGGTAGTCGTTTCGGCGGGTTCGCCGGGGGTGGATGTTTCGGCGGGTTCGCCGGTGCCGGGCCCTGCGGGCCCGTCGACCGGCTTCTCCGCGACGGTCTCCTGTCGCGCGTCGGCCTCCTCCTTGACCTCGGCGGCGTCGGCGGCCTGGTCGGACGCGGTGCGAACGCCGCCGGCGGAGCCGGCCGAGGCGCCGGCCTCGGCGGCCGGCCGGCCCCCGATCTCGCCGCTGGCGCCCACGTCCGGACCGGAGCCGCTCTTCCCGGCTGCGCCGGCCGCGCCGGCGGACCGGGCCCCGCCCTCGCCGGGGGCGCCCGCGTTTCCGCCAGCCGGCCGAGCGACGCTCCCGCCGATGGCGTCCTTGCCTCCGCCGGAGGCACCTTCGCTCACGCGGGCCGTGGCGCCCGCGCCGCCGGCGGACCGGGCCCTTGTCCGGCTGCGGTTGGCGTCCGTCTCCCCGCCGGAGGCGCCACCCCCGCCGGAGCCGGCTGCGACGCCCGCCTCGCCGGCGGCCTCGGCCACCTCCCCGCCGTTGGCGCTCCCGTCCCCGCCGGAGGCTTCCCCGCCGGAGGCGTCACCCCCGGCGGAGCCGGCTGCGACGCCCGCCTCGCCGACGGCCTCGGCCACCTCCCCGCCGTTGGCGTCCGCGTCCCCGCCGGAGGCGGCTTCGCTGTCCGGTAGGCGGACCAGGAGCAGGCGGCCGTCGTGGGTGGCGACCGCCACCCCCGTTCCGTCGGGGGTCGCGACCAGCTCGCGGACGCGGCCCAGCGGGCCGGTGGCCAGCCGCACCGGCTCGCGGCCGCCGCTGACCCGGGGCAGGTGCGCGATCTCTATGGCGTCCTCGCCCTCCGCGTCCGTGATGTACGCGATGCGCCCCGAGTCGCCCAGGATCTCAGGCAGCCGCACCCGCACCCCCGCCGCCTCCGCGAGCGCGCGGGCCGGGCCATCCCGGTGGGTGAGCCAGTACAGGCCGCCCCGCACACAGATCGCGCTCGCCCGCCCCGTGGTGTCCACCGTGAGCGAGTCCACATGGGCGGCCGTGTGGACCTGGTATGGGCGGCGGCCCGTGCGCGGTCCGCCCAGCCGCAGCGGGAGGCGGCGCGGCACGGAGCCGGGGCCCAGGTCGTCGAGCAGCCACAGTTCCCCGGCGCACTGGTAGACGACCCGGTGGCCGTCCGTCGAGGCGTGGCGGGCGTAGAACGCGTCGTGGTCGGTGTGCCGCCACAGCTGGCTGCCGTCGGGCCGGCAGGAGTAGACGTTGCCCACCCCCTCGTGGTCGGAGAGAAACGCGATCCGGTCACCGACAAACATCGGACTGTTCAACTGCCCGCCAAGATCGGCCAGTAGCCGTTCCCCGTGCAGCCAGAGCCGGCCCATCCCGCCGCCCCGGTAGCGCTTCCAGTCCGCCGGGTCGTGGGAGGCGGAGCCGGTCAGCAGCAGCGTGCGGCGGTCCGCGCCGTGGCCCCGGACGGCGATGTCGGAGACGGGTCCCCAGGGCAGCTGCTCGCCGGGGCCGCCGGCCGTCGGCACGGTGTAGGCGCGGGCGAAGTGGGAGAACGGCTGCTCATGGGAGCCGATCGCCAGGACCCGGCTCTCGCCCGAGGCGTCCGGCGGCGTCCAGCCGCGCACCCTCGTGTCGTAGGAGGCCCAGTGGGTCAGCTGCCGCACCGGCCCCCCGTCGACCGGGGCGAGGTGGATCTCGGGGTCGAGCGTGCGCCAGCTGGTGAAGGCGATGTGACGTCCGTCAGGCGAGAACCGTGGCGGGCCGAGCCTTGTACGATCGACGGTGAGTCGCCAGGCCCGGTCCTTCACCGTGTGGCCTGGGCCTGCGGCCGGCAACGGAGCCAGCCACAGATCGTCTTCGGCGACAAAGCACAACAGGTCACCGTGGAGATGCGGAAATCTCAGATACCCGTCGGGACTCGGAGCGGTGGTCTCCGGTCGCGGGTGCGGCGGTGCGTCAGATGAGTTCGGTTCGTCGCTCACGGTTCCATGCTTCGCGTCACGGAAAGCAGCGGCAAGTCACAAAGCGGTACGCAAAGTGATTCGCATCACAAGCGCCCGGTGGACTCATCCCTCAGAGCCTGTGCGGCGTCTCGTGACATGAGCTGACTCATCTGCTATTCGACCCACGACACCCGGACAGGAGAACCTGCCCCGTGGCTACGTTCTTGTACAAACTCGGACGCCTGTGCTTCCGGCGCCGCTGGTGGGTGGCGCTGCTGTGGCTTGCGCTCCTCTTCGGCGTCGGTGGCGCCGCCGCCTCGGCGGGAGCCCCGCCGGACGACGACTTCGCCCTGCCCGGCACGGAGGCCCAGGAGGCCTTCGACGTCATGGAGCAGGAGTTCCCGCAGGCCAACGCCGAGAACATGGAGTCCCGCGTCGTCTTCCAGGCGCCGGACCAGCAGTCCCTCGCGGAGAGCCCGGAGTACCGGGCCGCCATCGACGACGTGCGCGCCCAGCTGGAGCAGGGCGACCTGGTCGAGTCCGTCACCGACCCCTTCGAGGCCGGCACGGTCAACGAGACCGAGGACACCGCGTATCTGAGCGTGTCCTACGACGGGACCTGGTCCGACATCACGCCCGAGATGCACGAGCAGTTGCTCGACGCGATGGAGACCGGCCGTGACGCCGGGCTCACCGTCGAGGCCGACGGCGAGGTCGCCATGGGCGAGATGGAGATGGGCGGCGGTGAGGTCATCGGCATCGTCGTGGCCGCCATCGTGCTCGTCATCACCTTCGGCTCGCTGGTCGCCGCCGGGCTGCCGCTGCTGACCGCGCTGATCGGCGTGGGCGTCGCGATGACCGGTATCACCGCGCTGAGCAGCACGCTCGGCCTGTCGGAGACCACCGGCATCCTGGCCATGATGATCGGGCTTGCGGTCGGCATCGACTACGCCCTGTTCATCGCCTCCCGCTACCGAGCCGAGCTGGTGGAGGGCCACAGCCGCGAGGAGGCGGCCGCGCGTGCCGTGGGCACCGCCGGCTCCGCCGTGGTCTTCGCCGGCCTGACGGTGATCATCGCGCTGGCCGGCCTGGCCATCGTCAACGTCCCGCTGCTCACCAAGATGGGCGCCGCCGCCGCCGGCGCGGTGGCCGTCGCGGTGATCCTGGCGCTGACCCTGGTGCCGGCCGCGCTGGGCATCGTCGGCAAGCGGATCTTCGGCCGCCGGCTGCGCAAGCAGAACCCGGAGACCGGCGTGCCCGTCTCGCTGAACAAGCCGGGCCGGGAGAACGGCGGCACCCGCTGGGCCCGCGCCGTGCTGCGGCGCCCCGGGCTGGTGCTCGCCGCCGCCGTGGTGGGCCTGGGCGTGTTGGCCATCCCGGTGGCCAGCATGGAGCAGGGCCTGCCGGACAACGGCACCCAGCCCGAGGACACCACGCTGCGCAAGTCCTACGACCTGCTGAGCGAGGGCTTCGGCCCCGGCTTCAACGGGCCGCTGATGATGGTCATAGACGGCACCGGCGGTGCCGACGCCGAGCAGGTGGCCGGGCAGGTCTCCGAACGGCTCGCCGGGATGGACGAGATCATCACCACCACGCCGCCGAGCGTCAGCCCGGAGGGCACCGTGGCCACGGTGATGGCGTTCCCGACCACGGGCCCGTCGGACCACGACACCACCGTGCTGGTGGAGCACATCAGGGACGACATCGCGCCCGAGATCGAGGCGGAGACGGGCGCCAACGTGCTGGTCTCCGGCGCCACCGCCGCCAACATCGACTTCTCCAACGTGATGTCGGACGCGCTGGTGCCCTATCTGACCCTGGTGGTCGGCCTGGCGTTCGTCCTGCTGGTCCTGGTGTTCCGCTCGCTGCTGGTGCCGCTCAAGGCGGCCCTCGGCTTCCTGCTCTCGGTGCTGGCCGCGCTGGGCGCCGTGGTGGCGGTCTTCCAGTGGGGTTGGGCGGCCGACCTGGTCGGGGTCGAGGAGACCGGCCCGATCATGAGCATGATGCCGATCTTCATGGTGGGCGTGATCTTCGGTCTGGCCATGGACTACGAGGTGTTCCTGGTCACCCGGATGCGGGAGGCCTACGTCCACGGCGAGGACGCGCGTCAGGCCGTGGTCACCGGGTTCAACCTCAACGCCCGGGTGGTCACCGCGGCCGCGGCCATCATGATCAGCGTGTTCGCCGGCTTCGCCATCACGGGCGAGGACGCCATGATCAAGATGATGGGCCTCGGCCTGGCGGCCGCCGTGCTGCTGGACGCCTTCGTGGTCCGGATGACGATCGTGCCCGCCCTGCTGGGCCTGATCGGCGACCGCGCCTGGTGGCTGCCGCGCTGGCTCGACCGGCTGCTGCCCAACGTGGACGTGGAGGGAGAGTCCCTGGAGCGCTATCTGGAGGCCAACGGCAAGGGGCGCGCCACCCTGAGCAAGGAGCGCGAGCCCGCCGGGGTCAGCTGAGTGAAGCGGCCGGCAACGGCCGTCGCGTAACCCGGCTTTCGAGCCGCGACCGGGTGTCCTGAAGGGGCCCGGCGCGGGGACACCGTTCCCCGCGCCGGGCCCCTTTCGCGTCGGCCCGGACGGACGAAGGGCGGCGTGGCGCCCCAACTGGCCCGGTTTCGCCCGTGATTCTTTCCCGGTGGCCTGACGTCGACTAGGATGCGACGCCTTGCACAAAGTGGCCATATCGATAAATCGGGAGGCAACGGTGCGACCGAACTCGCCCCGGCGACCGGGATCGTCGGCGCTGTTGCCGTGGTTGGCGAGCATCGTGCTGGCGGTGCTGACGCTCTCGCTGGCGACCGCGCCCGGCGCCGCCGCCCGGCAGGCGAGCGACGCGTGTGTGCCCGAGGTGGCGCCGGACACCCGGCAGGGCACGCAGCGGCTGCTCTCCATGATCGAGGAGTGGCGGGCGGAGGGCAGCCCGGAGCCGGAGATCGACCGGCGGCTCGCCGAGGTCGCCTGCCTCACCCCGGCCGGCGACCGGGGCGCCAGCACGGAGATTCCGCCCGCCGACGGGCTCACCGTCACGTCCCCGAACATCTACACCATCGGCGAGGTGAACGGCCGCGACCGCTGGATCGCGTTCACCGAGTGGCGCTGGAACACCATCCCCGGCTACCCGATGACCGGCAACCAGGCCGTGTCCACCTGGTTCAGCGCCCAGGTCAGCCCGGTGCTCCAGGTCGTCCACCACGCCGGCGCCACCGACGCGTTCCCCAACGTCAGCCGGGAGGACGCCGCCGACGTGAACGCCAACGGCGTGGGCTTCCTGATCCGCCCGGAGCGGAACGCCAACGACATGAACGTCGCCACCGGCAGCCTCGCCCTGGTCTTCGAGACCGGCGCCTGCACCGACCTCACCGCGCGCAGCGCGTTCGCGCACACCTGGAACAACACCGGCATCAACGGGCTGAGCGTCGCCGCCACCGGCGTCACCCACGACTGGACCAACCAGATCGACCGCGCGCTGACCGTCAGTCAGCCGACCCAGATCACCGTCTGCCCGTAACGAACGCCCGCCGCGCGGCAGAAGGCGGCTACCGATGACCGACTACGGTCACCGGTCGAAGAGCGCGCTCACCGACTCGCCGTTGTGGATGCGGCGCATCGCCTCGGCCAGCGCCGGCGCGATGGAGAGCACCCGCAGCTTGTCGGTGCGCTCGCCCTCCGGTATCGGCACGGTGTTGGTGCAGACGATTTCCAGCACGTCCGGCTCGGCGGACAGCCGCCCCAGCGCGCCCTGCGAGAACAGCCCGTGGGTGCACGCGATCCGGACGCTGCCGGCCTGCAACTCGCGGAGCTTGCCCAGCAGTTCGACCACGGTGCTGCCCTTGGCGATCTCGTCGTCCAGCACGATCACATCGCGCCCGGCGACCTCGCCGATCACCGAGCTGATGGTCACCCGGTCGTCGCTGAACCGCTGCTTGGCGCCGGCGGCCACCGGCACGCCCAGCATCCGCGCGAACGCCGCCGCCTCCTTGGCGTTCCCCAGGTCGGGCGAGACCACCACCGCGTTGCCAAGGTCCTGGCCCCGGAAGTGCGCGGCCAGCTCCCGCAGCGCGTGCAGATGGTCGACGGGCACGCTGAAGAAGCCGTGCACCTGCGGCGAGTGCAGGGTCATCGCCAGCACCCTGCTGGCCCCCGCCGTCACCATCAGGTCGGCGATCAGCCGGCCGCCGATGGAGATCCGGGGCGCGTCCTTCTTGTCCGAACGGGCGTAGGCGTAGTGCGGCAGCACCACCGTGGTGCGCGCCGCCGAGGCGCCCCGCGCCGCGTCCAGCATCAGCAGCAGCTCGACCAGGTTCTCCTGGACGGGCCTGACCAGCGGCTGGACCAGAAAGACGTCCCGCTCCCGGCAGTTGGCCGCCAGCTGCACCTCCAGGCAGTCGTTGGCGAACCGCGACACCCTGGTCGGCAGCAGGGGCACGCCGAGCTGCGCGCACACCTCCCGGGCCAACTCCGGGTGCGCGCTGCCGCTGAAGACCGCTATCTCCCGCACATGATCACCCGCAAGGCACCCTCCCCTGGATCGCCACTGGTTCATCGCTGGCCGCGCGACCAGCCTACGAGGACCCACTGACACTCCAGCCTCGGGGGAGCCTCCGGGCACCTCAGCCGGCCGCGCGCAGCACCTCGGCCACCACCGGGCCGGCGAACTCGCCGCCGTGGCCCGAGTCCGGCACCACGGCGGCGGCCGCCAGGTCGTTTCGGTAGGCGGTGAACCAGGCGTTGGGCTTCTCCTGCCCGTCCACCTCGGCCGAGCCGGTCTTGGCGCCGATGTCGCCGCCGATGCCGGCCATCGCCTCGGCCGCCGTGCCGGCGGTCGCCGTCCGGTTCATCAGTGAACGCAGCTGGTCGGCGTTGGGCAACGGCCCTTCGGTGGTGGCCAGTTGCCGCTCGGCGAAGTCCGTCGGCACCAGATAGGGCTGGAGGAACGAGCCGTTGCGCACGGTGGCCGAGACCGAGGCCATGGTGAGCGGGTTCATCCGCACCGCGCCCTGCCCGATCAGCTGCGCGGCCATCTGCGCCTGCGACTCCACCGGCATCCGGCCGTCCATCGAGGTCGCGCCGACCTGCCACTCCAGGCCGAGACCGAAGTACTCCCGTGCGTGCGCGCCCAGTTCGTCGTCCTCCAACTCGGGCGCCTGGCTGATGAAGGCGGTGTTGCAGGAGGCGGCGAAGCTGTCGGCGAACGTGCCGTCCTCGATCTCGAACTCGTCGAGGTTCTGGAACTCCCAGCCGCCGTGCTCGAAGAACTTGGGGCACGGGTGCGGGCCGCCCGGGTCGGCCAGCCCGCGCTCCAGCAGCAGCGAGGCCGTCACGATCTTGAACGTGGAGCCGGGGGCGTAGCTGCCCTCCAGCGCTATGTCGGGCCCGTCGGGATCGGCGTTGGCGACCGCGCGGATCGCCCCGGTGCTCGGCTGGATCGCGACCACGGCGCCCTGCCCGGTGTCGGCGACGGCGGCCTCGGCGGCGCGCTGGAGGTTGGGGTCAAGGGTGGTCGGCACCTGTCCGGCGACCGGCTCGGCCAGTTCCAACAGGGTCTCCACCGGCTCGCCTTCGGCGTCGGCGATCACCACGGCGCCGCCGGCGTCCCCGCCGGCGGCCTCCGCGTACCGCTCGCGCAGCTCGTCGATGACCGGCACCAGCCCTGGGAACTCCTCGGCGGTCAACTCGGTGCCGTCGTTGGCCAACACCTCGATCGGCGGCAACTCGCCCTGCGGGCCCACCTGGAGGGTCTGCCCCTCGGCCAGCCGGGGGTGCAGCACCGCCGGCGCCCAGTCGACGACGACCTCGCCGCTGTCCTCGTCCCGGACCACGGCCAACTCCGAGGCGTAGGCCAGCTCCTGGGCCTGCTCGGCGTGGCTGACCTCGGCGGTGACCTCGAACGGCACATCGGTGCCGTCGGCGGCGCCCGCCTCGACGGCCAGCGCGGTGACCGACTCGTTCTCCGTCAGTACGGCCAACGCGGCCCGCGCCGCCTCGGGTTCGTCGGTCAGTCCGGCGGCGGCCTCGGTGTCGCCGGCGGCCCAGGCGTCGAGGAAGGCGCCGGCGGTCGCCGTGGCCTCCTCCTCGGTGGGCGGGCCTGCGGGGGTCTGCTCCGACTCGCCGTCGTCCCGGCCGGCGGACGAGCCCGAACTCCCGTCGTCGTCACCGTCGTTGAGCATCCCGTACGCCCCGAAGCCGGCGAGCGCCGCCACCGCGACGCAGACCCCGCCGAGCAAAGCGAGCCGTTGCTTCTGATCCATCCCGAACCTGCCCCCTCGCGCGCCGTGACGCCCGGGTCAAACGGCGTCACACACCGTGCCACCAGCGCGGATGTCGCCGTTTCGTCCGCCGTTCCACCCGCTGACCGCAGCCTACCGGCTACCCGCCGTAGCGGTGCGCCCCGGGGGCCGGTGAGACCGCGCCTATGCGAGGACGTGTCCTGCCCGTGTCCTGAAAGCGGGCCGCCCACCGGGCGCGGCCGGTGGGCGGGTGCGGGGTCGTTTCGTTCGTCACTGCTCGACGTGGTCGTTGCCCGGCCAGCCGATGATGAGGTCGCGGCCCTCGTCGCCGCTGATCATGTCGTCGCCGGTGCCGCCGATCAGGATGTCGTCGCCCTCGCCGCCGGAGATGTGGTCGTCGCCCGAGTCGCCGTAGACGACGTCGTCGCCGCCCCAGGCGTCGATCATGTCGTTGCCCGGCCCGCCGTGCAGCACCTCGTCGATGGGCTGGCCCATCAGGTGGTCGTCGCCGTTGCCGCCGAAGAGGACGCCGTGGCCCATCAGCATGTCGTCGCCGTCGTCGCCCTTGACCACCTCGGCGGTGTGGGCGTGCAACTCGTCGTCGCCCGCGCCGCCCCGGACCAGGGTGACGGCGGCCTCGCTGGTCATGACGTAGTCGTCGCCGTCGCCGAGCAGGACGCGGATGTCGTCCTCGCGGTCGCCGCCGACGGGCAACTCGCAGGCGACGAACGTCTCGTTGTCCGGCTCGGGGTGCGTGCAGTGCGCGCCGGCCTCGATCGGCACCACGTCGGTGAAGCCGACGCGCCGCACCTCGTCGCCGGTGTCCATGGAGAAGACGGAGAGGTGGTTGTCCCCGGAGCCGCCCTCGAACACGATGGACGGGGCGCGCCCGTCCCAGTCGGCGCTGACGGTCGCGCCGTCCTGGGCGGCGGCGGGAGTCGCCCCGAGCCCGGCGGCCACCAGGGCCAGGGCGGCCACGGACGAGGCGGGAATGAGCCGTGACCGGATCATGGTCGCGTCCTCACTTCGAGAGGGGGTGGCTGTCGTGCACATTGCATCCGTAACTCCCCCCGGGCGCAATGGTTCTGCCACCGGAACGATGGTGGGAACGTTTTCCCGCTATATCCAGGTCGGCAGCCACATGCGGGCCCGCCAGCCCTCGCGGGAGATCTCCTCGCCGGTGTAGATCGGGTAGAAGTAGATGAAGTTCCAGACGATCAGCAGCACCAGCACGCCGACCGTCACGATGCCGATGACCCGCCGTCGTTCGGAGCTGCCCGGGGGGCCGAGGAGGGCGCCGACCAGGAAGGCGACCGCCAGGCAGAGGAACGGGGTCAGCACCACCGCGTAGAAGTAGAAGATGGTGCGTTCCTGGTACAGCAGCCACGGCAGATAGCCGGCGCCCACCGCGCACAGGATCGCGCCGGCGCGCCAGTCGCGGCGGAACAGCCAGCGCCAGAGCGCGTACGCCAGCGCCACGCAGGCCGTCCACCACAGCAACGGCGTGCCCAGGGCGAGCACTTCGCGGACGCAGCCGCTGGCGTAGCCGCAGACCGGGGAGTCCGGGTTGCTCGGGGACAGCGGCTGGTCGGGGTCGGCCGAGACGTAGTAGTAGGTGACGGGGCGGGCGGCGACCAGCCAGCTGAACGGGTTGGACTCGTAGGGGTGGCTGGAGGTCAGCGCCACATGGAAGTCGTAGACCTCGAAGGTGTAGTGCCACAGGCTGCGCAGCGGCCCGGGCACCCAGGAGAAGGAGCTGTCGGCGCCGGCCTCGTTGTGCCAGTTCCGGTAGTAGCCGCCGGAGGTGGCGAACCAACCGGCCCAGGAGGCGAGATAGGTGACCAGCGCCACCGGCACCAGGGAGGAGAACGCGGGCAGCGCGTCGCGCCGCAGCACCGTGCGGTAGGGGGCGCGCGCGCCGGCGGAACGGCGCGCGCCCGCATCCCAGAGCACCGCCATCAGGCCGAAGGCGGCGAGGACATAGAGCCCGTTCCACTTGGTGGCGCAGGCCAGCCCGAGGCAGACCCCGGCGGCCAGCCGCCAGGGCCGCAGGCCGAGGCCGAGGCGTTCGGCCACCGACGGGTCGGAGCGCAGCAGCCCGTCGGGCCCGGTGGGCAGCGCGGCGGCGAGCCGGGCGCGGGCCGCGTCGCGGTCGATCAGCAGGCAGCCGAAGGCCGCCAACAGCCAGAACATCAGCACCAGATCGAGCAGCGCGGTGCGGCTCATCACGAAGTGCAGCCCGTCCACGGCCAGCAGCAGCCCGGCCAGGCAGCCCAGCGCGGTGGAGCGGAACAGGCGCCGGCCGATGCGGCAGACCATCAGCACCGAGAGCGTGCCGAGCAGCGCGACCATGAACCGCCAGCCGAACGGCGTCAGTCCGAAGAACCACTCGCCCAGCGCGATGACCCACTTGCCGGCCGGCGGGTGCACCACATAGGCGGCGGTGTCGCCGAGCGGCGTCGCGCCCTCGATGATCTGCTCGTTGGCCTTCTCCGGCCAGTCGGTCTCGTAGCCGAGCCTCAGCAGCGACCAGGCGTCCTTGGCGTAGTACGTCTCGTCGAATATCACGGCGTTCGGCGAGCCGAGGTTCACGAAGCGCAGCACTCCGGCCAGCAGGGCGACCAGCAGCGGGCCGCCCCAGGCGGTGGCCCGCGCCAGCCGGCCGGCGGCCGAGGTCGAGAAGCCGAGGTAGCGCCACATCCAGCTGCCCGGCTCCGGATGGCCGGGCACCAGGCGTTCCCGCAGGTCGCCGGCGCGTTGGGGCAGGTATCCGAAGGCGCGCAGCCGCGCGGCCCAGCCCGCGGGCTGCCTCGGGTGCTCCGGCGGTGCGTCGGTCACGGTCTGGCTGCTCATCACGGGCCATCTTGGCATCCGGTGGCCGGCGGGCCCCGGCCGATGGGTGAGGATGGGGTCGTGACGGGCACGGGTGAGGGCGTTCTGGTGCTGGCTGGCACCCCGATCGGCGAGGCGGCCGACGCCTCGCCGCGACTGGCGGCCGAGCTGGCCGAGGCCGACGTGGTGGCGGCGGAGGACACCCGCCGGCTGCGGCGGCTGGCGGCGACGCTGGGGGTGACGGTCGGCGGCCGGGTGGTCTCCTACTTCGAGGGCAACGAGGCGGCCCGCACCCCGGAGCTGACCGGGGAACTGGTCGGCGGCGCGCGGGTGTTGCTGGTCACCGACGCCGGGATGCCCTCGGTCTCCGACCCCGGCTACCGGCTGGTGGCCGCCGCCGTGGCGCGCGGGGTGCGGGTGACGGCGGTGCCCGGTCCCTCGGCCGTGCTGACGGCGCTGGCGGTGTCGGGGTTGCCCGTTGACCGGTTCTGCTTCGAGGGCTTTCCGCCGCGCAAGCCGGGGGAACGGGCGGCCCGGCTGCGGGAGCTGGCCGAGGAGCGCCGCACGCTGGTCTTCTTCGAGTCGCCGCACCGGCTGGCCGCGTCCCTCGCGGCGATGGCCGAGGCGTTCGGCGCGGAGCGCCGGGCCGCCGTCTGCCGGGAGTTGACCAAGACCTACGAGGAGGTGCGGCGCGGCCCGCTGGCCGAGCTGGCGGGCTGGGCCGAGCCGGGGGTGCGCGGCGAGATCACCGTGGTGGTCGCGGGTGCCGAGCCGGCGGGGGCGGCGGCCGAGCCGGGCGAGCTGGTCGCGCGGGTGGCGGCCAGGGAGGCGGCGGGGCAGCGGCGCAAGGAGGCGATCGCCGAGGTCGCGCGGGAGGCCGGGCTGCCCAAGCGGGCGGTCTTCGACGCGGTGGTGGCGGCGAAACCACGGGGTTAGGGTGGTTCTGTCTGTTATGTGGCCTTGGCGCGGCCCCTCCGCGACACCCGTCGCGGACCGAGCCGCGACACCAGCCCGGCGCTAAGGGGGCTCCCATGGCGGCCGACGACCGCGCCCACACCCACGAGTCCTACGCCTTCGCCTGCCTCAGCTGCGGCTTCGCCTGGGAGCAGGAGTTCGCGATCGAGCACATCACCGACCTCGGCGGCCAGCCCGCAGTGCGTTACCTCGTGGACGGGCGCCCGGTGCCCTCCCCGCTCACCCATCCCTCCTGCCCCAACTGCGGCGGCCACCGGGTGCGCGTGCTGAAGGCCGGAACGGTCGCCGCCGTCCTGCCGCCCGAAGGTCCCGAGGAGGAGCCCCCGCTGGGGTGACCGGCCGGCGGCCGCCCGAACCCGCCGTAGGATCGGGCCATGCCCAAGTCCGCCAAGGCGAAGGCCACCGAGCACGTGCCGCCGCCCCTTCCCGAGCCGCTGGCCGTGCCCGTCGCCGACGCCCACACCCATCTCGACATGCAGCAGGGCACGGTCGAGGAGGCGCTGGCCAAGGCAACGGCCGTCGGGGTGCCCCGGCTGGTGCAGATCGGCTGCGACGTGGCCCGCGCCCACTGGGCGGTCAAGGTCGCCGCCGAACACCCCGAGGCGATCTGGGCGGCCGTCGCGCTGCACCCCAACGAGGCCCCCCGCATCGAGACGGAGGAGGGCCAGGGCGCGCTGGACGCCGCGCTGGCCGAGATCGCCGAGCTGGCTAAGGCGCCGCAGGTCAGGGCGATCGGCGAGACCGGGCTCGACTACTACCGCACCGGGCCCGACGGCGTCGCCGCCCAGCAGCGCTCGTTCCGCGCCCATCTGCGGCTCGCCAAGGAGCTGGACAAGGCGCTGGTGATCCACGACCGGGACGCGCACGCCGACGTGCTGCGCATCCTGAAGGAGGAGGGCGCGCCCCGGCGCACCGTCTTCCACTGCTACTCGGGCGACGCGGCGATGGCCGAGACCTGCGCCGCCGAGGGGTACTTCATGTCGTTCGCCGGCAATGTCACCTTCGCCAGCGCCCAGCCGCTGCGCGACGCCCTGGCGGTGGCGCCGCCGGAGCTGCTGCTGGTCGAGACGGACGCCCCGTTCCTGACCCCGGCGCCGTTCCGTGGCCGGCCCAACGCGCCCTATCTGATCCCGGTCACGCTGCGCGCGATGGCCGAGGTCAAGGGGATGGACGAGGCCGAACTCGGCCGCCATGTCGCCGCCAACACCGAGCGGGCCTTCGGGTGAGCCCGGAGCCCACGGCGCTGCTCGGCCCGGCCGAGGTGCGCGAGCTGGCCAGCGCGCTGGGCGTGCGCCCCAGCAAGCAGCGCGGGCAGAACTTCGTGATCGACGCCAACACGGTGCGCCGGATCGTGCGGGCCGCCGAGGTCGGCGCGGACGACGTGGTGTTGGAGGTCGGGCCCGGGCTCGGCTCGCTGACGCTGGCGCTGCTGTCGGTGGCCGACCGGGTGGTGGCCGTCGAGATCGACGACACGCTGGCCGCCGCGCTGCCCGCCACCGTAAGCGCACGCCTCCCGGCGCGCGCCGACCGGTTCGCGCTGGTGCACGCCGACGCGCTGACCATCACCGAGCTGCCGGGACCGCCGCCGGACGCGCTGGTCGCCAACCTCCCCTACAACGTGGCCGTTCCCGTGCTGCTGCACCTGCTGGCCACCTTCCCCGGCCTGGCGCGCGGCCTGGTGATGGTGCAGTCCGAGGTCGCCGACCGGCTGACCGCGCCGCCCGGCTCGAAGGTGTACGGGGTGCCGTCGGTGAAGACCGCCTGGTACGCCGAGGCGCGGCGGGCCGGCGCCATCGGCCGGACCGTGTTCTGGCCGGCGCCCCGGGTCGACTCGGGGCTGGTCGCGCTGACCCGGCGCGAGCCGCCGGCCACCACCGCCAGCAGGGCCGAGGTCTTCGCCGTGGTGGACGCGGCCTTCGCGCAGCGCCGCAAGACGCTGCGCGCCGCGCTGGCCGGCTGGGCCGGCTCGCCGGCCGCCGCCGAGGCCGCCTGCCGGGCGGCCGGCGTGCCGCCGACCGCCCGGGGCGAGTCGCTGACCGTGGCCGACTACGCGCGGCTCGCCGAGCACCGGCCGCACGACCGGTCGCAGGACCAGTCGCGGCATCGGCCGCAGGATTGACCCGACCCGACCCGACCCGACCCTGCCGACCCGCCGGCCGACCGGGCTCGAACGCCCCCGCCCGCCCCGCCCGTTGACCCCGCTCCCGAGGACCCACCGATGACCGCCGCGCCCTCCGTCACCGTCCGCGTGCCCGCCAAGGTCAACGTCCAGCTGGCCGTGGGCCCGCCGCGCCCCGACGGCTTCCACGACCTGGCCAACGTCTTCCTCGCCGTCGGGCTGCACGACCTGGTCACCGCGACCGAGGCCGAGACGCTCTCGGTCCGCTGCGTCGGTCCCGGCAGCGAGCAGGTGCCCACCGACGACCGCAACCTGGCGGTGCGCGCCGCCCGGCTGCTCGCCAAGCACCACGGGCTCGACCCCCGGGTGCGGCTGGACATCGTCAAGGACATCCCGGTCGCCGGCGGGATGGCCGGCGGCAGCGCCGACGCCGCCGGCGCCCTGCTGGCCTGCGACCGGCTGTGGCGCACCGCCACGCCCCGCGACGTACTGCTCGCGCTGTGCGCCGAGTTGGGCTCCGACGTGCCGTTCAGCCTGGTCGGCGGCGCGGCGCTGGGCCGGGGCAGGGGCGAGCGGCTCACCGAGCTGCCGGTCGGCGGCGTCTTCCACTGGGTCTTCGCGCTGGCCGACGGCGGCCTGTCCACGCCGGCCGTCTACCGCGAGTGCGACCGGCTGCGCGGCGCCGCCCCCGTTCCGCCGCCCGATCCCGACCCGGCGCTGCTGGCCGCGCTCGCCGCCGGCGACGCCGCCGCGCTGGCGCCGACCCTCGCCAACGACCTCCAGCCCGCCGCCCTCGCGCTGCGGCCCGCGCTCGCCGAGACCCTGGCCGCCGGCCGGGCGGCCGGCGCCCTCGCGGGCCTGGTCTCCGGCTCCGGCCCCAGCTGCGCCTTCCTGGCCGCCGACGCCGAGGCGGCCGCCGCCATCGCCGCGACCCTCGCGGCCTCCGGCCACTGCCGCGCCGCCCGCGCGACGACCGGGCCCGCCGCCGGGGCGACTACCATCGACTCCCATGCCTGAACCGTCCAGGACCGCCAGGTCGGCGCCGTCCAGCACCACCGCCCGAGGCGCCAGAAACCTGGTCAACCTCGAAGCCATCAGCAAGGTCTACGGGACCCGAGCGCTCCTCGACGGGGTCTCCCTCGGCGTCAACGAGGGCGACCGGATCGGCGTGGTGGGCCGCAACGGCGACGGCAAGACCACCCTGATCCGCCTCCTCGCCCGGCAGGAACCACCGGACGACGGCCGCGTCACCCACTCCGGCGGGCTGCGCCTCGGGGTGCTCACCCAGCACGACTCGCTCGACCCGAAGGCCACCGTCCGCCAGGAGGTCATCGGCGAGCTGGCCGACCACGAGTGGGCCGGCGACGCCCGGGTCCGCGACGTGCTCACCGGCCTGTTCGGCGGGCTCGACCTGCCCGGCTTCCCGCAGGGCCTGGACACCGTGATCGGCCCGCTCTCCGGCGGCGAACGGCGCCGGATCGCGCTGGCCAGGCTGCTCATCGCCGAGCAGGACCTGATCGTGCTCGACGAGCCGACCAACCACCTCGACGTGGAGGGCATCTCCTGGCTCGCCGCCCATCTGGCCGGCCGGCGTTCGGCGTTGGTGGTGGTCACCCACGACCGCTGGTTCCTCGACCGGGTCTGCACCCGGATGTGGGACGTGCAGCACGGCACCGTGCACGGCTACGAGGGCGGCTACAGCGACTACGTCTTCGCCCGCGCCGAGCGGGAGCGGATCGCGGCCAGCGAGGAGGCCAGGCGGCAGAACCTGGTCCGCAAGGAGCTGGCCTGGCTGCGGCGCGGCGCCCCGGCCCGCACCAGCAAGCCCAGGTTCCGCGTCGAGGCGGCCAACGAGCTGATCGCCGACGTGCCGCCGCCCCGGGACAGCGCCGAGCTGATGGGCTTCGCCAGCGCCCGACTGGGAAAGACCGTCTTCGACCTGGAGGACGTCACCGTCCGGGTCGGCGCCGAGGGCGACGGCGGGCGGACCCTGCTGACCCGCCTCACCTGGCAGTTGGGCCCGGGGGACCGGGTCGGCCTGGTCGGCGTGAACGGCGCGGGCAAGACCTCGCTGCTGCGCGCGCTGGCCGAGACGGCCTGGGGCGAGGACTCCCCGCTGCTGACCGAGGGCCGGATCACCGTGGGAAAGACGGTGCGGCTGGCCTACCTCTCCCAGGAGGTCGTGGAACTCGACCCGACCTGGCGGGTGTTGCAGGCCGTGGAGAGCGTGCGCGCCCGCGTCGACCTGGGAAAGGGCCGGGAGATGACGGCCTCCCAGCTCTGCGAGCGCTTCGGCTTCGGCAAGGAGCGCCAGTGGACGCCGGTCGGCGACCTCTCCGGCGGCGAGCGCCGCCGACTCCAGCTGCTGCGGCTGCTGATGGACGAGCCCAACGTCCTCTTCCTCGACGAGCCCACCAACGACCTGGACATCGAGACGCTGACGCAGCTGGAGGACCTGCTGGACGGCTGGCCCGGGTCGCTCGTGGTGATCAGCCACGACCGCTACTTCGTGGAGCGGGTCACCGACACGGTCCTCGCGCTGCTCGGTGACGGCGCGCTGCGGATGCTGCCGCGCGGCATCGACGAGTACCTCGAACGCCGGGCGCGGCTGCGGGAGTCGGCGGCGGACGCGGCCAGGACGAGCGCGCCTGCGGCCGAGCGGCCGGCGGCCAAGCCGGCCCAGCTGTCCCGGGCCGCCCAGAAGGAGATCCAGCGGATCGAGCGGCAGTTGGACAAGCTGGGCGCGCGGGAGAGCGAGCTGCACGCCGAGATGGCCGAGCACGCGACCGACTTCGCCCGGGTCGCGGAACTCGACGCGCGGCTTCGGGAAGTCTCCCAGGAGCGGGACCGGTTGGAGACCCGCTGGCTGGAACTGGCCGAAGAGGGCGAGGCCTGAGCCGCGTCGGTTCGCTGTCGGATCGCTGTCGCTTCGTTTCGCTTCGCTTTCCGCCAGAGATCTTCTCCGAGGTCTTCTCCGGGGCTCATCCCGCCAACGCCACCTTTTGGTTGCGGGCCGGTCACGGCTGTCGCGTAACCGCAACCGGGCCGGGCACTGTCGGAGTCCGGTGATAGAAAGAGGAACCGTGTGCGCGACCGCTGCCATCGCGGTCTTGTCCGCACAAGTCGGGCAAGAGCGCCCGAAGTCCCAGTGACTGTCCGGCCCAGGGGGAACGATGTCTCAGCCGCCGCCACCGAACCAGCCTCCCGGCCCGCCGGGGGAGCAGCCCGAGCAGCCCCCGGCGGCGCAGGGCGGCTTCGGCCCGCCGGTGCCGCCGCCGGCCCCGCCCTCGGGCACCCCCTCGTACGGCACGCCCGCGCCCGAAGCGGGTGAGGGCGACCCCCGCACCCCGCCGTCGTCCCCCGCCGTTCCCCCGCAGGGCCAGCCAGGGCAGCCGGGGTACGGCTACCCGCAGACCCCGGGGACCCCGCCGGCCGCCGCCGGGTACGGGTACCCGGGGACGCCGCCCGGCGGTGCCGGGTACGGCTTCCCGCAGGGCGGGCCGACGCCGCCGGCCAGTCAACAGGCCACGCTGGGCGGCGGGTTCCAGGCCACGCCGCCGGCCGGGCCCTACGCCTCGCCGCCCACGGCCGGCGGCCAGGCCGGCTTCGGCGCCCCGGGTGCCCCGGGCGTTCCCGGCCCCGGCGGGTTCGTCCCGCCCGGGTCCCCCGGCGGCTCGAAGCGCCCGCCCGTGTGGGCGCTGGTGCTCGGCGTGGTGCTGGTGGTGCTGCTGGCCGGCGGCGGCACCTGGTTCCTGGTCTCCGACGGCGACAAGAACACCTCGGCGGAGAACCGCGACGCCGGCGGCGGCGACCCGGACCCGGAGGGCGGAGCCGAGGGCGGCGGTGGCGAGGGCGGCGGTGGCACGCTGCCGGCCGAGCCCATCCAGTCCAGCCTGGCCTGGGAGGTCCCGCCGATCGAGGTCGCGACCGACGAGATCCTGGTCCGCTCCAAGGGCGCCTGGTTCGTCGACGACGCCCTGGTCCGGGTCCTGGGCAACGAGCTGATCTCCTACGACCTGGCCACCGGCCAGGAGAACTGGACGCTGCCCTTCGAGCTGTCCGGCGGCGACTGCAACGCCTCGCCCAACGTCGACGAGAACCGCATCGCGATCCTCCAGGGCCGGGACTGCGAGGTGGTCTCCGTGGTGGACATCGCCGCCGGCGAGGAGATCACCAGCATCCCGCTCAACAGCTCCATCACCCCCGACCAGTACGACTACCCGGCCATCCTGGGCGACACCGTCGCGGTCAGCTGGGGCATCGGCGGCGGCGGGTACCAGATCTCGACCGGCGACCAGCTGTGGGTCTCCTCCACGGAGACCAGGGACTGCGCCGAGGTCTCCTACATGGTGGTCGAGCAGGAGTTCGTCTCCCTGATGGAGTGCGGCTGGCTCGGCGAGGAGGGCGGCAGCGTCCGGGCCACCGACGAGGCGGGGAACCCGACCTGGGAGTTCGAGTTCACCGAGTTCGAGGGCGAGCCGATAGAGGTCCGCTCCCTCATCTCGGTCTCCCCGCTGACCCTCCTGATCAACGTCGGCGAGGAGCTGACGGACGGCTCGGAGAAGATCGTGGTGGTCAACGAGGACCGCACCGACTTCCAGCACGTCCTCGACTACGACAGCACCCGTTACGTCACGCCGTGCGAGACGCTGATGTTCCCCTCCTGCCCGCTGGGCGTGGTCCACGAGGGCTACCTCTACCTGGCCACCAACGACGTCGCCGGGGACAACGCGGTGGTCGCGTTCAACCTCTCCACCGGGCAGGCCGAGTACGAGGCCGACGCGATCAACGGGGGCGCGATACGGCCGTTCGCCGTGCAGGACGGCAAGATCCTCGCGTACCAGCCGGCCGACTACGAGCTGGAGGGCATGGTCGTCGCGCTCGACCCCGAGGAGGAGTCGGTGAGCGCGGTGATGGCGCTCGACCGGGCCGCGCGGGAGAAGGAGTACGCCATGATGGGCGGCGGCATGTTCCCGCACGACAACCTCCCGATGTGGCACGAGAACACCCTGGTCCTGGTCGACCGCACGACCTACGAGGACGAGGAGTCGCCGCCCTCGGTGCTCGCCTACCGGTGAGCCCGGGCTGAGGCGTCGCGTTCGGGCCGGTCCGGCGTCCCGCAGGACCGGCCCCGCCCCTGGAGGAGGCTCCACGGTCACGGTCCAGGGGAGGGGCGAGGATGACGCACAGGGTGGTGGTGGTCGACGATCGTCGGCTGGTCGCCGAGGCGCTGGCCTCGGCGCTGCGGGTGCGCGGGCACCGGGTGTTGGCGGCCGGCTCGCCGGCGGCCAGGGCGGTGGAGCTGGTGCTGGGCAAGCAGCCCGAGGTCTGCCTGTTCGGCTGTGTGGCCCCCGAGGCCACGGGTGCCCTCGCGCCGGTGGCGCGCCTGCACCGCGAGTTCCCGCGCTGCGCGGTGGTGGTGCTGGGCCCGGTGCCCCGCCCGCTGGGCGTGGCCGCCGCCTTCGCCGCCGGCGCTCGCGGCTATGTCCGGCACGACGAGCGGATCGAGGGCGTGGAGCGCGCCCTGGCCAGGGCCAGGGCCGGCGAGGTGGCCGTCGCCCCCTCGCTGCTGCGGGACGCGTTCACCGAACTGCTGCACCCGCGCGACGGCGCCCATGCCGAGGGCGTTCGGCTGGCCGGCCTGCTCACCGAGCGGGAGGCCGACGTGCTGGTGCGGATCGTGGAGGGCGAGGACACCCGTCGGATAGCCGCCGGCCTCGGGGTCGCCCCCAGCACCGCCCGCACCCATGTGCAGCGGCTGCTCACCAAGCTGGGCACGGCCTCCCGGCTCGAGGCCGCCGCCCTCGCCGTCCGCACCGGCCTGTTGGACCACCTGGCGGGCCGGACCGGCTGATCCCGACCGGTCCCGGCTGCCGGTCCAGCGGGTCGAACCCCGGTCGGTGCTCCGTACCACATTGACGCGAAGCTGTGCTCCCCTGCATCCTTATGTTGGATTCTGTTGGGGAGTGCGCTGGACTGCGCGGGATGGCGAGGCAAAACCGGATGCTGCGATGGACCGGGGCGAACACCGGGGTGCGGAAGACCACGACTCTTCTGGCCGACGGTCGCGAGCTCATCTACTACGACGTCGACGAAGCCGACCACTCAGCGGTCGACCGCCGGCCCCTGCCCAAGACCACCTCCAGCTCGGAGATCCGGCACAACGCCCTGCTCGGCGAGCACGTCGGCTACGCCGCGCACCGCCAGTCGCGCACCTACCACCCGCCGGCCGACCAGTGCCCACTGTGCCCCACCTCGGGCGACCGGCTCAGCGAGATACCGGACGCCTCCTACCAGGTGGCGGTCTTCGAGAACCGCTTCCCCTCCTTCGGCGGCGACCAGGGCCGCTGCGAGGTGGTCTGCTTCACCTCCGACCACGAGGTCTCCTTCGCCGGCCTCACCGAGGAGCGGGCCGCGCTGGTGCTCAGCGCCTGGACCGACCGCACCGACGAGCTGTCCCGCCTCCCCGGCGTCCGCCAGGTCTACTGCTTCGAGAACCGGGGTGCCGAGATCGGCGTCACCCTCGCTCACCCGCACGGACAGATCTACGGCTACCCGTTCGTCACGCCGGTCACCGAGCGGATGATGGCGGCCGTCGCCGAGCACCGGCGGCGCACCGGCGGGAACCTCTTCGACGAGCAGGTCGCCGCCGAACGCGCCGACGGCAGCCGGGTCGTGCTGGAGACCCCGCACTGGATCGCGTTCGTCCCCTACGCCGCCCGCTGGCCCTACGAGGTCCACCTCTACCCGGCCCGCCGGGTGCCGGACCTGCGGGATCTCGACGAGGCCGAGCGCGCCGAGTTCCCCGGCGTCTACCTGGAGCTGCTGCGCCGCTTCGACCGGCTCTTCGGCCCCGACGCCGGCCCCACCCCCTACATCTCCGGCTGGCACCAGGCCCCGTTCGACGCGGCCGACCGGTCGGAGTTCGCGCTCCACCTGGAGCTGTTCACGATCAGGCGGAGTGCCGACAAGTTGAAGTTCCTGGCCGGCTCGGAGTCCGGCATGGGGGCGTTCGTCAGCGATGTTCTGCCGGAGGCGGCTGCCGCCCGGCTGCGAGAGGTGGCAAGCGAGTGAGGTATCTGGTCACGGGCGGAGCCGGCTATGTGGGCGGGGTGGTCGCCGCGCATCTGCTGGCGGCGGGCCACCGGGTGACGGTCCTGGACGACCTGTCCACCGGCTTCCGCGAGGGCGTGCCCGAGGGCGCCGAGTTCGTCGAGGGCAACGTGCGGGACGCCGCGAGGTGGTTGGACGGCTCCTTCGACGGGGTGCTGCACTTCGCGGCCAGCTCCCAGGTCGGCGAGTCCGTGCTGAACCCGGAGAAGTACTGGCGCAACAACGTCGGCGGCACCATCGAGCTGCTGTCCGCGATGCGCGCCGCCGGCGTGCGGACCCTGGTCTTCTCCTCGACCGCCGCCGTCTACGGCGAGCCCGCCACCACGCCCATCACCGAGGACGCGCGCACCGCGCCCACCAGCCCCTACGGCGCCAGCAAGCTGGCCGTCGACCAGATGCTCGCCGGCGAGTGCGCCGCCCACGGCCTGGCCGCCGTCTCGCTGCGCTACTTCAACGTGGCCGGCGCGCATGGCGCGCAGGGCGAGCGGCACGACCCGGAGAGCCACCTGATCCCGATCGTGCTCCAGGTCGCCCAGGGCCGCCGCGAGGCCATCTCGGTCTACGGCACGGACTACCCGACGCCCGACGGCACCTGCGTCCGCGACTACATCCACGTCGACGACCTGGCCGAGGCGCACCTGGCCGCGCTGGGCGCGGCCGTCCCCGGCGAGCACCTGGTCTGCAACCTGGGCAACGGCAACGGCTTCTCGGTCCGCGAGGTGATCGAGGCCGCCCGCGAGGTCACCGGGCACCCGATCCCCGAGGTCGCGGCCGACCGCCGCGCCGGCGACCCGGCCGTGCTGGTCGCCTCGGCCGACCGCGCCAGGGAGCGCCTCGGCTGGCGGCCCAGCCGGCCCGAACTGGCCGGAATCATCGCCGACGCCTGGGCGTTCGCCCAGCGGAAGGAGGGCACCTCATGACGGACCACGAGCAGGTCTTCGGGGTCGCCCCCGACGGCGCGTGGAGCGCCCCGGGGCGGGTCAACCTGATCGGCGAGCACACCGACTACAACGAGGGCTTCGTGCTGCCGCTGGCCCTGCCGCACTCGGCCGTCGCGACCGCGACCCGCAGGGCCGACCGGACCCTGCGGCTGCGCTCCCGCGACGTCGGCGGGACGGTCGTGGAGCTGAGCCTGGACGCGCTGGTGCCCCGCGAGGTCGAGGGCTGGGCGGCGTACCCGGCCGGCGTCGCCTGGGCGCTGGAGCGGGCCGGCCATCGGCTCACCGGCGCCGACATCCGCTTCGCCTCCGACGTGCCGACCGGCGCCGGCCTGTCCTCCTCGGCCGCGCTGGAGGTGGTCACCGCGCTCGCGCTGAGCGACCTCAACGAACTGGGCCTGACCGCACCCGAGTTGGCGCGGATCGGGCAGATCGCCGAGAACGACTTCGTGGGAATGCCCTGCGGCATCCTCGACCAGATGGCCTCGGCCAGCTGCGTCGAGGGGCACGTCCTCCACCTGGACACCCGCGATCTGAGCGGCCGGCAGGTGCCGTTCGACATGGCGGCCGAGGGGCTGCGGCTGCTGGTCGTGGACACCCAGGTCAAGCACGCGCACGCGGACGGCGCCTACGCCAGGCGGCGGGCCGAGTGCGAGGCGGGCGCGGCGGCGCTGGGCGTCCCGTTCCTGCGCGACGTGCCGTTCGCCGAGCTGGACGCGGCGCTGGCGCGGATCGAGGACGAGGCGGTCCGCCGCCGGGTGCGCCACGTGGTGACCGAGGACCGGCGGGTGGCGCGGGTCGTGGAGCTGCTGGACGCCGGGCGGGCGCGGGAGATCGGCCCGTTGCTCACCGAGGGCCACGCCTCGCTCAGGGACGACTTCGAGGTCTCCTGCCCCGAGCTGGACCTGGCGGTCGACACGGCCAACGCGGCCGGCGCGCTGGGCTCCCGGATGACGGGCGGCGGCTTCGGCGGCTCGGCCATCGCGCTGGTGCCCGAGGAGTCGGTGGCGAGCGTGGGCAAGGCCGTCGGGGAGGCGTTCGCCGGCGCCGGGCTGGTCGCGCCCCGGATCTTCGAGGCGATCCCCTCGGCGGGCGCCCGGCGGCTCCCGGCGTGACCGCACCGATATCCGCGGTTCGGCGAAACCCCTTCCACCGGGGAGCGCCGGCCGTAGGCTGAGTCCCAGCACCGGTGGGGGCCGGTGCCGATCAGGGGGCGAGACGGTGGGCGCGGCGCCGAGTCCGACGAAGGGCCCCGCGGCGGCGGCCGCGCGGTCCGACAGCAGGTGGACCGTGGTGTCGTGCCCGCCGAGCCGCCCCTTCGACGCGACCCCAGGGGCTTTCGGTGGACCGTATTCGGGTGCTGGTGGTGGACGAGCACCGGATCTTCGCTGAGTCGCTGGCCACCGCGCTGTCCGCCGAGGCGGACGTGGAGGCGGTGGCGCTCGGCAGCGTGCCGGCGGCCCGGCAGCTGCTGACCCGGGTGCGGGCCGGCGCGCACCCGCCGTTCGATGTGCTGCTGCTGGACGCGGAGTTGGACGACGCGGTGGAGCCGGGCGCCGAGCAGCCGGCGCTGCTGACGTGGGTGGCCGAGGGTTTCCCCACCCTGCGGACTGTCATGCTCGCGGCATCCGACGAGCCGGCGGCCGCCGCCCGCGCGCTGGCCGCCGACGCCAGGGGCTGGGTGGCCAAGGACAGCTCGCTGGCGCGGCTGCTGCGGGTCATCAGGGGCGTGCTGCGCGACGAGACCCACCTCCCGCCCGCCCTGCTCACCGGCGTGCTCCGCGAACTCCAGGCGGACCGCAGGCACCGGGGTGAACGCGAGCGGCTCGTGGAGTCCCTCACGCCGCGCGAACTGGAGGTGCTGCGCTGCATGTTGGCCGGCCTGGGGCGGAAGGCGGTGGCCGAACGGCTCTATCTCTCGCCGCACACCGTGCGTACGCACATGCAGAACGTGCTCGGGAAGCTGGGCGTTCACTCGACGCTGGCCGCTGTGGCGCTGGCGCGCCGAGCGGGGATACCTCCGGTGGATTAGGGGAGCGCCCACCGGAGGTGGGGGTGCGGGTGCCTCCGGCGGGGGTGCCTCCGGCGGGTGATGGGGTTGGTCGGCGGGCGACGGCGGTGCTGCGGTTGTCTGTTGGGTGGTCGGGTGCGGGTGTGTGGTGGGTTGTTCGCGCAGTTCCCCGCGCCCCTGGATGGTCTGGGCGCGCGTCGTTGTCTTCGTGCGGGTGTGCATGGGGGTGGGTCTGCGGGTGACGGTGGTGCTGCGGTTGTCTGTTGGGTGGTCGGGTGCGGGTGTGTGGTGGGTTGTTCGCGCAGTTCCCCGCGCCCCTGGGGTCCGTGGGCGCTTCCGGGGCGCCGCAGGCTACCCCGCTCCGGAGGCTAGAGGTTGTCGAAGGGGGCCGTCAGGGCGCGGAGGAGGGCGGCCAGGTCGCGGCGTTGGGTGGGGGAGAGGTCGGCCAGGATCGCCCGTTCCTGGGTGAGCAGCCCGGCCAGCGCGCTGTCCGCGTGGTCCCGCCCGGCGGGCGTCAGCCTGACCAGCACCCCGCGCCGGTCCGATGGGTCGGGCAGCCGCTCGACGAGGCCCTTCTTGGCGAGCCGGTCGATGCGGTTGGTCATGGTCCCCGAGGTCACCAGGGTCTGGGTGAGCAGCTGCCCCGGCGAGAGCTGGTACGGCGTGCCGGCCCGGCGCAGCGCGGTGAGGACGTCGAACTCCCAGGGCTCCAGCTGGTGTTCGGCGAACGCCTGACGCCTGGCCCGGTCCAGGTGGCGGGCCAGCCTGCTCACGCGGCTGAGCACCTCCAGCGGTTCCACGTCCAGATCGGGGCGTTCCCGCCGCCAGGCGGCGACCAGCCGGTCAACCTCGTCCTCCATGGGAGCAGTCTAGTTGGTGTTGTGTCGACGTGAAGTCTCACGCCGTCGAGCTATACAGCCTAAAGTTTCTTGACATCGAGATATATCGGCGTGAGGATCTTCCCATGCCGCAGACAACCCCGCGTCCCCGTTGGGACCCCGCGCAGTGCGGGCGGCACGCCGCCGCGCGTTCCCGCCCGCTGACCGAACTCCTCGCCCGCGTCCCCGCGTTGCCCGGCCGGCCCAGGATCGCCGATCTGGGCTGCGGGCCCGGCGCGCCGACCCTCCAGCTCTTCGAGCGCTGGCCGGATGCCCGGGTCACCGGCTACGACAACTCCCCCGAGATGCTCGCCGAGGCCCGCCGGGTCGCCGCGCCCGGCGGCGCACTCGACTTCGTCGAGGCCGACCTCGCCAGCTGGCGGCCGGCGGAGCCGTTCGACCTGATCGTCTCCAACGCCGCCCTCCAGTGGGTGCCCGAGCACCCGCGCCGGCTGGCCGACTGGGTCGGGGCCCTCGCGCCCGGCGGCGCGCTCGCCTTCCAGGTGCCGCGGAACTTCGCCGCCCCCAGCCACGCCCTGATGCGCCAGATCGCCGAGCGCCCCCGCTGGCGCGAGCGGCTGGCCGGGGTGCTGCGCACCACCGACCCGGTGCTCGCGCCCGAGGGCTATCTGGCCGAACTGGCGCCGCTCTGCGCTGAGGTGGACGTCTGGGAGACCACCTATCTGCACCGGCTGACCGGCGAGGACCCGGTGCTGGACTGGGTGCGCGGCACCGGGCTGCGGCCGGTGATCACCGCCCTCGAAGAGGACCCGGAGGAACTGGCCGCCTACCTGGACGCCTACCGCGACGCGCTGCGCGCCGCCTACCCGCCGGGACCGCACGGCACGGTCTTCCCGTTCCGCCGGATCTTCGTCGTCGGACGGAGGGCGGCATGATCGCGGCGCTGCACCATGTACAGCTCGCGGTGCCGGCCGGCAGCGAGCCGGCGTTGCGCGCCTTCTACGGCGGGGTGCTGGGCATGGCCGAGGTGCCCAAGCCGCCGGAGCTGGCCGCCCGGGGCGGCTGCTGGTTCCGCAGCGGCGGCTGCGAGCTGCACCTCGGCGTCGAGGCGGACTTCCGCCCGGCGCGCAAGGCGCACCCCGCGCTGGTGGTGCGCGATCTGGACGCGCTGGCCGCGCGGCTGGCCGAGGCCGGCGTCGAGCCGCTCTGGGACGGGGCGTTCCCCGGGTACCGCAGGTTCCACGCCCACGACCCGGTGGGCAACCGGCTGGAGTTTCTTCAGGCCGCGCCCTGAGGGGGCGCGAACGATGGGGGGCGGATGGGGTCGCTTACGCCCCCTGGAGTGCGCCTACGAGCCCCCAAGGGGCCTCAGATTGCGCGATTCGGGTGAACGGAGGCAACGGAATCCACCCAGCGGCGTTGTTCAGGGCGCTCCGGAAACAGGGCATCCCAGAACTCGGAAGGACAAGCTAGTGATCAAGAAGTCGCTTGCCACGGTCGCCGTCGCGGCCTCCGCCGTCGGTATGGCCGGCATCGCCGCCACCCCGGCCATGGCCGCCGAGGAGTCCGAGCTGACCACGATCAACGGCAACGGCGCCTCGGACCGGATCGGTAACACCACCACCGGTGGCTACATGAGCCCGAACATGGCGCTGGTCAACAGCTCGCTGAACGACATCTGCCTGCCGGTCGCCGACATCAACAAGCTCAACGTCGGCTCCGTCGTCGGCATCGTGCCGATCACCGTGCAGGACCTGCTCACCAGCAGCAACGACCAGACCTGTGCGGAGAACTCCACCCAGGTCGACGGCGACGACCCGCTGGCGAACCTGCTGTCGGACATCCCGATCCTGTCCAGGAACGGCATCAACGACTGACGCGTTCCCGCCGGCGGCGGCCGGCCGCCAGGCCGTTCCTCCCGCGCCGCTCTCCCACGGCCCCTCGCTTTCGAACCCCAGACAGTTCGAGGGCGGGGGGCCGAGGTCTGTCCCGCCGGCCGCCCGCGCGGGAGCGCGTCAGACGCGGCGGCGGCCCACCAGCTTCGGATGGTGCTCAAGTCCCTGGAGGCCGTGCCAGGCCAGGTTCACCAGATGGGCGGCCACCTCGGCCTTCTTCGGCTTGCGGACGTTGAGCCACCACTGCCCGGTCAACGCCACCATCCCCACCAGCGCCTGCGCGTACATCGGCGCCAGCTTGGCGTCGTACCCCCGGCTCTTGAACTCCAGGCCCAGGATGTCCTCGACCTGGGTCGCGATGTCCCCGATCAGCGAGGCGAACGTCCCCGTGGACTGTGCCACCGGGGAGTCCCGCACCAGGATGTGGAAGCCGTCGGTGTACCGCTCGATGTAGTCGAGCAGCGCGAACGCCGCCTGCTCCAGCAGCTCCCTGGGGTGCCCGGCGGTCAGCGCGCCCGTCACCATCGACAGCAGCCGGCTCATCTCCCGGTCCACCACGACCGCGTAGAGCCCCTCCTTGCCGCCGAAGTGCTCGTAGACCACCGGCTTGGAGACCCCCGCCTTGGCGGCGATCTCCTCCACCGACGTGCCCTCGAAGCCTCGTTCGGCGAAGAGGGTGCGACCGATGTCCAGCAACTGCTCCCGGCGTTCGGTCCCGGTCATGCGTCTGCGGCCGCGCCGCGCCGCCCGAACCGGACGATCCTTGTCCCTGCCGCTGTCGCTGCTGCTGTCTTCGGTCGCCACGCCCCCATCATGCCGTCTTGTGCGCGGTCCCTTCCTGCCGATTGCTCTCGGAGGCGTTCCGGTCCCGCCGAGCGTCCCCGTCCCGCCCGGTCACCCGCCGGGCGTCCAGCCGGGTCTGCCGTGGCCAGCGTACGTCGTAGACCCAACCCGCCTTCTCCATCCAGCGGATCAGCCGCGCGCTGGAGTCCAGCTGCCAGCGGTCCACGCCGTGCCGGGCGCAGGTCGGGTCGGCGTGGTGCAGGTTGTGCCAGGACTCGCCGCAGGAGAGAACGGCCAGCCACCACACGTTCCCCGAGCGGTCGCGGGAGCGGAACGGGCGCTTGCCGGTCGCGTGGCAGATCGAGTTGATCGACCAGGTCACGTGGTGGAGCAGCGCGACCCGCACCAGGGAGCCCCAGAAGAACGCGGTCAGCGCGCCCTGCCAGGACCAGGTGGCCAGCCCGCCGATCAGCGGGGGCAGCGTCAGTGTGACCACCGTCCAGAGCACGAACTGGCGGGAGACCCGGCGCATGTCGGGGTCGTTGATCAGGTCGGGCGCGTACTTGTGCTGGTTGGTCTGCTCGGTGTCGAACATCCAGCCCATGTGCGCCCACCACAGGCCCTTGAGCAGCGCGGGCACCGACTCGCCGTAGCGCCAGGGGGAGTGCGGGTCGCCCTCGGCGTCGGAGTGCTTGTGGTGCTTGCGGTGGTCGGCGACCCAGCGCACCAGCGGGCCCTCGACGGCCATCGAGCCGGCGATGGCCAACGCGATCCGCGCCGGGCGCTTCGCCTTGAACGCGCCATGGGTGAAGTGGCGGTGGAACCCCACGGTGATGCCGTGGCAGCCGATGAAGTAGAAGACGACCAGCAGCGTCAGGTCCAGCCAGCTCACGCCCCAGCCCCAGGCCAGCGGCACGGCGGCCAGCAGCGCGAGGAACGGGACGACGATGAAGAGCAGCAGGGCCAACTGCTCGACGGTGCGGCGCTGTTCGCCGCCGAGGGTGGCGGCGGGCGGCGGGGCAGGTTCGGGGGGACCGGCCGGCGCGGCGGGGTCGGCCGCCTCGGCCGGCGTTGGACGTGCCACATCGGGGGAAGTGGTCATGGGGTCTACCTCGGAAAAGGGGGGAAGGGGGACGGGGAGAGTGAGCGGACGGCCCGACGCGTGTCCCGTGGCGGAACCGGCTCGGGATACCTACGGAGCCGTAACCTACGCCTACGTAAGTATCGCAGTTCACCGGGTGCCACAAGGCCCGTGCCGGGGAAGTCACCGAGAGGTGCGGAGGCCGTGGGGAGGGCTCACTACCATGGGACGGTCGGACAGCGCGGTCCGTATGTGCCCAAGACCTGCCAGATGAGTCAGCTGCGAGGAGCCGCACCCGTGAGCAGTCCCGACAGCCCAAGCCGCCAGCCAGAGTCGTCGACCGCTGGCCAGCCCGAGATCCCGGACGCCAAGGGGACCCCGGAAAGTAGTAGCGCGCTGCGTGCCGACATCCGCCGACTGGGGGACCTGCTGGGGGAGACCCTGGTGCGGCAGGACGGCCCCGAGCTGCTCGAACTGGTCGAACGCGTCCGGGCACTCACCAGGTCCGACGGCGAGGCCGCCGCCGAACTGGTAGGCCGGACCGACCTGTCGACGGCCGCCAAGCTGGTGCGCGCGTTCTCCATCTACTTCCATCTGGCCAACGTCACCGAGCAGGTCCACCGTGGGCGGGAGCTGCGCGAGCGCCGCGCGGCCGAGGGCGGGGCGCTGACCCGCACCGCCGACATGCTCAAGGACGCCGACCCGGACCATCTGCGGGCCACCGTCGCCGCACTGGGCGTGCGCCCCGTCTTCACCGCGCACCCGACGGAGGCCGCGCGGCGCTCGGTGCTCACCAAGCTCCGCAAGGTCGCCGAGCTGTTGGACCGGCCGGCCGGCGAGGACGGCGGCGACCGCCGCCGCACCGACCTGCGGCTGGCGGAGTCCATCGACCTCATCTGGCAGACCGACGAGCTGCGGGTCACCCGCCCCGAGCCGACCGACGAGGCGCGCAACGCGGTCTACTACCTGGACGAGTTGCACGCCGGCGCGGTCGGCGACGTGCTGGAGGACCTGTCCGCCGAGCTGGAGCGGGCCGGCGCGGAACTGCCCACGGACGCCCGCCCGTTGACCTTCGGCACCTGGATCGGCGGCGACCGGGACGGCAACCCCAACGTCACCCCCTCCGTCACCTGGGACGTGCTGCTGCTCCAGCACGAGCACGGCATCGAGTCCGCGCTGGCCCACATCGACGAGCTGCGCAGCGCGCTCTCCAACTCGATCCGCAACTCAGGGGCCAGCGAGGAGCTGCTGGAGTCGCTCCGCCGCGACCTGGAGCTGCTGCCCGAGATCACCCCGCGCTACAAGCGGCTCAACGCGGAGGAGCCCTACCGGCTGAAGGTCACCTGCATCCGGCAGAAGCTGCTCAACACCCGCCAGCGGCTGGCCGCCGACGCCCCGCACACGCCCGGTCGCGACTATCTCGGCACCGGCGGGCTGCTGGCCGACCTGGCCGTGGTGCGGGACTCGCTGCGCGCGCACCGGGGCGAGCTGATCGCCGGCGGGCGGGTGGAGCGGCTGATGCGCACCATCGCCGCGTTCGGCCTGCAACTGGCCACCATGGACGTCCGCGAGCACGCCGACGCGCACCACTACGCGCTGGGCCAGCTCTTCGACCGGCTGGGCGAGGAGTCCTGGCGGTACGCGGACATGCCGCGCGAGTACCGGGCCAAGCTGCTGGCCAGGGAGCTGCGTTCGCGCCGCCCGCTGGCCCCGACCCCGGCGCCGCTGGACGCCGCCGGCGCCAAGACGCTGGGCGTGTTCTCGACGATCCGCCGGGCGCTGGACAGCTTCGGGCCCGAGGTGATCGAGTCGTACATCATCTCCATGTGCCAGGGCGCGGACGACGTGTTCGCCGCCGCCGTGCTGGCCAGGGAGGCCGGGCTGATCGACCTGCACGCCGGCTGGGCCAGGATCGGCATCGTGCCGCTGCTGGAGACCACCGACGAACTCCGCATCGCCGACGAGCTGTTGGACCAGATGCTCTCCGACCCCTCCTACCGGCGGCTGGTGTCGCTGCGGGACGACGTGCAGGAGGTGATGCTCGGCTACAGCGACTCCTCGAAGTTCGGCGGCATCACCACCTCCCAGTGGGAGATCCACCGCGCGCAGCGCCGGCTGCGGGACGTGGCGCACCGGCACGGGGTGCGGCTGCGGCTGTTCCACGGCCGGGGCGGCACCGTCGGCCGGGGCGGCGGGCCGACCCACGACGCGATCCTGGCGCAGCCGTGGGGCACGCTGGAGGGCGAGATCAAGGTCACCGAGCAGGGCGAGGTGATCTCGGACAAGTACCTGGTGCCGTCCCTGGCCAGGGAGAACCTGGAGCTGACGGTCTCCGCCACCCTCCAGGCCTCCGCGCTGCACACCGCGCCGCGCCAGTCCAGCCAGGCGCTGGCCCGCTGGGACGCGGCGATGGACACGGTCTCCGAGGCGGCGCACTCCGCCTACCGCGACCTGGTGGAGGACCCGGACCTGCCGGCGTACTTCTTCGCCTCCACGCCGGTCGACCAGCTCGCCGAGCTGCACCTGGGCTCCCGGCCGTCCCGCCGGCCCGACAGCGGAGCGGGGCTGGACGGGCTGCGGGCGATCCCGTGGGTCTTCGGCTGGACGCAGTCCCGGCAGATCGTGCCGGGCTGGTTCGGCGTCGGCTCGGGCCTGAAGGCCGCCCGGGAGGCCGGACTCGACGAGGTGCTGGCCGAGGCGTTCGAGCACTGGCACTTCTTCCGCAACTTCCTCTCCAACGTCGAGATGACGCTGGCCAAGACGGACCTGCGGATCGCCCGGCACTACGTGGACACGCTGGTGCCGGACGAGCTGCGGCACGTCTTCGACACGATCGTGGCGGAGCACGAGCGGACGGTCGCCGAGGTGCTGCGGATCACCGGGGAGAGCGAACTCCTCGACGCCAACCCGGCGCTCCAGCGGACGCTGCGGATCAGGGACGCCTATCTGGACCCGATCTCGTATCTCCAGGTCACGCTGCTGCACCGGCAGCGGGCCGCCGCCAAGCGCGGCGAGGAGCCGGACCAACTCCTCTCCCGCGCCCTGCTGCTGACCGTCAACGGCGTGGCGGCGGGCCTCCGCAACACGGGGTGATTTTCTCCGGGGCGGTTCGGGTGCGAGCCGAAGGCGGCTCGCACCCGAACCGCCGGGTCTCCAGCGGGGCTTTCGGGGTGCCGGGCACCCCGCCGGGCCGCGCTGGCCGAGGAACAAGCGGAGCGACGACGCCTCCGTCGTGTTCCGGGGGCTGGCCGGTGGCTGAGGGAGCGGGTCAGATCCAGAGGAGGAACGTCAGGAGCAGGTGGGCCAGGGCGGTGCCGGCGACGATCCAGGCGAGGCGGTAGCGGCGCAGGCCGCCTCCGATCACCACGGCGGCCAGGAGCAGCGCGCCGGACAGTGGCGCCAGCGCGTAGAGGCGGCCGGCGGCGTCCGCGCGGAACACGAGGTCGCCGTCGAGCGGTCGGACGACGGTGAGGCTCTCGCCCTCGACGCGGGCGATCCGCTGTTCCAGGACCACGGTGTCGCCGCTGGGCGCGAAGATCCCGGTGCAGTCGCGCTGTTCGCAGCGGAGCAGCGTGACCTCGCCCTTCTCCGTGTCGCCGAGGCCGAAGGTGTCGCGGGTGGTGTCCCAGGCGGCGTAGGCCCCGCCGAGCACCAGCGCGGCGGCCAGCAGCCAGGAGGCCACCAGCCGCCCCAACAGCAGCGCGCCGAACGCGCTCTCGCCGGCTCGGCGCGCAGCGCCGCGTCGGCCGGCCTGGGTCGCGGACATGGCGCAGATCCTTGGCCAAAGCCTGCCGGCTGGTCAAGTCGGAGGGTCGGGTCGGCGGCCGGCGACTCAGCCGTTGAAGCGGCTCTGCGCCCGCTCAAGGCCCTCGGTGACCAGCGCCTCGGTGGCGTCGGCGGCGCGGTCCACGTGGTAGTCGAGGTCCTTGCGCTCCACCGTGCCGAAGTCCCGCAGCACATAGGCCGCCACGTCCATCCGCCCCGGCGGCCGGCCGACGCCGAAGCGGACGCGGAAGTAGTCCTTGCCGAGCGCCGAGGTGATCGACTTCAGCCCGTTGTGGCCGTTGTCGCCGCCGCCGCGCTTGAGCCGCAGCACGCCGTAGCCGATGTCCAACTCGTCGTGGATCACGACCAGTCGGGACGGCGGCACCCGGTAGAAGGAGCAGAGCGCGCCGGTCGGGCCGCCGGAGACGTTCATGAACGACATCGGCTTGGCCAGCACCACCCGGGGGCCGCCGGAGCCGGGCGGGCCGAAGCGGCCCTCCAGCACCATGGCGCGGGAGCGGTGGGCCCTGAAGCTGCCGCCCAGCCGCTCGGCCAGCAGGTCGACGACCATGAAGCCGACGTTGTGCCGGTTGGCGGCGTAGCTCGGCCCCGGGTTGCCGAGGCCGACGACCAGCCACGGTCCCTCGGGCGCCGTCGCGTTTCCGGCGTCGTTCATGCGTCTCCCGTTCCGGTCGGGTTCGGTCGGGTGGGCCCGGGCGGGCCCACCCCCGGCGGCTGCGTCAGCCGGCTTCCTCTTCGGTGGCGCCGGCGCCCTCGGCGGCCGGCTCCTCGGCCTGCGGCTGGAGCACCTGGACGACGACCTCCTCCGGGTCCACGGCCAGGGTGGAGCCCGCCGGCAGCGGGACGTCCTTGGCCAGGACCGAGTCGCCGATGGACAGGCCGGCGACGGAGACGGTGACGGACTCGGGGATGTTGGTGGCCTCGGCCTCGACCGGCAGGGTGTTGAGCACGTGCTCCAACAGGCCGCCGCCCGGCGCCAGTTCGCCCTCGGTCAGGACCCGGATCTCCACGGTGACCTTCTCGCCGCGCTTGACCACCAGCAGGTCGGTGTGGACCAGGAAGCCACGGATGGCCTCGCGCTGCACGGCCTTGGGGATCACCAGCTCCTCGCGGCCCTCGATGTCGAGGGTGATGAGGACGTTGGAGTTCTTGAGCGCCATCATCAGCTCGTGGCCGGGCAGGGTCACGTGGACCGGGTCGCCGCCGTGGCCGTAGATGACGGCGGGCACGCGGCCCTCGCGGCGGATGCGGCGGGCGGCGCCCTTGCCGAACTCGCTCCTGGTCTCGGCGCTGATCTTCACGTCTGACATCGCGGACTCCTTGTGGTGTGTGACCGGAAAAACCGTCGGTCACCCGGCCCAGGGCGGGCCTGCACAAAGAGCGCGTCGATAACGGATAAGCCCCGCCGGGCCTCCCTCGCCGAGCAACGCGGCCGAGTCTACCCGCAGCGCGCAGGCCCCCCGAACGCCGGCCGGCCCCGCACCTCGAAGGCGAGATGCGGGGCCGGCCGGGGAGGTGGGTCAGGCGTCGCCCTCGAAGAGGCTGGTGACCGAGCCGTCCTCGAAGACCTCGCGCACCGCCCTGGCGATGGTCGGCGCCATCGACAGCACGGTGATCTTGTCGAGGTTGACCTCGCTGGGCGTCGGCAGCGAGTTGGTGAAGATGAACTCGCTCACCCGCGAGTTCTTCAGCCGGTCCGCCGCCGGGCCCGAGAGCACGCCGTGGGTCGCGGCCACGATCACGTCGGACGCGCCGTTGGCGAAGAGCGCGTCGGCGGCGGCGCAGATCGTGCCGCCGGTGTCGATCATGTCGTCGACCAGCACACACACCCGGTCGCGGACGTTGCCGACGACCTCGTGGACGGTGACCTGGTTGGCCACGTCGGGGTCGCGCCGCTTGTGCACGATGGCCAGCGGGGCGCCGAGCCGGTCCGCCCAGCGGTCGGCGACCCGGACCCGGCCGGCGTCGGGGGAGACCACGGTCAGCTTCGCCCGGTCCACCCGGTTCCCGATGTACTCGGTGAGCACCGGCAGCGCGAAGAGGTGGTCTACGGGGCCGTCGAAGTACCCCTGCACCTGGTCCGCGTGGAGGTCCATGGCGATGATCCGGTGCGCCCCCGCCGTGCCCAGCAGGTCGGCCATCAGCCGCGCGGAGATGGGCTCGCGGCCCCGGTGCTTCTTGTCCTGGCGGGCATAACCGTAGAACGGAATGATCACCGAGATACTCCGCGCCGAGGCCCGCTTCAACGCGTCGATCATGATCAGCTGTTCCATGATCCATTTATTGATCGGCGCCGTGTGACTCTGCATCAGAAAACAGTCGGCGCCGCGCACGGACTCCTGAAAACGCACATAGATCTCGCCGTTGGCAAAGTCCTGAGCCTTGGTCGGGACCAGCCCCATGCCCAATTCGGCGGCGACCTCCTTCGCCAGTTCGGGGTGGGCGCGGCCGGAGAAGAGCATCAGTTTCTTCTCACCGGTCGTCTTGATCCCGGTCACAGTCAGTCTCCCTTGGCATACGCGGGTGCGCTCGTTCGGCCTGGTGTCCGGCCCAGAGGGCCCTCCTTACGGTACGCCGTCACCGGCCCCCAGCGAACCCGTCAGTCCTGATCGTGATCGGGTTCCGCCGCAGCTAGAGCCGCCTGGGCCGCCTGGTCGGCCGCCGATCCGGAACGCCTGCGGGCCACCCAACCCGCCACGTTCCGCTGCCTTTCCCGGGCTACGCCCAGTGATCCCGGGGGAACGTCGACGGTGATCACCGAGCCCGCCGCCGTGTAACTGCCGTCCCCCACCGTGACGGGAGCCACAAAGGTATTGTCGGCGCCCGTTCGACAGTGCGAACCGATCGTGGTGCGGTGCTTTGCCTCGCCGTCGTAGTTCACGACCACGCTGGAGGCGCCGATGTTGGTGTGCTCGCCGATCGTGGCGTCGCCCACATAGGAGAGATGCGGAACTTTGGTTCCGGTGCCGAGGGTGGAGTTCTTCACCTCCACAAAGCCGCCGACCTTGGTGTCGGAGCCGAGCAGCGTTCCGGGCCGCAGATAGGAGTACGGGCCGACCTTCGCGCCGGCGCCGACCACCGCCGTGTCCGCCACGGTGTGCACCACCAGGGCACCCTCGCCCACCGTGCAGTCCGTCAGCCGGGTGCCGGGCCCGACCTCGGCGAAGGCCGCCACATGGGTGGCGCCCAGCAGCTGGGTGTTCGGCTGGACGACCGCGTCTGGCTCGAAGGTGACCGTCGAGTCGATCCAGGTGCTCGCCGGGTCGACGACCGTGACGCCCGCCAGCATCGCGGCCTCCAGCAGCCGGTCGTTCAACAGCCGCCTGGCCTGCGCCAGTTGCACCCGGTTGTTGATGCCGACCAGCTCCCTCGGGTCGGCCACCCGCTCGGCGCCCACCCGGTGGCCGGCGCCCCGCAGGATGCGCAGCACGTCGGGCAGGTACTCCTCGCCCTGGCTGTTGTCGGAGCCGACCTTCTCCAGCGCCTCGGCCAACAGCGCCCCGTCGAAGGCGAAGACGCCCGAGCTGACCTCGGTGATCGCCAGCTGCGCCGGCGAGGCGTCCTTGTGCTCGACGATCTCCGTCACCGAGCCGTCGGGCTCGCGCACCACCCGGCCGTAGCCGGTGGCGTCCGGCAGTTCCATGGTCAGCACGGTCACCGCGTTGCCCTCGGCGGCGTGCCGCTCGGCCAGGGCGCGCAGCGTGGCGCCGGTCTGGAGCGGGGTGTCGCCGCAGGTCACCACGACCGTGCCGGTCGGCGTGCCGCCGTCCTCCGCGGCCAGCGCGGTCAGCGCGGTGCGCACCGCGTGCGCCGTGCCGCGCTGCTCGGCCTGCACGGCCGTGCGCACCCCGGCGTCCAGCTCGGCCAGGTGCTCCACGACCCGCTCCCGGCCGTGCCCGACCACCACCACCAGCCGCTCGGGCGCCAACTCGTTCGCCGCCAGCACCACATGGCCGACCATGGAACGGCCGCACAGCTCGTGCAGGACCTTGGGCGTCGCCGATTTCATGCGGGTCCCCTCACCCGCTGCGAGAACGATGATGGCTGCCGGACGGTTGGGGCTCACGGAAATCGCGTCCTTCGTCGGAGAAACGGGGAATGGTCCGCAGAATACCCAGGCGGCCCCGGCACCCCGCCGCGTCAGCCCCGTTCGGTCGCCGCCTCCCCCTGGCCCCCGGCCGGCGCCTGCCCTGGCCTCCCGGCCGGCGCCTGCCCTGGCGTCCCGGCCGGCGCCTCGTCCTCGGCCTCGGCCCGCGGCCCACGCGGGGTGCGGCCGGTCAACGTGGCCAGCGTGGTGCGCAGATGGGACATGTAGGCGCGCACCTGCTCGGCCCGTTCCTCCTGGAGCCGGGCCAGCCGCTCGGCGTCCCGCTCGATCCGCCGCCGGCGCGTCTCCGCGTCGGCCAACAGCTCGGCCCGCCGGGCCTCCGCCGCCTCGTTCCGCGCCCTCGCCGCCGCCTCGGCGTCGGCCAACTGCCGCCGCGCGCGCTCCCAGACGGCGTCGGCCCGTTGGGTCAGCTCGGCCACCCGCGCCTCGACCGCCTCCCGGCGCGCCGCCATCCGCTCCTCGGCGAGCCGGCCGCTGGCCCGCTGTCGCGCGCGCTGCTCGGTGACCAGCGCCTCGGCGTGCCGGATCACGTCGGCCAGCGTGGCCTCCGCCTCGGCCCGCACCCGCGCGGCCCGTTGCCGCTCCTGCTCCACCAGCGCCTCGGCGGCCTCGGTGAACTCGGCCAGGGTGCGGCCGGCCGCCTCCTCGGCGGCCACCCGGACGTGGGCCGCCTCCTTCGCCGCCTGCTCCCGTAAGGCGCGGCCCTCGCCCTCGGCCGCCCTCAGCAGGGTGTCGGCCTCGGCCTCGGCCAGCTCCCTGATCTCCGCCGCCTCGGCCTCGACCTCGGCCAGCAGCACCGTGGCGCGCTCGCCCAGCGCGCCGAAGTCCGTCGGGGGCAGCGCGGCCACCTCGGCCCGCAGCCGGGCCGCGCGCTCGGTGAGCCGCTCACCGAGCCGGCCCAGCTCGGTGAGCCGGTGCCACGCCTGGTCCCGCTGTCGACCCAGCTCCGCCAGAACGCGGTCGACCTGCTCCGGCGAGTACCCCCGCCCGCGTACCGTCCGGAAACCCGTCATAGCCAAGATGATCCCCCAAACATCACGAGGACATCCGAAACCCGGGGAACGGGCTCACCCGGGCGGCGCGTTGCCCCCGGGCGGCGCGCGCCGGCGCACGCCGCCGGGAGGGACGCGGCGTCGGGCAAACGTGGCGTCGGGCGACGCGGCGTCGGGGAACGTGGCGCCGGGGAACGCCGTCCCGGGGAACGCGCTACAGCAGCCCGTCCCACATCTGTTCCAGCAGCACCGACCACCAGCTCTCCGGGTCAGCCACCGTCATCGGGTCGAGCGAGGCCAGCTGGGCCTGGAAGTCCTTGGTCCAGCGGCCCGCCTGCTCCGAGGTCAGCCCGTAGCGCAGCCGCCACATCCGGCCCAACAGCGCCATGCAGCGCGCGAACTGCGGCAGCGAGGCGTTGACGAACTGCGGCGGCACCGGCTGCCCGCCGGGCCCGGCCTCCAGCGGCACGGCCACGATGTGCGCCGTGCCGTACTGCACACACAGCTGCTTGCCGAAGTCGCTGCCCACCACCAGATACGAGCCGGCGTCGGGCGCCGGGCGCACGCCGCGCTCCATCGCGACCTCGGCCAGCGTCGGGATCGGCATCCCCGGCTGGGCGCGGGCCCAGAAGAACGGCGGGATCTCCAACGGCAGCCCGCTCCACGCCAGCGTGTTGGCCACGATCTCCGGCACGCCCTGCCGGGCGGCGAAGTGCGGCTCGTAGCGGAAGACCAGCTGCGGACCGAACGCCTCGGCCAGCTCCTGGCCGATCACGTCGAGTCCGACGGCCGGCGCCGGCGGCTGCTGCGGCAGCGGCGCGCGCACCGGCGCGGAACGCGGCGGGCCGTCGGCGAACTGCTGCAACTCGTCCTGGTGTTCCACCAGATGGCGCACCCCGGCCTGGCGGGACGCGAAGTCCGTGCCGTAGGCGGCGGTGTGGGTGATCCGCACCTGGGGCCAGGTCTCGCGGATCATCCGGGCGCAGTAGCCGCCGGGCAGCTCGCAGGACTGCAACTCGGTGTGCAGCTCGACGACCTCCTGCGCGGGCACGCCCATGGCCATCAGCTCGTGCAGGATCTGCCACTCGGGGTGCGGCATCCCGGGCGCGGAGCGGCGGATCAGCTGCTGCTCGGAGCCGTCGGGCGCGCGGTAGCGCAGCACCGCCATGTAGCCGGAGCCGACGGCGGGTTGGGCCTCCTGCGGGTAGCCGTAGGCGGGCGGCGGCGCCTGGCCCGGCAGGGGGCCTGGCGGCGGTCCCGGCTGGTGGCCCTGCGCGGGGCCCGGCTGCGGACCTGGCTGCGGACCCGGCTGCGGACCCGGTGGCGGTCCTGGCTGGCCGGCGGGGGCGCCGGGCGGCGGGGCCTGCGCGGGTCCTGGCGGCGGGGGCGTCCCCGCGCCCTGGGCGCGGAGCGAGGCGACGACGTCCGGGGCGACCATCTGCGTGGGAACGTAGGCGACCTCCTCGCCGGAGGTCGGCTCGTCGGCCGTGGGCCGGGCCGCCTTGGGCGCGCCGGGTGCGGCGGGCGGGGGCGGCACGGGCATCCCGGGCGGGCCGGCCGGCCGGGAGCCGGACCGGCCGCCGACATACGTCTTGTGGGTGTCCTCGGCCGCGATCTTCGCGGCGCCCGGCGGCGGGGGCGTGCCGGGGGCGCCCGGGGGCGCGGGCGGCGGGCCGACGGGCGCCCCCGGTGGGGCGTCGCGCAGGCCGCCGGGCGGCGGGCCGACGGGCGCGCCGGGGGGCGGGGGGGTGCCGGGCGCGCCGGGCGGGCGGGCGCCGCCGTCGAGTGGCGGCTGCACCGCCGTCGCCGGCAGCGCGCTGCCCTGCGGCATCACGGTGGTCCTGGCCTCGGAGGCCGGCGCCCGCGAGGGGCTGGGCCGGTCGTCGTCGTCCTCCAGCAGCGGCGGCGAGAAGACGGTGGCCGGCGGCGCCATGGCCTCGGCCTCCTCGGCGCTGCCCGAGGTGTCCGTGCCGGCCCAGGGCGAGGCGCCGCCGGCCGGCCGGTTGCCCGAGCCGGGCGTCACGTCGGCGGCGGCCCAGGGGCTGTCGGCCGCCGGGCCCGAGGACTTGGGCGGCGCGAACGGGTCCGGCGGCTTGGGCGGCGCGAACGGGTCCGGCGCCGACCCCGCCTTGGCGGGCTCGGGCCTCGCCGGCTCCGCCTTCGCGGACGCCGGCGGGGCGAACGGGTCGGGGGCGGACGGCCGTTCGGAGCCGGCCTGGGCGGACCCGGCCTTCGGCGGAACGGGCAGCCCCGGCGGCGACGGCGCGGTCGAGGGCGTTGCCGAAGATGGTGTCGACGAGGAAGAGGACGCCGGGGAGGCGCCGGCGCCGGGACGGTTGTCCGGGATGCCCGCCTTGTCGGCGGCCTCCTGGAGCCACTGCGGCGGCGTCAACAGGAAGGAAGTCGCCTCCAGATCCACCGACTTCGGCGGCTCAGGCGCCGGCACGGACGCCGAGGTCCTGCCGTACTCCTCCTCGAAGCGGCGGATCACCTCGCTGACCGGCAGCCTCGGCCAGTACGTCGTCTCGCCGCTGTCCCTGGCGATCACCAGCCGACCGCCGCCGACCTCGCCGCCCGAGGCGTCCTCGGCCCAGGCGACGAAGCCCAGGTTGAACTCCCGCACCCGCACCTCGTGCGCCGGGTGATCCCCCTCGGCGTGGCCACCCGCGCCGTTCACCCAGCGCTCGGCGCGCTCCTGCGCCTGCGCGAACGTCACCACGGCACTCATCCCTCCACCGCGACGGCGGTCGCGAACCCGCCGTCGACCATCAGATTCGCCACCGTCTCCAACTCCGGCGGGGAGCCGGCCAGCCGCAGCAGGAAGGCGTCGAAGTCCTCCCCGCAGGGCAGCAGCAGCTCGTCGACCCGCTCACTCACGGTCAGCCCGTCCCGGTCCCGCGCGTCGTCCACCGGGCACAGCCAGACCGAGCCCGTTCCCTCGCCGCGCACCTTCACGGCCACGATGCCGCCCTGGACGAAGGCCACCGCCAGATAGTCCTTGGTGAGATGGTCGCGGAGGCACTTGTTGATGTACACGAGGTCGTTGACGGCGGCCTCCTCGCGGAGCGTGAAGAACGGCTGGTCCACCAGCAGCCCCAACTCCGCGTCCAGCGCGACCCCGACCGGGGCGCAGCCGCCGGCCGCCTTCAGGAACGCTCGGTAGGCGGGCGGCAGCCGGTAGCCCAGCTTCTCCTCGGCGGCCCGCAGCCGCTCCTCGGGAACGGCGACGGAGTCCGGCGCCCTGAAGTGCGCCGGGCGCGGGTCGGCGAGCGGCCGGGTGCCGCGCTTGTGCTGGTCGACCGTCGTGGTGGCCAGGCCGCCGTGGTGCCGCAGCAGCGCCTTCACCTCGACCGGCACCAGTTCCAGCCGGCGCGAGCGCGCCACATGGTGCCAGGTCCAGCCGTGCGGGGTGGCCACGGCGGGCAGCCGCGCCCACAGCTCGTGACCCGAGGCGTGCAGCGCGGCGTTCGCCGACACGTAGTCGGTCAGCCGCAGTTCGTCCACGCCGAACCCGTCGGGAGGCTCGGCGATCTCCGCCGCCGCTCTGGCATAGGGCGAGAAGTCGGGATAACCTTCCGCGTCCACCCGGACACCGTGCGGATAACGCGCCGCGCGGACCGGGTCGGGGAACTGCACCACCTGACCGGCATAGGCCCGGTTGGGTGGCGCGGCCTGCTGGCCGAGCCGACCTGTCGTCATGGCGTGAACGCCCCCTGCTGTTGCCTCTCGCTGTTGCGGCACAGCCTATGGGGTCGGCCAGTCGGTGGCACGATCGTCCTCGTGATATCGGATATCCACGGCCAGCCGCCGGGCGGTCCCCGACACGGGGACGCCCGCCCTGTGCCTCCCGCGCTGCTGCGCCGCCGCGACGGCATCCTGCCGACCACCGCCGCCGCGCTCCGCATCCCGGAACGGGACCAGCCGCTGACCGGCACCGCCAGCCGGAGCACGCCGCCGCCCGAACCGCACCCGGTGGTCGCCGAGGTCCTCGCGGGGCTCGGCACCGCCCAACGGGAACGCCACGTCGGGCGCTGCCCGGAGCCCGCGCTCCTCACCCGCTGGCTCAACGAGGCCGGCGCCGCCGATCTCAACCAGGCCCGTCTCGCGCTCGAAGGGGCCGGCATCACCTGCCGCCACATCCGCGAGGACGGCGACCCGAGGCACGGTGCCCACGCCGCGCACTGCCGCTCCTGCGCGGTGCTGTTGGCGCGGCTCGGCGTGACCAGCCTCACGCCGGCGCCGGCCGGGGCGGCGGGGCGGCCCGTCGGGGACCCGCTCGGCGGGCCGACGCGGGGCGCGCCGTGGTCGGCCGGCACCGTGGACCAGGCGCTGGCGGCGGCCGGTTGGCGTCCTGGGCGGGTGCACACCGCGAAGGCGGAGCAGTGGGCCGACGTGCTCAGCGGGCACCGTTCCCCGCAGGGGCATCCGCACGAACTCTTCCCCGCCGCGTTCGAGACCTGGGCCGAGCTGGGGGAGATCACGCTGAACCCGACGGGGCCAGGGGAGGTCTTCGCGCCGAGCGCCGTCGTGATCGACCCGCTGGCCGGGCTGCACTGGGCGCGGGTGCTCAGCGATCTCGGGCACGCCCTGGGGACCCGACTGGCGCCGGTGGGCGAGGAGTTGGGCAGCGGCGCGCTGCTGGCGGTGGACCAGGAGGCGCGGCTGTACGGGATCGACCACAGCGGCGACTGGTTCCTGGGCCACGACGTCCTCACCGGCCTCGCCACCCTCCTGACCGGCGCGGCGCCACACCGGCTCGAACCGTGACGTCTGCCCCGGCCTCTCCCGACCGGCCCGGCCGGCGCCCCGGCGAGGGGCGCCGCCTGGCGGCGGGCGCCTGGCGGCCGGCCGGGGCCGGGAACGCCTGGCCGGCGGGGGCCGGCGGGGCGGTTGGCCTGGCCGGGCCGTTGGCCGTGGCCGGTTCAGCCGGGGTCGCTTGGCCGTGGGGTGGTGTGCGGCTGGTGGCTGGTGGCCGTTCGGCCAGGCAACGCTCCCGCAGGAGTCAGGCGCGTCGCCGACCAGGCAGCCCCGGCCGAAGGCCGGGCCACACAACGGCCAACGGCCGAACCAACCGGCCCGCCGCCAGGCGACCCGGCGGTACCCGGACGGGCCGTCCCGGCGGGAACGCCGCCCGCTCCCGCCCACCCGCCGCGTCCCGCCGACCCGCCGCGCGGCAGCGCCGCGCAGCGGCTTCAGCCGCCGGCGGCGATGATCGCTTCGCGATACGCCCGGGCCGCCGCCCGCAGGGCGGTCTCCGGGTTGACGCCGGCCGCCTCGGCCTCCGCCGCCAGGGCCAACAGCCGGTAGCCGAAGCCCGCGTCGTGCGGGGTCTCGGGCAGCGGCACCGCCAGCCCGGCCGTCCGCGCCCGGCCCAACAGCTTCGCGGCCAGCGCCAACGCCGGCTGGCCCAGCGGCACGCCCTCCGTGACCGAGGTGCGGGCCTTCTCCTCGGCCTTGGCCGCGAACCACAGCGCCTTGACGTCCTCCGGCGTCTCCGCCTTCGCGTCGCCGAAGACGTGCGGGTGACGGCGGATCAGCTTGGCGACGATGGTCCCGGCAACGTCGTCGATGTCGAACGGCTCGTCAGCGTCCTCGGCGGCGATCCTGGCGTGGAAGACGACCTGGAGGAGCACGTCGCCCAACTCCTCGCGGATCTCGGCCCGGTCGCCGTTCTCCACCGCCTCGACCAGTTCGAAGACCTCCTCGAGGCCGTAGGGCGCCAGGCCCTCGTTGGTCTGGACGGAGGCCCAGGGGCAGGTCGCCCTGATCTCGTCCATCACCCGCACCAGGTCCAGCAGCCGCGCGCCGGGCAGGTCGTAGGAGCCGGGCAGCAGTTCCAGCTCGGGCAGGCCGGTGGCGCGGCCCGAGCCGGCGATCCGCGCGAGTTCGTCGGTGAGTTGGGGTTCGCCCTCGGCGCCGGCCAGCACCACGACCGTGCGGCCCCCGGCGCAGGCGCTCAGCAACTCGGTCGCCGTCGGCACCCCGTGGCGCACGGCGACGCCGGCCTCGCGGAGGTAGGGCCCGTGCGGGTGCCCGGCGTCCCGACTCACGACCAGGTCGGCCTCGTGAAGCACCTGCCAGGCGGGCCAGGAGAGCAGCCCCGGCGCCACCCGGTGGCTGGTGGTCAACAGGACGATCCGGCCGGGGGCACCGTTGAGTTCGCGCACGGTCATCCGTCGAGACTAGACCGCGCCTTCCGGCACGCGGACAACGGCCCCGAGGTGGCCGACCCCGAGGTCAGACGGCCGGAACGGTCGGCGGAGACGGCGGGCGGGGCGTCACGGGGACGGGGCGGGCGGTCAGGCCGGCGGGGCCGGGAAGCCGGCCTCCTCCTCGGTCGGCTCGTCCGCACGCAGCCACGGGGTGTCGGACTCGGCGAGCGTCACCTGTTCCGCGTCCCACTCGCCGTAGCGCGGGTTGACCTCGACGCCGATCTCCTCGGCGGTCTCCGCGAACACCTGCCGAAGCAGCTGGTCGCCCTCGGGGCCGGGAGGAGCGCCGAGGCGCTGGGCCAGGCCCTGGGTGAGCAGCTGGCTCCGCAGCACCTGGTCGATCTGCTCGTCACCTGCGAACGGCAGCCCGTTGGTGGCGGTCAGGGCGCTGGTCTCCAACGCCTCGGCGCCGCCCACGCTCTGCTCGGCGATCGCGCGGCTCTCCTGCACCTGGGCGCGGCTCACCTCGACGCCGTGCGCCTCGGCGGCGGCCTCCAGCACCTCCATGTACACCAGGAAGTCGACCGTCTGGCGGGTCAACGCGGGGGTGGCGCCGAGCAGTTGGTCGCCCTCCGGCAGCTCGCGCTGGGCCTCGCGGACCGTTTCCACCCGTTCCTGCACACTGGCGATGGTGATGCGCTCGTCGCCGACGACGGCCGCCGCGCCCGGGTGGGCGCCGGTGGAGCAGCCGGTGAGCAGGGGGCTTGCGAGCAGCAGGGCTGCGGCCGAGACCGCGAGGGTGGAGGTGCGGCGCTTCACTGGGGTACTCCCGAGGACGAGCCAGTGGGGTGATCGATGGTACGCGGCCCGATCCTAGGCGGCGGCACCGACCCTGACCACCGCCGCGGTCCTCCCACCGCCGGTCCCGGGCGGGTCGGGCGGCGGGCGAGGTGTACGCCGTCCCCTACATCGAAGTGTGGCCCCCTTAGGGGAACCCTGCTACTTCTCACCGATGTGAGGCTCATCCCGGCGGGTGACGAGGACGCGCCAGGGGTTCTCTAGTCTCTTGGTGAGGCTTCGAGGAGGGCTCAGCCGAGCACCACAGGGCCTCGCCGAACGTCCCGCAGCCGTCCGGCTCGTGGGGCCCACGCCGCGCGTTCCAGGCGCTGGCTCGAGCAGATTCTTCCCACCTACCGCACGGCACAAGGAGATTCACGTGACAACGGCTGTAGTCAATCCGACGACCGGGGGCAGCGGAGGGCACTCGGCCGTGGCCGCGCGGGCGGTGGACGTCGTCAAGTCCTATGGCGAGGGCGAGACGCGGGTGTCGGCGTTGGACGGGGTGAGTGTGGATGTGGAGCGGGGGGTGTTCACCGCGATCATGGGCCCCTCGGGCTCGGGGAAGTCCACGCTGATGCACTGCCTGGCCGGTCTGGACACCGTCACCTCCGGCCGGATCTGGGTCGGGGAGACCGAGATCACCGGCCTGAAGGACAAGCGGCTGACCCGCCTGCGCCGCGACAAGATCGGCTTCATCTTCCAGGCGTTCAACCTGCTGCCCACCCTCAACGCCCTGGAGAACATCACCCTCCCCATGGACATCGCCGGCCGCAAACCCGACGCCGACTGGCTGGAGCGGGTGATCTCCACCGTCGGCCTGGCCGAACGCCTCAAGCACCGCCCCAACCAACTCTCCGGCGGACAACAGCAACGCGTCGCCGTCGCCCGCGCCCTGGCCGCCCGACCCGAGATCATCTTCGGCGACGAACCCACCGGCAACCTCGACTCCCGCGCCGGCTCCGAAGTCCTCGACTTCCTACGCCGCTCCGTCGACGACCTCGGCCAGACCATCGTCATGGTCACCCACGACCCCGTCGCCGCCTCCTACGCCGACCGCATCGTCTTCCTCGCCGACGGCCGCATCGTCGACGAGATGCGCGACCCCACCGCCGACCGCGTCCTCGACCGGATGCGCAACTTCGACAGCGGCCAGCAGGGTTGGAGCCGCACGTCATGACGGTCCTCAAGACTTCGCTGCGCAGCTTCTACGCCCACAAGTGGCGCATGGTGCTGTCCGGCATGGCGGTCGTGCTGTCGGTGGCGTTCGTCTGCGGGACGCTGGTCTTCACGGCCACCATGAACAACACGTTCAGCAAGCTGTTCGACGTCTCCGCGTCCAACGTGGTGATCAGCTCGGCCGAGTCCGACCTCGCGGACGACTTCGCCGGCACCGGAGGCGGGACGGGCAGGCCGGACACCATCCCGGGCACGCTGGAGCAGGAGCTGGCGGAGGTGGCCGGGGTCGACCAGATCACCGGGTCCATCGTCTCCACCTCGGCGATGGCCATCGACCAGGACAACGAGAGCATCAGCCCCACCTCGGGCGCCCCCACCATCGCGGCCAACTGGACCCCGATCGACGAGCGTTCGATGACCATCACCGAGGGCGGGCCGCCGGAGGGCGGCGAGCAGGTGATGATCGACGCCGACACCGCCGAGAACGCCGACCTGGCGCTGGGCGACCCGCTGCGGCTGGTCACCGCCTTCGGCGACTACGAGCTGACCGTCAGCGGGATAGCGGAGTTCGAGACCACCAACCCGGGCGCGGCACTGATCTATCTGGACACCGAGTCCGCCCGCGAGTACCTGCTGGACGGCGCCCCCGAGCTGACCAACGTTTATGTGGACTCGGACGGCAGCGTCTCCGACACCGAGCTGAAGGACGCCATCGCCGCCACGGTCGGCGCCGACACCTACAAGCTCCAGACCGCCGACGAGTACATCGAGGAGAACAGCGACGCGGTCGGCCAGGCGCTGTCGATCTTCGAGTACGTGCTGCTCGGCTTCGCCGGCATCGCGCTGCTGGTCGGGATCTTCCTGATCGTCAACACCTTCTCCATGCTGGTCGCCCAACGCACCCGCGAGATCGGCCTGATGCGCGCCATCGGCTCCAGCCGACGCCAGGTCAACCGCTCCGTGCTGATCGAGGCCCTGCTGCTCGGCGTGATCGCGTCGCTGATCGGCTTCGGTGTGGGCATCGGCCTCGCGGTCGGGCTGATGGCGCTGATGAGCGCGCTCGGCATGAAGCTCAGCACGGACGACCTGCTGATCGAGCCCTCGGTGCCGATCATCGGCGTGGTCCTGGGCATCCTGGTCACCCTGATCGCGGCCTATGTCCCGGCGCGGCGGGCCGGGAGGATCAGCCCGATGGCGGCCCTGCGGGACGCCGGGATGCCGGGCGACGTGCGCGCCGGCCGGATACGGGCCACCCTGGGCGCGGTGTTGACCATCGCCGGCCTGGGCTTCCTCGCCCTGACCGGCTCGGTGGACGAGGCGTCAGCGGGCGCCGGTTATCTGGCGCTGGGCGTGCTGCTGAGCCTGGTGGGTCTGGTCATCGTCGGCCCCTCCCTGGTGAACCTGGTGGTCAGGGGGCTGAGCGTGGTGCTGCTGCGCGGCTTCGGCCCGGTCGGCCGGCTGGCCGAGCGCAACGCGCTGCGCAACCCGCGCCGCACCGGCGCCACCGCCACCGCGCTGATGATCGGCCTGTCGCTGGTGGCCGGCCTCTCGGTGGTCGGCTCCTCGATGGTGGCCTCGGCCACCGACCAGATCGACTCCTCGCTGGGCGCCGACTACGTGGTGGTCTCCGAGACGCCCGGCGGCATCGTCCCGGAGATCACCGGGGCGGTCTCCCCCGAGCGGATACCCGAGTTGGACCACGTCAGCGAGTACCGGCTCGCGGACGTCGACGTCACGCTGGACTCCGGCGAGGAGATCGAGGTGATGGCCGGCGCGGTGCCGGAGACCTTCTCCGCCGACATCGACGTCACCGTCGTCGAGGGTGACATCGAGGCGGCCTACGCCCCCGGCGGGCTCTCCGTCGGGGAGGGCGACGCGGAGGAGCACGGGATCGCGCTCGGCGACCAGGTCCAGGTGGCCTTCGACGGCGGCGGCGAGACCACCCTCACCGTGGAGGCGATCCTCTCCGACGACGCGGCGGTGCTCACCGGCACCTGGATGTTCAACCAGCAGGAGATGCTGGACAACGCGGCGGAGGCGCCGCTGCCGTTCGCCCTCTACGCCGGGGCGAAGGACGGCCAGGAGGAGGCGGCCCGCGAGGCGTTGGACGCGGCGGTCACCCCGTACCCGCAGGTCGAGGTCCGCGACCAGGCCGAGTTCAAGGAGCTGATCGAGGGCTCGGTCAGCCAGATGCTCAACATGGTCTACGGCCTGCTGGCGCTGGCGATCATCGTGGCGGTCCTCGGCGTGGTCAACACGCTGGCCCTGTCCGTGGTCGAACGCACCCGGGAGATCGGCCTGATGCGGGCCATCGGCCTCTCGCGGCTCCAGCTGCGGCGCATGATACGGCTGGAGTCCGTGGTGATCGCGCTCTTCGGCGCGCTGCTGGGACTCGGGCTGGGCATGGCCTGGGGCGCGGCCGGCCAGCGGCTGCTCGCCCTGGAGGGGATGCCGGTCCTGGAGATCCCGTGGGGCACCATCATCGCGGTCTTCCTCGGCTCGGCCGTGGTCGGCCTGCTCGCCGCGCTGCTGCCCGCCTTCCGGGCCGGCCGGATGAACGTGCTGAACGCGATTGCCACCGAGTGACCGGGTGACGGGTGGCCGCAGGACCGGGTAGGCCCGGTCGGTCGCCCGACCTCCGCGCGCGGGGCCGCGACCCAGCACCACCGGGTCGGGGCCCCGCGCCGTCGTCTCCCACGGCCCGCCGTTCGCATGGACCGTCGTTCGCACGGGCCGTTGGACCGTTCGGCCGTTGGGCCGTGGGCGGTTGGTGCCGTGGCCGCCCCGCCGAACGGCGCGTTCGGTCGGCTCAGGCCGGGGCCGGCAGCCGGGCGCAGCGGCGGCAGACGCGGGCGGAGGATGCCACCCAGGCGTGGCAGGCGGCCGACGCCACCCCGGTCAGCGCCACCAGCGGCCAGTGGGTGGCCAGCGCGGCGGCCAGGGTCAGCGCGAGCGCCGAGCCGGCCATCGCGCCGCTCGCCGTGGTCCCCAACCAGCCCACGGCGCCCGGCAGTCCACGCGGCATCGGCAGCCAACGGCTGACCCGACCCGTGCTGCCCAACGCCCACACCGCGCCCAGCGCGGCGGCCGCCGCCACCCCCGCCAGGCCGAGGGCCAGCAGCTGCGCCAGGTGCGGCAGCCACCAGTCCCGCGCGGGGTCGGCGTTCCCCAGCGGATACCAGCAGGCCAGCAGGAGCGGCGCGGTCAGCATCACCGCCCGGGCGGTGTGCCGGGCCTGGGCGATGGTCAACTCCCGCTGGCAGCCGGGCGCCAGCTCCTCCGGCGTCCCGAACTCCCGCTCCGCCCGGCGGACGGCGTCCGCCGCCTCCCAGCCCGCGTCGCGCAGGGCGGCCACGGTGTCGGCGAACCCGTCCCCGACCTCCTCGACCAGCCGGGCTCTGGCCCTCGCCGGCCCCTGAAGCAGGTCGGCGAGCCGCGCCCGGTAGCCGAGCACCGCCTCGGCGACGCCGCCCGTTCCGGCCCCGGCCGCGCCCCCGCCCCCGGCCTCCGCGCCGTCGGCCCGCTGGGCGCGGGCGCTCATATGGCGTTCCCCGGCGTCACGTTCCCCGGCGTCGCCGGGTCGAGGACCGCGCCGATCGCCGAGGTGAACGCGCGCCAGTCGGCGCGCTTCCCGGCCAGGGCCGCGCGCCCGGCGTCGGTCAACTCATAGCAGCGTCGGCGTCGTTCGCCGATCGACTCCCAGTCGCTGCTGAGCAGGCCCTGGCGCTCCAGCCGGTTCAGCGCCGGATAGATGGTGCCGGTGCGCAGGTCGAGCGCCCCTCCGCTGCGCCGCTGCACGGCGGTGATGATCGCGTAGCCGTGGAGCGGCCCCTGCTCCAGCACGGCCAGCAGCAGCCCGTCGAGATGTCCGCGTACCGCGTCTGCCTTCATGAGTAGGCAGCCTACCTAAGTGGAGACTTGGCGTGCTACATATTGGCAGGCAATATATTGGCAAGAGAACGGGAGCCCGTCGTGGCCAAGTTGCTGCTGTCCCTGCATGTCCTCGCGGCGATCCTCACGGTCGGGCCGATCACCGTCGCCGCCTCGCTCTTCCCCCGCTACGCGCGCCAGGCCGCCGCGACCCATGCCGAGACGGAGGCGCCGCCCGGCCTGGAGCCGGAGCACGTTCCCGGAGCCGAAGCCGTGCGGTCCGGCGCGATAGCGGCGACGCTGCATCGGATCTGCCGGGGCTACGCCGCCGTCGGCATCGCGGTCCCGGTCTTCGGCCTGGCCACCGGCGCCCAACTCGGCGTCCTCACCGATGCCTGGCTGCTGGCCTCGCTGGCCCTCACGGCGCTGGCCGCCGCCCTGCTGGTGGTGGTGATCCTGCCCCGCCAGGAGGACCTGCTGCCCGAGGACCCGCCCGCCGAGCGGCGAGCCTCCGGACCCGGCCGCGAGGTGCGGGCGCTGGCGGCGCGACTGGCCATGTCCACCGGGGTGTTCAACGTGCTGTGGGCGGTGGTCGTCGTGCTGATGATCGTCCGCCCCGGCTCGACGACCAGCGCCTGACCAGCGCCTGGCCGGCGCCGCGCGGTCGCCTCACCGGCCGCTGTCGTAGGCGTGCCGGGCGGCCGCGATGGCCGGCCGGTTCCGGTCGGCCCACGCGGCCAGGGCCTCCAGCGGCTCGCGGATCTCGTCGATCAGAGGCGTGGTGGCGTACTCCACGCGCGGCGGGGCGTCGGGATGAACGGTGCGGGTGACCAGCCCGTTCCGTTCCAGGTTGCGCAGGCTGAGCGTCAGCATCCGGCGGCTGACGCCCTCGATGGCCCGCTCCAACTCCGTGAACCTGCGCGGTCCTTCGCCGAGCACGACCAGCACCTGGGCGCTCCACTTGTCGCCGATCAGGGCGAGCACCTCCCGCAGCGGACAGTCCGGGATCTCCACGGCATCCGCCGCGATTCGCGCGGCCCGCGCCGAGGGCGGCGGCGTGACCTGCTCCGTTATCCCGGTGTTCCGTTGGGACATAAAAGTGCCTCCTTCCGCAGGGTGCGAACCTGCCGCACCATGATGCCCGTTACAAGTCGTAACGTTCCTGGCGACGGCCGTGCCGGCGCGTTCCGGGAAGTCCGAGGCGAGCCACACAGCGGGAGTGACGGGTGCCGACAGCACGCAGCGACGGGTTCGGGGTCCACTACGAGGTGTCCGGGGAGGGGCCGCTGCTGGTCCTCCACCCGGGCATGTTCCAGACCGGCGCGAGTTGGGGCGACGCCGGGTACACGGCGGCCCTGGCCGCCGACCACACGGTGGTGGCCCTCGACCCGCTCGGCCTGGGCGCCAGCGACGCGCCGCACGCCACCGCCGCCTACGCGCTGGAACGCCGCGTCGACGCCGTCACGGCCGTCCTCGACGACCTCGGCGCCGACCGCGCCACCGTCTGGGGCTACTCGATGGGCGCGCTGACCGCCCTGGGCATGGCCCGCCACGCGCCGGAGCGGTGCGACCGGATCGTCGCGGGCTCCTGGGACCCGGTGAACGGCTTCGCCTCCGGGCTGGAACACGCCCTGCGGCAACTCGAACTGCCCGCCGACACCGACGCGTTCGACCTGCTGCGCCAGGGCGCGGCGGCGGACCCGGCCCAGGCGGCCGTCATCGACGCGGCGGACGGCGCCGCGCTGCGCGCCAACTACGAGGCCTTCTCCCGCGACCGTGACCTGGACGCCGGCCTGGCGTCCACCGGCGTTCCGATGCTGATGTACTGCGGCACGGCCGACCCCTGGCACGAGCCCATGCGCGGGGTCGCGGCGCGTGTCGGAGCGACGTTCTTCTCCGTGCCGGACGCGGATCACCTCGCGGGCTGGGTCCGCTCGGCGGACGTCCTCCCCGAGGTGCGACGCTTCCTGGCCCGGCGGTGACCGGCGAGCCTGGCGGCTCGCCGGAACGAACCCGGCGGGTCGGTGTTTCGCTGGGGTGCTGGGGTGCGGCGCGGCCTTCCTGGCGGGGCCGTGACCGGCCCGGGAGTTGGGCAGCGCCGCGCCTGCTCGGTGCCCACCGTCCTCCGCCTCATGACCCGGTGTTCGGCCGGCAGTTGACACCGTCGCCCTCGGGGCCCTTGACCTGGCTGTGCCACCGCGCGGCGAGGCCAGCCCACGGCCCTGCCGTTCAGGCGAGGAGGCCAGCGGCCGGTGTCTCACGACCCACCGTGGTACCCCCGGCTCTGCCCCTCGGAGTCAGCGCCAACCCCCCAGCGGACGCCGGCCGCTGGGCGTTGGGGGTGTCGCCAGGTGAATGACCCGCTCTCGACGTGAGGTGAACCACCGGCTTAGCCACCGAGCGAATCGCCTGGCTCCGCCGCGAGGCGAACAGGTCGGCGCGGCCGGGCAATCGACAGTCCCGCCGTCGGGCGAGTTGCGTCGGCTCGCTGCGCGGTGAACTCTGCTGGTTCCGCCGCCGAGGACTTCAGGCAACCGGTCTGCTCGCCGTGAGGCGAGCAGGTGGGGCCCGGCTGGCGGGCGATCGATCGTCCCGCCGTCGCCCGCAGACCCACCCCATGCGCACCCGCACGAAGACAACGGCGCGCGCCCAAACGATCCAGGGGCGCGGGGAACTGCGCGAACAACCCACCACGCACCCGCACCCGACCACCCAACAGACAACCGCTGCGAGGCGAACCACCCTGCCCGCCGTCAGTCGATGCAGGCCAGCCGGCCGCGATGCGAACCGCCCCACCGCGAGGTGAACTGTCCCCGCCGCGATGCGAACCCTGCTGGTTTCGCCGCTGAGTGGGCCCGCCTGCCCGCGCCATCAGGCAACCGGTCTGCCCGCCCGTGGCGAACAGGTCGGCCTGGCTGGCGGGCGATCGAGGGTCTCGCCGTCGGGCGAACTACGTCACCTGCCACGAGACGAACCGCCCCGCTCGCCGCCCAGGCGATGCACGCCAGCCGGCCGCGAAGCGAACTGTCCTGCCGCGAGGCGCCCCCCGCCCTCAGGCGATGCATGCGAGCCTGCCGCCAGGCCAACCGTCCCGCCGCGAGGTGAACTCTGCTGGTTTCGCTGCCGAGTGAGCCCGCCCGCTTGCGCCATCAGACAACGGGTCTGCCCGCCGGGAGGGCAACCGTCCCGCCGCCGGTCGCAGGCCAGCCGGCCGCCAGGTCACCGCCCCCCGCCCCGCCCGCCAGGAGGCTAACCGTCCCGCCGTCAGGCGAGCGAGGCGATGCACGCTGGCCGGCCGTCAGGCCACCGCCCCGCCCGCCGGGAGGGCAACCGTCCCGCCGTCAGGCGAGCGAGGCGATGCACGCCAGCCGGCCGCAGGCCAACCACCCCGCCGCCAGGCGAACCGCCCCGCCGCCGGCCGCAGGCCGGCGGCTCGGCTCAGGCCCAGCGGCCAGCGCCCAGCGGCCAGCGCCCAGCGATCAGCCACCCACCCCGCCGGCAGGCCCCGTCGATTCGCGGGGGATCAGGCTCGGCGGGCGGACCGGCGGCGGCTGGGCCGACTCGGGGGAGCCGTCGAGGAGGGCGAACATCGCCGTCGCGGCCGAGCGGCCGAGTTGGACGAGGTCCTGCCCGATGGTGGTCAGCCTCGGGTAGACCAACTCCCCGATCGGCAGGTCGTCGTAGCCGACGATCGACAGGTCGCGCGGGACCTCGAAGCCCAGGCGTCGGGCGGCGCTCATGCCCGCCACGGCCATCGTGTCGTTGGCGAAGAGCACGGCCGTCGGCCGTCGTTGCGGCTCGGCCAGGAGTTGGCGCACCGCCCGCACCGCCGCGTCGGCGGTGAACTCGGAGACGACGATCCGCGTCGGCCGCAGCCCGCGTTCCTCCAGCGCCGCCTCGAACACCCGCCGCCGGAACACCGTGTGCACCCGGTCCTCGGGTCCCGAAACGTAGGCGATGTGCCGGTGCCCCAGGTCCGCGAGGTGGTCGACGGCCTCCCTGATCCCGGCGTCCTGTTCCCCGCCGGCGCGCACGGAGACTACGGGGTCGTCCCGCCAGGGCGTGCCCACCAGCACGGCGGGCAGCCGCAGTTGCCGCAGCAGCTCGAACCGGGTGTCGCCGATCCGGCTCTCGGTGAGGATCACCCCGTCGACCCGGCGTTCCTCGGCGAGCCGCCGGTAGGCGCGTTCCTCGGCGCTCGGTTCCTCGCCCACTATGTGCAGCAGCAGGCCGTAGTCGGCGGGCGCCAGTTCGGCCTCGATGCCGGAGATCAGCACGGAGAAGTGCGGGTCGGCGGCGAGCACGTCCGCCGCGCGACCCGCGACCATCCCGATCGCCCGGGTGCGCGCCCCGCGCAGCGCCACCGCCGTGGCCGAGGGCGACCAGCGCAGCTTCTCCGCCGCGTCCAGCACCCGTTGCCGGGTGGGGGGCGAGATGCCGGGACGGTTGTTGACGACCTTGGAGACAGCGGAGACGGAAACCCCGGCCAGCGCCGCCACATCGGCGATCGTCGGCTTGTCGGACCGTTTCCCGCGTCGAGGGCCCTGCTGTGCTGCCAAGCGTCCTGTCCGTCCTGCCCGTTCGGCGCGCCTGAACCCCGCGCTTCGGAAACCCGTCCCCGCCACAGAAGAAAACGTTGTCGAGCGGCGAATTGTACGGCATGGTAGCGCGCCATCTCGTGACGCTCAATCCCTCGACAGGCGCGTGGTAAAACGATATACCGGTGGAGGGCCGACAGGACCGGGCGGCCGAACACAAGGGATCAAGGGATCACAGGCATGAGGCGCAACGCGGCCAAGCTCCGCATCACCCCGGGGACCAGCTCCGTCCCCACCGCCGGCGAGGACGGGGCGACCGTCTGGATCGGGGTCAACTACTGGTCCCGCACCGGCGGACCGCTGATGTGGCGGGACTACCGGCCCGAGGTGATCGACGAGGAGCTGAGCACGATGCGTGAGCACGGCATCACGCTGACCCGCTCGTTCTTCTTCTGGCCGGACTTCATGCCGGCCGAGAACACCCTCGACCCCGAGATGCTGGCTCACTACGACGACTTCCTGGACCGGCACCGTGCCCAGGGGATGCACACCATCCCGACCTTCCTCGTCGGCCACATGTCGGGGCAGAACTGGGACCCGGTCTGGCGCGGCGGGCGCGACATCTTCGCCGACCCCTCGTTCGTCGCCCAACAGGAGTGGTACGTCCGCGAGTTGACCGCCCGCTGGAAGGACCACCCGGCGGTCGCCGGCTGGCTGCTGACCAACGAGATCCCGATCTACGGCGACTGGCGCTCCCGTGGCATCGGCACGCTGGACGCCACCACGGTGACCGCCTGGGCGAAGACCCTGGTGAACGCGGTCCGCTCCACCGGCGCCACCCAGCCGGTCTCGGTCGGCGACGGCGCCTGGGGCGTGGAGATGACCGGCGCCGACAACGGGTTCCGGGTCCGCGAGCTGGAGCCGTTGATCGACTTCCACGGCCCGCACGTCTACCGGATGGAGACCGACCCGGTCCGCCAGCACCTGGGCGCCGCGTTCGTCTGCGAGCTGCTCGACATCGGCGGAAAGCCGGTGATCATGGAGGAGTTCGGCGTCACCTCCGACTATGTCTCCGAGGAGAACGCCGCCCACTACTACCGGCAGATCCTGCACAACACCCTGCTGGCCGGCGCCACCGGCTGGATGCCGTGGAACAACACGGACTACGACGCGCTCTGGGACCAGGAGCCCTACAGCCACCACCCGTTCGAGATGCACTTCGGCATCACCGACGACGCCGGGCGGCCCAAGGAGCAGCTGCGCGAGGTCAAGCGGTTCACCGAGCTGCTGGCGCGGGTCGACTTCCCCCGGCTGAGCCGGCCGGACACCGATGTGGCGCTGGTGGTCTCCTCGTTCCTGGAGAGGATGTACCCGTTCACCCAGCCCGAGGACGCCAGCAGCGTGCTCAACCACACCCGGCAGGCGTATGTGGCGGCGCGCGAGGCGGACCTGCCGGTGGGCGTGGCCCGCGAGGCGGACGGCCTGCCGGACGACTGCGCGCTCTATCTGCTGCCGTCCGCCAAGCAGTTGACCGCCGGCGGCTGGCGGCACCTGGTGGCGCGCGCCGAGGCGGGCGCGACGGTCTACGCCTCGTTCTTCATGGGCGAGCACATCGTGCAGCGCGGCCCGTGGTGGCCGAAGCTCGACGAGACGTTCGGCGTGGTGAAGAAGCTGCGGTACGGGCTGACCGAGCCCGTCGAGGACGACGAGCTGGTGCTCACGTTCCAGCGGGACTTCGGCACCATCGCGGCCGGCGAGCGGCTGGTCTTCGCGGTGGCCGGCACCGAGAACTCGCGGTCCTACCTGCCCGTCGAGCCCGACGGCGCCGAGGTGGTGGCCACCGACGCGCACGGCCGCCCCGCGCTGCTGACGCGGCGGGTGGGGGAGGGCCAACTGGTCCTCTCCACCTACCCGTTGGAGCACATGGCGGCCGTCACGCCCCGGGTCAACCCGGAGCCGACCTGGCGCCTGTACGCGGCGCTGGCCGCCGAGGCCGGGGTGACGCCCGAGGTGTCCGTGGACGACCCCCGGGTGCTGGTGGCGCGGATGGCGCACGAGGACGGGCGGTCGTTCGTCTGGTTCGTCAGCCAGAGCGACGGGCCGCTGTCCGTGACCCCGACCCTGGCCGGCGGCGGCCGGCTCCGCGCCCTGGACGGCGGGAACGGCGGGGACGGCGGGGAGCTGTCCACGGTCGACCTGGCACCCTATGGCGTGGTGGTCGCCGAACTCGTTGACGGGCCGCGTTGACGGATCGCGTGGTCGGACGCGGCGCCGCCCCCGGTCACCCGGGCGCGGCGCCGCGCCCGGGCCCGGGTGACCGCCCGAGCGCGGGCTAGGAAGACCCGAGAACAGCCCGAACAACCCGAACAAGCCGGGAGAAAAAGGGGAGAGCGGGACGCATGTCACGCATCGAGACACCCATGCGGATCGAGTCCGCCGAGACGATCGTCACCAGCCCGGGCCGGAACTTCGTCACCCTGCGGATCACCACGGCGGACGGCGTCACCGGCCTGGGCGACGCCACCCTCAACGGCCGTGAGTTGGCCGTCGAGAGCTATCTGCGCGACCACGTCGTGCCGTTGCTCATCGGCCGGGACGCCGCGCGGATCGAGGACACCTGGCAGTACCTCTACCGGGGCGCGTACTGGCGGCGCGGCCCGGTGACGATGGCCGCCATCGCCGCCGTGGACACCGCGCTGTGGGACATCAAGGCCAAGGCGGCCGGGATGCCGCTGTACCAGCTGCTCGGCGGCGCCTCGCGCAGCGGCGCCCTGGCCTACGGCCACGCCTCGGGCCGGGACGTGCCCGAGCTGCTGGACTCGATCCGGGCGCACCTGGACGCCGGCTACCGGGCGATCCGGGTGCAGACCGGCATCCCGGGCCTGGACTCGGTCTACGGCGTGGCCGCCTCGGCGGCCGGCGACGGCGAGCGCTACGACTACGAGCCGGCCCGCCGGACCCCGCTGCCCGTCGAGGAGAGCTGGGACACCCGCGCCTATCTGCGCCATGTGCCCTCGGTCTTCGAGGCGGTGCGCAACGAGTTCGGCCCCGAGCTGCCGCTGCTGCACGACGGCCACCACCGGATGACGCCGATCCAGGCGGCCAGGCTGGGCAAGGCGATCGAGCCGTACGACCTGTTCTGGCTGGAGGACGCGACGCCCGGCGAGGACCAGGCGGCGCTGCGGCTGATCCGGCAGCACACCACCACGCCGCTGGCCATCGGCGAGGTGTTCAACTCGGTGCACGACTACACCACGTTGCTCACCGAGCGGCTGATCGACTACGTGCGCTCGGCGGTCACCCACACCGGCGGCGTCACCGCGATGAAGAAGCTGCTGGACCTGGCGGCGGTCTACGGCGCCAAGTCCGGCATCCACGGGCCGACGGACATCTCGCCGGTCGGCATGGCCGCCGCGCTCCACCTGGACCTGGCCATCCACAACTTCGGCATCCAGGAGTACATGCGGCACGACCCGCGCACCCTGGAGGTCTTCCGGACCTCCTACACCTTCGCCGACGGGCTGCTCCACCCCGGCGAGAACCCGGGGCTCGGCGTCGAGTTGGACGACGAGGCCGCCGGCCGCTTCCCGTACGAGGCGGCGTATCTGCCGGTGAACCGGCTGCTGGACGGCACCGTTCACGACTGGTGACCACCGGCCCGCCTGATCCGCGCGGTGGTGGACCCTCCCCCGGTGGGAGGGTCCACCATGGGCGGGTGCGCGACGAACTCCTCACCATCGGGCCCTACGCCCATCTGCCGCTGGCCTGTCACGCGCTCTTCGCCTCGCTCCACGAGCGCGGGCCGCGCCCCGGGGCGCCGGTGCGCGAGACCCGTCCGGTGGGGCCGACCGAGGCGCCGCCGGAGGAACGGGTGACCTGGGTGACCGTTCCGCTGCCGGAGGGCGCGGCATGACCCGGGACGGCGCGACCGGGAACGGCGCGACCGGGGACGGCGACGGGGCCACCGGGGCGGTGCGGCGGGTGCCCGGCGTCGAGCCGAGGGGCGGGCTGCACTGCGAGACCACGGCCCTCGGGGTGCTGCTGCGGCACCGGGGGCTCGACCTGTCGGAGCCGATGCTCTTCGGCCTCGGCGCCGGGCTGTCCTTCGTCTACTGGGACGCGAAGTACCTGGACTTCCCCTTCCTCGGCGGCCGGGTCAGACCCTTCGAACTCACCCGGAACCTGGCCGACCGGCTGGGCCTCGAACTCGCCGTCCGGGAGACCGCCTCGCCCCGCAGGGCCTGGGAGAACGTGGCGGGCCCGATCGACGCAGGCCACCCCGTGGGGCTGCAACTCGACAGCCACCACCTGGAGTACTTCGGCTCCCGGGCGCACTTCGGCGGCCATGTCGTCGCGCTGTACGGCTACGACGACCGCGACGCGTTCCTGGTGGACACCGAGCAGCAGGGCAGCGCGGTCGCCACCAGCCGGGACAGCCTCGCCCGGGCCAGGGCCCAGCGCGGCCCGATGACCGCCAGGCACCGCTCGTTCACCCTCGATGTGCCGGGCGGGCCGCCCGACCCCCGGGACCGTCTCGTGCCGGCCATCGTCGCCTGCGCCGAGGCATTCCTCGATCCGCCGATCGCCAACCTCGGCCACCGGGGCATCGAGAAGGCCGGGCGGCTCGTTCGGGGCTGGCTGCGGCGCGCCGAGCGGCCGGAGCGGGACCTGCCGGGGGTCGCCCGCCTGATGGAGCGGGCCGGCACCGGCGGCGCCCTGTTCCGCAACCTCTACCGCGACTTCCTCGCCGAGTGCGCCGACCGCCTGGGGCCGCGCGCCGACCCGTCGCTGGCCACCGGCCACCGGCTCTACGCCGAGGCGGCCACGCTGTGGACCGAGGTCGCCGCGCTGATCGCCAGGGCCGGCGAGAAGGGCGAGGCCGCGTGCCTGGACCGGGCGGGCGCCCTGCTCGGCGAGTTGGCCGGCATCGAACGTGAGGCGATGCGCGCGCTGAGCAGGCTGGGCGACGGGTGATGAGAAACGGGCTTGCGCGTGACGGGAGTTGACGCCCCTTGACCCGCGTCGCGAGTTAGGTGAGGCTCGCCTTACTTGACGAGTGGTGCCTGTGGGGGAAGGAGCGTCGGATGACGAGTGGCGAGGGGACGAACGCCGAGGAGAACGAGGCCCGCGCGGACGTGATGCGGCTGATCTTCGGCACCATGGCGGCCCAGGCCGTCGGCGCCGCCGCGCGGCTCGGCGTGCTGGACGCGCTGGGCGAACGGGAGCGCACCGCCGAGGAGTTGGCCACCGACTGCGGCGCCGAGCCGGGATCGCTGCTGCGGCTGCTGCGCGCCCTGGCCGGGCTGGGCCTGCTGACGGAGGAGCGCCCCGGCGCGTTCCGGGCCACTGCGACCGGCCGGGTGCTGCGCGCCGACCACCCCGGCTCTTTCGCCACCGTGGCCCGGGTCTTCACCGAGCCGCTGATGGTCCGCTCCTGGGAACGCCTCGCCGACGCGGTGCGCACCGGGGAGCCGACCTTCCCGCAGGTCTTCGGCCGGGACTTCTTCGGGTATCTGGAGGAACGCCCCGCGCTCTCGGCGGAGTTCAACGCCTCCATGAGCCAGGGCAGCCGCTCCACCGCCGATGTGTTGCCCGGCGCCTACGACTTCGCCGGCCGCCACACGGTGGTGGACGTCGGCGGCGGCGACGGAACGCTGCTGGCCTCGATCCTGCGCGCCCACCCCGGACTCCGGGGCGTCGTCCACGACACCCCGAAGGGGCTGGCCCAGGCCCGGGCCACCATGGAACGCGCCGGGGTGGCCGAGCGGTTCGACGAGGCGCCCGGCGACTTCTTCGCCTCCGTGCCGACCGGCGGCGACCTCTATCTGCTCAAGAGCGTGCTCCACGACTGGAACGACGAGCGCTGCGTCACCCTGCTCGGCAACTGCCGCGCCGCGCTGCCGCCCGGCGGCAGGGTGCTGGTGGTGGAGCCGGTGCTGCCGCCCACGGTCGCGCCGGAACTCGCCGGGTTCTATCTGAGCGACCTCAACATGCTCGTCAACCTGGGCGGCAGGGAACGCACCCGGGACGACTTCGAGTCCCTCCTCACGGCGGCCGGCCTCACGCTCACCCAGCTCGTGCCGCTGCCGCTGCCCAGCACGTTCTCCCTGATCGAGGCGGCGGCACGGTAGCCCACCGGGGCGCTCCGCCGCACGGCCTGGTCCGCGTCGATCTGCCCGCGCAGATCCGTTCGGCCGTGCGGGCTCGCTCTGGGCTGGTCGGCGCCCACCGACGGCCCAGGGGCGCGGGGAACCGCGCGAGCGACCCACCACGTCCCCGCACCCGACACCCCAACGGACGACCGCAGCTCCGCTGTCGCCCCCGACCGCGTTGATCTGCTGTGCGACGGCTCGATGTTGGTCCGGTTGGTGTCGGCCCGTCAGCGTCGGTTCACACCATGCGGGCTCGCTCTGGGCTGGTCGGCGCCGACGGCCCAGGGGCGCGGGGAACTGCGCGAGCGACCCAGCACGCGCCCGCACCCGACACCCCAACGGACGACCGCAGCTCCGCTGTCGCCCTCGACCGCGTTGATCTGCTGTGCGACGGCTCGATGTTGGTCCGGTTGGTGTCGGCCCGTCAGCGTCGGTTCACACTATGCGGGCTCGCTCTGGGCTGGTCGGCGCCCACCGACGGCCCAGGGGCGCGGGGAACCGCGCGAGCGACCCACCACGTCCCCGCACCCGACACCCCAACGGACGACCGCAGCTCCGCTGTCGCCCTCAGACCCACCCCATCACCCGCGCAGTTCCCCGCGCCCCCACCGAGCTGGTCCGTCCCGCGCCCGCCCGTTCGGCGCGGAGCGCCCCCGCGCTCCTCGCCCCCGCCCCGCGCCCCGCCCCGCGCGGCTCTCGTCCGGCGCGCGCCCCGCGCGCGCCGGGTTCAGCTCGTGGCCGCCTCGCACTCGGCCAACCGGCCGGCGAGATAGCGGCGTTCGGCCGAGGGCGGGGCCAGCGCCAGGGCCTCCCGGTAGTGAACGGCCGCCTCCCGCCGGTGGCCGCGCCGGCGCAGCAGGTCGGCCCTGGCGGCCGGCAGCAGGTGGTAGCCGGCGAGCGCGCCCGAGGCGGCCAGCGCGTCCAGCGCCGCGAGCGCGGCCGGCGGATCGCCGGCGAAGGCCACCGCGACCGCCCGGTTCAGCTCGACCACGGGGCTCGGGGCCACCCGCGCCAACTCGGCGTAGAGCAGGGCGATCTGCGGCCAGTCGGTGTCCTCGGCCCGCCGGGCCGAGGCGTGGCAGGCGGCGACGGCCGCCTGGATCTGGTACGGGCCAGGCCGGCGGCGCGCCAGCGCCGCGTCCAGCACGGCCAGCCCCTCCTCGATCCCGGCCCGCCGCCAGCGGGAGCGGTCCTGCTCCTCCAGCGGAACCAGCTCGCCCGCCGCGTCGAACCTCGCCGGCCGCCGCGCGTCATGGAGCAGCGCCAACGCCAGGAGCCCGGCCGCCTCCGGCTCGTCCGGCAGCAACTCGGTCAGCAGCCGAGCCAACCTGATCGCCTCCGCGCAGAGATCAACGCGAACGGGCGGCCCCTCCCGATCAGTTCCGCTCAGATAGCCCTCGTTGAAGAGCAGGTAGACCACGGCGAGCACACCGGGCAGCCGCTCGGCGAGCAGCCGACCGGTCGGAACCCGGAACGGGATCGCGGCGTGCCGGATCTTGCTCTTCGCCCGCACCAGCCGCTGGGCCATGGTGGGTTCGGGGACCAGGAAGGCGCGGGCGATCTCGGCGGTGGTCAGGCCGGTGAGCGCGCGCAGCGTGAGGGCCACCCGGCCGGCGAGCGGCAGCGCCGGGTGGCAGCAGGTGAAGACCAGCCGCAGCAGGTCGTCCGCCGGCCCCTCCTCCTCCGCCAACTCCGGTGCCGGCGCGACCGGTTCCCCGCCCGGGCCGCGTTCGCCACCCGGGCCGGGCTGGCCGGCCAGCTCGCGGAGCCTGGTCCGCTCGGTGGCCGCCCGGCGCAGCCGGTCCACGGCCCGGTTGCGGGCGACGGTGGTCAGCCACGCCCCGGGCCGCTCGGGCACCCCGTCGTGCGGCCAGCGCTCCAGCGCGCGGGCGAACGCGTCCTGCGCGCACTCCTCCGCCAACTCCCAGTCGCCGGTGGCGCGGATCACGGCGGCCACCACCCGACCCCACTCCGCCCGCCCGGCCTCGGCGACCGCATCGGCCACCGCGTCGCCGCGCTCTTCCGGGGGATGCCCCTCGACCATCAGTCGGTCCAGAACGGTCGCACCTCGATCATCCCGAAGCGGGCCATCGGATGCCGGGCGGCCACCTGGATCGCCTCGTCCAGATCGGCGCACTCGATCACGTCGAAGCCGCCCATCTGCTCCTTGGTCTCGGCGAACGGGCCGTCGGTGAGCAGCGTCTCGCCGCCCCGCACCCGCACCGTGGTGGCGTCCTCGGCCGGCCGGACCCGGTCGCCGAAGAGCCGGACGCCCCTGGCCTCGGTCTCCTCGACCCAGGCGGTCGGGTCGAGTTCGCCCTCCTCGGCCTCGATCGGGCCCTCCGAACAGATCAACAGCAGATACTTCATCGGTCCTCTCCCATCACGCTCGCGGTCGCCCCGGCCGAACGCGCCAGGGCCAGCAGTGTGCGCCTCATCCCGTCCCGCAGCTGGGACAACCGGCCGTCGAGCGCGCCGGGCGAGCGGAGCGCGGCCTCCCTGGCGCCCGTCAGGCCGGGGCCGTGGACGAAGGACTGCCGCACCACCGTCCTGCCCGGCAGCGCGTCCGGTGTGAGGTCATAACACCAGAGCGAACCGGGTCGTTCGGGATCGGCGCGCTCGTCGAGCACCACCCAGGCGAACCGCCCCGGCCGCCGGGCCTCGGTGACCTGGCAGACCACCGAGACGGTCGAGCCGTCCGGGTAGCGGTTGCGCCCCTCGAACCGGTCCCCGGCCCGGATCGCCGCCGGCGTCGCCGGCGCCGGCCCGCCCAACCAGCGGGCGCCCAGACACTCCGGGCTCCACTCGCCGACCCGGGTCACATCCGCCAGCAGGTCCCACAGCGCCCCGGCCGGCAGGCCCACGGTCAACGTCACCTCAGCCCGCGCCCCCGTCACCGGGTCGGCCCCGCTGCCCGTGTCGTGTGCCGTCCCGTAGCCGGTCTCGTATGCCGTGTCGATCATCGTGCCGACGCCCTTCCGTTCCTCGCTCGCCCGACGTTCCCCGCCGGGTGTTCCGCACGCCCTCGCGGCGCGTTTCACCACCACGACGAACGGGACCGGCCCGGATCGACACCTCCGGAAGAAAAAAGGCGAAGAAAATTCGCGCGGCGGACACGGCCTAGGGTGGTGGCTCATCGCGGGGCGGCCGAACGGCCGTTGTGGAAGGGAAACCATGCGCAGGCTCGTCTATCTCGTCGCCAGCACCATCGACGGGTTCATCGCCGGGCCCGACGGCAGCGATCCCACCGGACCGGCCGGGTTCTGGCCGATTCCACCCGACTACGTGGACCATCTGCGCGAGGAGTATCCGGAGACCCTGCCGGGGCCGGCCAGGGAGGCGCTGGGGGTGACGGCGGAGGGGCGGCACTTCGACACCGTCCTCGAAGGGCGCGGCAGCTACGAGATCGGCCTCAGGGCCGGCGTGGACGACGCCTTCCCGCACCTGCGGCACCTCGTCTTCTCGCGGACGCTGGAACGGGTGCCGGCCGCCGCGGTCGAACTGGTGTCGACCGACCCGGTCGAGCGGGTGCGCCAGCTGAAGCGCGAGCCCGGACGTGACCTGTGGCTGATCGGCGGCGCCGGGTTGGCCAGGTCGCTCTACCCGGAGATCGACCGACTGGTGGTGAAGCTGGCCCCGCTGACCATCGGCGCCGGCCTGCCGCTCTTCTCCCAGGAGGCCGAGTTCAACCCGGCCGTCTGGGACCTCACCAACCACCACGCGCTGGCGGGCGGCGCGCTCTTCCTCACCTATGACCGCACGCGTCCACAGGATCACCCCACGCCCTGACCAGCCCGGTCGACCGACCCCCGAGGCCGGGAGGTAACGTTGAGTGCCGTGGTTGTGACGGGACGCGCAACCCTGGCCCAACTCGGGGAGTTTCAGCATGGGCGGAGACATCGACGGGGAGTTCGACGGAGGGGATGACGACTGCGACGGGCCGCATCGACAGTGCCAGGCGTGCAGCGGCCAGCGGGTGGAGATCCGCGAGACCCTCTATCTGGCCGCTTCGGGGCAGGCCCAGGGCGTGGCCGCGCCCCATGTCTGCTGGCACTGCGCGGGCCACGGCTTCTACTGCGTGGCGGCCTTCCGCTGCGTGACCCCGGTGGCCGGCTGACCGCCCGCCGCGTCACCGGCCGCGTCGGCCGCATCGCCACCCGCCGCGTCGCCTGCCGGCGCGGTCCGGTGCGTGGCGCCGCCCAGGACGTGCTCCTGGCCCCAGGCACCGAGCGGGCCCAGCGCCTCGTTGAGCGAACGGCCCAGCGGCGTCAGCGAGTAGCTCACATGCGGGGGAATTTCGTCCCGCACCTCCCGGCGCACGATCCGGTCGGTCTCCAACTCCCGCAGGTGCGAGGCCAACACCTTCTCCGAGACGCCGGGCAGCGCCCGGCGCAGCTCGCCGAAGCGGTGGGGGCGCTCGTCCAGGGCCCAGAGAATCAGCACCTTCCACTTGCCGCCGATCACATCCATCGCGGCGTCGATCCCGCACGTGTACCTCGGGCGCGGTGTGGTCGTCATCGGTCAGCCCTCCCACCTGCTCACTCACCTCGGCGTAACCACCCACTCCGAAGTGCGTACTTGTCGCTCGTCCCGACCGGGACAAGCCTAGGCGGCATGACCAACACCCCCTCCGTCTCCGCATCCTCCCCTGCCGTCGCCCGGGCCGCCGAGCCCGGCGAACACCGCCCCCGGTCCCTCTCGCTGCTGGGCCTGGGCGCCATGGGCACCGCGCTGGCCAGGACCTGGCTGGCCGCCGGCCACCGGGTGACCGTCTGGAACCGGACGCCCGCCCGCGCCGAGCCCCTCCGGGCGCTGGGCGCCACCGTCGCCGGCAGCGCCGCCGAGGCCGTGGCCGCCAACGACCTCGTGGTGCTCTGCCTGTTGGACGACGCCTCCGTCGGCGAGACCCTCGCCGGGGCCGAGCTGGCCGGCCGCGACCTGGTGAACCTGACCACCTCGACGCCGGCCGACGCCCGGGTCTGGGCGGACCGGGCGCAGGCGGCCGGCGCGCGCTTCCTCGACGGCGGGATCATGGCCGTTCCCCCGATGATCGGCGTGCCCGAGGCCGGCGGCTATGTCTTCTACTCCGGCTCGGCCGAACTCTTCGCCGCCCACCAGGAGATCCTCGCCGTCCCCGCCGGGGCCCGCTATGTGGGCGAGGACGCCGGCCTGGCCGCGCTCCACGACGTCGCGCTGCTCAGCGCCATGAGCGGGATGTTCGCCGGGATCACCCACGCCTTCGCGCTGGTCCGCGAGGCCGACGTGGACCTCGGAGGATTCTCCGGGCTGCTGGCCGACTGGCTGGTGGCGATGGCGCGGGTGGCGGTGACGGAGGACCAGCACGCGCAGAAGGCGGAGCAGGGCGAGGACCAGGGCGATGTGGCGTCGAACCTGGCGATGCAGGTGGCCGGCAACGCCACCCTGCTGCGCACGGCCGAGCAACAGGGCGTCAGCGCCGAGCTGTTGACCCCCTATATGGAGCTGATGGAGCGGGCCGTCGCCGAGGGCCACGGCGATCGCGACGGCTCCGTGCTGGTGGAGCTGCTGACCGCGCACTGAGCATCACCCCTAGGGCCTCTCTTTTGGATCTTCGTGGATCAGCGAGCGGCGTCAGACGCGGTGCATCGCAAGGCGCCGGATCGCAGCCCATACTTGGTCGTATTCGCGCGATTCGGTAACGCGGCGAGGTGCCGTGTATGGCGTCGCGAGCCCGCGAAGATCCGAAAGAGAGGCCCTACGCCGCGCCGAAATCGGGGAGGGTCAACGAGCCGTCGTCGGCGAGCGGGAAGCCCGGGTTGTGCGCGATCTCCCACGGGTGGCCGTCCGGGTCGGTGAACGTGCCGGCGTAGCCGCCGTAGTCCGTGGGCGCGGCCGGCGCGGTGACCGTGGCGCCGGCGCGCTCGGCGGCGGCCAGCAGCGCGTCGACCTCCGCCCGGGAGCGCACGTTGTGCGCCAGGGTGATCCCGCCGAAGCCGCCGGGCGGCACCGGGGTGTCCGAGAGGCCGCCGTCGGCGGCGGCCTCGGCCCGGCCCCACAGGACCAGGGCCAAGCCGCCGGCCTGGAAGAAGACCGTCTCCTGGACCTCCTGCCCCCGCCAGCCGAGCCGCTCGTAGAAGGCGCGGGCGCGGGCCACGTCGGCGACGCCCAGGGTGATCAGGCTGATGCGTTGTTCCATGCCCCGGACACTACAGCGAGCCACTGACAGTCACTCAACGTGCCGGCCTCGGGGGCGTGTTCCGCACCGGCCAGGCCGGTGCGGAACACGCGCGACGCCCATGGGCGCCCGGAACGGCCGCGCGGAACGGCCGTGCGGTCAGCAGCCGTTGAGGATGCCGCTGAGCGCGCTCTTCTCCGAGGAGTCGACCGACAGCCCGTAGTAGTGCTTCACCTGCACCCAGGCGCGGGCGTAGACGCAGTGGTAGGAGCTGCTCGGCGGCAGCCACTCGGCCGGGTCCTGGTCGCCCTTGGACTGGTTGACGTTGTCCGTCACCGCCAACAGCTGCGGCCTGGTCAGGTCGTTGGCGAAGGCCTCGCGGCGCGAGGTGGTCCAGGAGTCGGCGCCCGAGTCCCAGGCCTCGGCCAGCGGCACCAGGTGGTCGATGTCCACGTCGGATGCGGCGGACCAGGTGGCGCCGTCGTAGGGGGAGTACCAACTGCCACTGACCGCGGCGCAGCTGTTGTCGGTCTCCACGTTGCTGCCGTCGCGCTGGAGGATGACCTCGCGGGTGTTGCAGTTGCCGCCCTGGCTGCTCCAGTGGGGGAAGAGATCGCGGTCGTAGCCGGTGCGGTCCTCGGCGGTGACCGTGAGCTGGGAGAGATAGGTGCGGGCCGTCGAAGCGGCGATGGGGGTGGGGAGGGCGGCCTGTGCCGATGGTCCGGTGAACAGGGCCGCCAGGGATATCAGTCCGGTGAGCGCCGCCAGCAGGGACAACCTGCGACGCGCGTAGACGCTGGGGGTGCGTGACACGCGAACTCCCTTGGTGTGGGGGTGACTTCGGCCCGGCGGAACCGCGCGGGCACGACCGGCTCAGCATGTCGCCGTAACGTTTCCGCCTGGCATGGCCCAGGTTACAAGTCGGGGGCATGGACACGTCAGGTGTGGGATGTGGCGAACCCGTGCCGGCTTCTCCGGCTTCCCCCAACGGAGTTGTGGACCGGACGGGCGTCCCCGCCCCGCCCGGCGGCCCGCCCGGGCCGGACCGGGGTGGGGATGGGGCGAAGATGGGAGAGGAACAGCAACGAGCACCGGAGGTCGGACGGATGGGTCAGCCGCGTGAGCACCGTTACTCGGTCGGGGTCACCTGGACCGGGAACACCGGCGAGGGAACGGCCGGCTACCGGAAGTTCGCCCGCGACCACCGGGTGACCGTCTCCGGCAAGCCGCTGATCGAGGGCAGCGCCGACCCCTCGTTCGTCGGCGACCCCGCCCGCTGGAACCCCGAGGAGCTGCTGGTCGCCTCGCTCGCCCAGTGCCACATGCTCACCTATCTGGCCCTCTGCTCCCTCAAGCGGGTGCGGGTGGTGGACTACCGGGACGCCGCCGAGGGGCTGATGCGGGAGTCGGCCGGGGTCGGCGAGTTCGTCGAGGTCACGCTCAACCCGGTCGTCGAGGTGGCCGAGGAGTCCATGATCGATCTGGCCAGCGCGCTCCACGAGGACGCCCACCGGGACTGCTTCATCGCCCGCTCGGTCGGCTTCCCCGTGCGGCACCTGCCGACCATCACCGTTGCCGGAAGCTGATCGTCCGAGGGCACGCGTACCCTGGTAGACCCCCGGCCCGCAGCGCGTGCCGGGTGCTTCGTGTTGCCCGCCGCGCCGGCCCTCCCACCGGGGCCACCGCGCGCCGGGCCCGGCCAACCGGGATGGATACCTCATGAGCCTGCACGGCCTGCTCGACGCCGTCATCCAGGAGCCCGCCCTGGGCGAGGCGGTCTCCGCCGCCCGCGACGGCGGCCGCCCGCACCTCGACCTGGTGGGCCCGCCCGCCGCCCGGCCGCTCGCCGTCGCGGCGCTGGCCAGGTCGGCCGGGCGGACCGTGCTCGCCGTCACGGCCACCGGCCGGGAGGCCGAGGACCTGGCCGCCGCGCTGCGCTCGCTGCTGCCCGCCGACGGCGTCGTGGAGTTCCCCTCCTGGGAGACGCTGCCGCACGAACGCCTCTCGCCGCGCGCCGACACCGTCGGCCGCCGGCTCGCCGTGCTGCGCCGGCTCGCCCACCCCAAGGCGGACGACCCGGGTGCCGGGCCGGTCTCGGTGGTCGTGGCCCCGGTGCGCTCGGTGCTCCAGCCGCAGGTCGCCGGCCTCGGCGACCTGGAGCCGGTCGCGCTGCGGAACGGGCAGACCGCCGACCTCTCCCGGGTGACCGAGGCGCTGGCGGCCGCCGCCTACAGCCGGGTCGAACTGGTCGAGAAGCGCGGCGAGTTCGCGGTGCGTGGCGGCATCCTCGACGTCTTCCCGCCCACCGAGGAGCACCCGCTGCGGGTGGAGTTCTGGGGCGACGAGGTCGAGGAGGTCCGCTACTTCAAGGTGGCCGACCAGCGTTCCCTCGAAGTCGCCGAGCACGGGCTGTGGGCGCCACCCTGCCGGGAGCTGCTGCTGACCGACGAGGTCCGCCGGCGCGCGGCCGAGCTGGCCGTCGCGCACCCCGAACTGGACGAGCTGCTGGGGAAGATCGCCGAGGGCGTCGCCGTCGAGGGCATGGAGTCGCTGGCGCCGGTGCTGGTCGACGAGATGGAGCTGCTGCTGGACGTGCTGCCGGTCAACAGCCTGGTCATGCTCTGCGACCCCGAGCGCATCCGGTCCCGCGCGGCCGACCTGGTGGCCACCAGCCAGGAGTTCCTCCAGGCGTCCTGGGCCGCCGCCGCGATGGTGGACAGCGGGGACGCCCCGATCGACGTGGGCGCCGCCAGCCTCCGTGGCCTCGCCGAGGTGCGGGAGCGGGCCGGCGAACTCGGCCTGCCCTGGTGGTCGGTCTCGCCGTTCTCGCCCGACGAGGAGCTGGACCAGGACACCGTGCGGCTGGGCCTGCGGGCGCCCGAGAGCTACCGGGGCGACGTCTCCCGCGCGCTGGCCGACACCAAGGGCTGGCTGGCCGACGGCTGGCGCGTGGTCTATCTCACCGAGGCCCAGGGCCCGGCCGCGCGGACCGTCGAGGTGCTGGGCGGCGAGGGCGTCCCGGCCCGGCTCGACCCGGAGCTGACCGGCGAGATCGCGCCCTCCGTCGTCCATGTCTCCTGCGGCGCGCTGGAACACGGCTTCCTGGCGCCCGAGTCCTCCCTCGTCGTGCTCACCGAGACCGACCTGACGGGCCAGCGCGCCGCGGGCCGGGAGGGCGCGCGGATGCCGGCCCGCCGCCGCAAGGCGCTGGACCCGCTGACCCTGGAGACCGGCGACTACATCGTCCACGAGCAGCACGGCGTGGGCCGCTACATCGAGATGGTGCAGCGCACCGTGCAGGGCGCCACCCGCGAGTACCTGCTGGTGGAGTACGCGCCGGCCAAGCGGGGGCAGCCGGGCGACCGGCTGTTCGTGCCGACCGACCAGCTGGACCAGGTGACCAAGTACGTCGGCGGCGAGGCGCCCACGCTGCACCGGCTGGGCGGCGCCGACTGGACGAAGACCAAGGCGCGGGCGCGGAAGGCGGTCAAGGAGATCGCCGCCGACCTGATCAAGCTCTACTCGGCGCGGATGGCCGCGCCCGGCCACGCGTTCGGCGCCGACACCCCCTGGCAGCGGGAGCTGGAGGACGCCTTCCCCTACGCCGAGACCCCGGACCAGCTGACCACCATCGGCGAGGTCAAGGAGGACATGGAGCGCTCCGTCCCGATGGACCGGCTGGTCTGCGGCGACGTCGGCTACGGCAAGACCGAGATCGCGGTGCGGGCGGCGTTCAAGGCGGTGCAGGACGGCAAGCAGGTCGCGGTGCTGGTGCCCACCACGCTGCTGGTGCAGCAGCACTTCGGCACGTTCTCGGAGCGGTACGCGCAGTTCCCGGTCAAGGTCCGCCCGTTGAGCCGGTTCCAGTCCGACGCGGACGCGCGCGCCACCCTGGAGGGGCTGACCGACGGCTCGGTCGACGTGGTGATCGGCACCCACCGGCTGTTCTCCTCCGAGGTGAAGTTCCGGGACCTCGGCCTGGTGATCGTCGACGAGGAGCAGCGGTTCGGCGTCGAGCACAAGGAGCAGCTGAAGAAGCTGCGCGCCAACGTGGACGTGCTGACGATGTCCGCGACGCCGATCCCGCGCACGTTGGAGATGGCGGTCACCGGCATCAGGGAGATGTCGACGATCACCACGCCGCCCGAGGAGCGGCACCCCGTGCTGACCTTCGTGGGGCCCTACGAGGAGAGGCAGATCGGCGCGGCCATCCGCCGTGAACTGCTGCGCGAGGGCCAGGTGTTCTACATCCACAACCGGGTCGACTCCATCGACCGGGTCGCGGCCAGGCTCCGCCAGATCGTGCCCGAGGCGCGGATCGCCACCGCCCACGGGCAGATGGGCGAGGCGGCCCTGGAGCGGGTTGTCGTTGACTTCTGGGAGAAGCGGTTCGACGTGCTGGTCTCCACCACGATCGTGGAGTCCGGGATCGACATCTCCAACGCCAACACCCTGATCGTGGAGCGCGGCGACACCTTCGGCCTCTCCCAGCTGCACCAGCTGCGCGGTCGGGTCGGCCGGGGCAGGGAACGGGGCTACGCCTACTTCCTGTACCCGCCGGAGAAGCCGCTGACCGAGACCGCGCACGAGCGGCTGGCGACCATCGCCCAGCACACCGAGATGGGCGCCGGCATGTATGTGGCGATGAAGGACCTGGAGATCAGGGGCGCGGGCAACCTGCTGGGCGGCGAGCAGTCCGGGCACATCTCGGGCGTCGGCTTCGACCTGTATGTGCGGATGGTCGGCGAGGCGGTCGCGGACTACCGGGCGGCGCTGGAGTCCGGCGGCGAGCCGGAGGAGACGCTGCTGGAGGTGAAGGTCGAGCTGCCGGTGGACGCGCACGTTCCGCACGACTACGCGCCGGGCGAACGGCTGCGGCTCCAGGCGTACCGCTCGATCGCCGCCGCCAACACCGAGGAGGACATCGCCGCGGTCCGCGAGGAACTGGCCGACCGCTACGGCCCGTTGCCGGAGCCGGTGGAGAACCTGCTGCTGGTGGCCGGGCTGCGGATGCTCGCCAGGTCGTGCGGTGTGGGCGACATCACGCTCCAGGGCAGCCGGATCAGGTTCTCGCCGGTCGAGCTGCGGGAGTCCCAGGAACTGCGGCTGAAGCGGCTCTACCCGGGCGCGGTGATCAAGGCGGCGACCAGGCAGGTGCTGGTGCCCCGGCCGACGACGGCCCGGGTGGGCGGCAAGCCGCTGACGGGGCGGGAACTGCTGGCCTGGACCGGGGAGTTCCTCACCACGATCCCGGGGAGCTGAGCGGAGAACCGGGAGCCGGGCTCCCCCGCCAGGACTCGAACCTGGACACTACGAGTCAAAGTCGTATGTGCTGCCAATTACACCACGGGGGAAGGCGCGTCCACGGGGCGCCGGTTGACCGGGGCCGCCCGAACGACCCCCACACTATGCCAGCCCGGCGGCCCGCGTCGCGACGGCATACCCCTGGCTGGGGCGCACCGGGCGTACCCTGGGCGGTGGCCGGCCCGCGCCGGCCCCGGGAGGTGGGGCCCTCCCGATCCCAACCGCGGCACCGGCGCCGCCAACGGTCCCTGCTCGTGATCATCGCGCCCGCCCGCCGGGCGCGACATCGACGTGTGGGGAGTCGCACCGTGACCGCCGAAGAGCCGTTCGCCGAGGGCCCGTTGGGCCCGTCGCACCGGGGCCCGTCGGACAAGGGCCGCCGGGCCGTCGAGCCCGAGCCGATCGACCCGGACCTGCCGGCGCCGCCGCCCGTTCCGCCGCTGCCGACCGTGCTCGCGGTCGTCGCCGTCGGCGGCTCGCTCGGCGCGCTGGCCCGCTACGGCGCCGCGCTCCGCTGGCCGACGCCGCCCGGCGCCTTCCCCTGGACCACGCTGGTCGTCAACGTGCTGGGCTGCCTGCTGATCGGCGGCCTGCTGGTCGCCCTCACCGAGGTCTGGGCGGCCCACCCGCTGCTGCGGCCGTTTCTGGCCACCGGGGTGCTGGGCGGGTTCACCACCCTGTCCACCTATGCCGTCGAGGTCGAAACGCTGCTGCGCGACGGGCGGGTGGCGGCCGGCCTCGGGGTGCTGGGCGGCACCCTGGTCCTCGCGCTGCTCGCCGTCACCCTGGGCGCCTGGGGCGCCCGCCGGCTGGCGCGCCCACTTCTCGCGCGCCGGGGAGCGCGCGCCGGCGGCGGGAACGGGGGCGCGCGATGAGCGGCTGGCTGCTGGTGGCGCTGGGCGGCGCGGTGGGCGCGCCGCTGCGCTACGCCGTGGACCGGGGGCTGCGGCGCTGGCACGACGGTCCTTTTCCCTGGGGCACCCTGCTGGTCAACCTCGCCGGCTCGCTGGTGCTCGGCGCGCTCACCGGCGCGCTGCTCGCCGGGGCGGCCGGCGAACGGCTCGGGCTGCTGCTGGGCACCGGCTTCTGCGGCGCGTTGACCACCTACTCGACGTTCTCCTACGAGACCCTGCGGCTGGCCGAGACCGGCCGCCGGCCGGCGGCGTTCGGCAATGTGCTGGCCTCGGTCGGCGGCGGGCTCGGCGCCGCGTACGCCGGCCACGCGCTGGGGCTGCTGTGGTGGGGGTGAACGTCGCGGCGTCCCGCCGGTGAACGCGCCCGCCGCCCCGTTGCCGGCCGGGTTTCCGCCCGACGGAAAACCGCGCCGCCCGCGCCCGTAGGCTGGTCGTCATGGATGCGAAGGGGGCGCCCACGGCCGGAGGGGACTTCCGCCTGCTGTGGTGGACGCGACGGCGCAGCGTGGCGCTGGACGCGGGGCTCGCGGTGGTCTCGGCCGTCGAGTGCGCGGTCCAGGGGGTGGGCTTCGCCGACCGGACCGGACTCCCGGTCGGGCTGGTCGTGGTTCCGGGCGCGCTGGCCGGGCTGGCGCTGCTGGTGCGGCGGCGCTGGCCGCTGGCCGTGATCCTCATCTCGATCGCCGTGCTGCCGGCCAACATGGGCGCCGTGCTGGCGCTCGTCGGCCTCTACACGCTGGCCACCACGGACGCGCCCCGCCGGGTGATCGCCGCGCTGGCCTGCATGGAGGGCCTGGGCACGGTCATCGTCACCTATCTGCTGCTGGACAACGACCCGGCGATCAGGGAGCAGGCCGTCCCGGTCTGGTTCCGGCCGCTGGTGGCGTTGCTCTTCGGCGTGGCCTCGGTGGTGCCGCCGGTGTTGCTGGGGATGTATGTCCGGGCCAGGCGGCGGTTGGTGGAGACCCTGCGCGACCGGGCGCTCGGCCTGGAGCGCGAGCTGGGGCTGCTGGCCGAGCGGGCCGAGGAGCGCGCCGAGTGGGCGCGCGACGAGGAACGGCGGCGCATCGCCCGGGAGATGCACGACGTGGTGGCGCACCGGGTGAGCCTGATGGTGGTGCACGCCGCCGCCGTGCAGGCGGTGGCGCCCAAGGACCCGGAGAAGGCCGCGCGGAACGCCTCGCTGATCGGCGACATGGGCCGCCAGGCGCTGACCGAGCTGCGCACCATGCTGGGCGTGCTCCGCGCCGCGCCGGCCGGACCGACCGGCGCCTCGGACGCGTCCCGCGCCTCCCGGCTGGCCGAGATCGCCTCGGGCGCCGGCCAGGGCGAGGCGGCGGAGGCCCGGACGCCCGACGAGGGGCGCCAGCCGCCCGGGCCCGCCGGCAACGGCGAGGGGCCCCGGCTCACCGGGCTGCGCGCCCTGGTCGAGGAGTCGCGGGCGGCGGGGATGCGGGTGGAGCTGGCCGTCGAGGGCGAGCACCGCGACTATCCGGAGCAGGTGGAGTCGACGGCCTACCGGGTGGTCCAGGAGGCGCTGACCAATGTGCACAAGCACGCGGCCGGCGCCGCCGCCTGGGTGCGGCTGGCGCACCGGGACGGCGAGGTCGCCGTGCAGGTGCGCAACGAGGCCCCCGACGGCGCCGCCCGCCGCCCCGACGAGGCCAGGCTGCCCAGCGGCGGCAACGGCCTGGTCGGGATGCGGGAGCGGGTGACGGCGCTGGGCGGCGGCTTCGTCTCCGGCCCGACCGACGAGGGCGGCTTCCGCGTCTCGGCGGTGATCCCGGACCGGCCCGGGGAGCGCGCGGGTGGCTGAGTGCGCCGCCGGGCAGCGTGCCCGCGAACGGGAACGAGCCGGCGTGCGGGACGGCGCGCACGCGGGCGCGGACCCCTGCCCCGCGCACGCCGGCGCGGGGGAGCGACCGGCGCTGTTCGGACCCGACTTCCTGGCCGACCCCTACCCCGCCTACGCGTGGCTGCGCGAGCACGCGCCCGTGCACCGGGCGACCCTGCCCAGCGGCGTCGAGGCCTGGCTGGTGACCCGCTACCGGGACGCCCGCGCGGCCCTGGCCGACCCCAGGCTCAGCAAGAACCCGTCCCGGCACAGCGCCGACCGGCACGCCGCGGGCCGGGTCGGCATCCCCGGCGAGCGCGGCGCCGGGCTGATGACGCACCTCCTCAACATCGACCCGCCCGACCACACCCGGCTGCGCCGACTGGTCTCGCAGGCGTTCACCCCGCGCCGGGTCGCCGCGTTCGAGCCCCGGGTGCGGGAGTTGACCGAGCGGCTGGTCGACGGCTTCGCGGAGCGCGGATCGGCCGACCTGATCGACGAGTTCGCGTTCCCGCTGCCCATCTACGCCATCTGCGACCTGCTGGGCGTGCCGGCCGAGGACCAGGACGACTTCCGCTCCTGGGCCGGCATGATGCTGCACACCAGCGGCAAGCGGGGCGGCGTGGGGCGCGCGGTGAAGCGGATGCGCGGCTATCTCGCGGAGTTGATCCACCGTAAGCGCCTGGCGCCGGGCGACGACCTGATCTCCGGGCTGATCCGCGCCTCCGATCACGGCGAGCAGCTGACCGAGGACGAGGCGGCGGCGATGGCGTTCATCCTGCTCTTCGCCGGCTTCGAGACCACGGTCAACCTGATCGGGAACGGCGTGCACGCGCTGCTGCGTCACCCTGAGCAACTGGCCCTGCTGCGCGCCGGGCTGGCGGCCGGCGACGAGCGGCTGTTGGCCACGGCGGTCGAGGAACTGCTCCGCTTCGACGGCCCCGTCGAGCTGGCGACCTGGCGCTTCGCCACCGAACGGCTCACCCTGGGCGGGCAGTTGGTGGAGTCCGGCGAGCCGGTGCTGGTGGTGCTCGCGGCGGCCGACCGGGACCCGGAGCGCTTCGAGGCCCCGAACACCCTGGATCTGCGCCGAGTTGACAACCCCCATCTCGGCTACGGCCACGGCATCCACTACTGTCTGGGCGCACCCCTGGCCAGGGCGGAGGCGCGAACGGCCTTCGCGGTGCTGCTGCGAAGGCTGCCGGATCTGCGGTGGGCGAGCGGTGCGCCCGAGCCGCGCTGGCGCGGTGGGCTGATCATGCGTGGACTGCGCTCGCTGCCCGTGGAGTTCACGCCGGCGCGCGTGACGGGGCGTCAGTAGTGTGATCCGCGCGTGATCTGCGTGGGATCGGCTTGTGATCGTGCGGTGGGGACGGCTAGGTTCCCCTCAACCGCAACAGTGTTCGTTTGGGAGGGTCCGCAGATGCGCTCCGGGACAGGTCGTCATCGTCGCCCACGGCAGGCTCCTGCCTTCATCGTCGCAGCGGGCGTCACCGGCGCCGGCATCGCCATGCCGCTGCTGAGCGCCGGCTCGGCCTCGGCGGTCGGCGACGAGGCGTGGGACCGGGCGGCGGAGTGCGAGTCCGGCGGCCGGTGGAGCGCCAACGACGGCAACGGTCAGTACGGAGGCTTCCAGTTGACGATCGAACTCTGGGAGGAGTACGGCGGGTTGGAGTTCGCGATCCGGCCCGATCTGGCCAGCCGCGCCCAGCAGATATCCGTGGCCGAGCGGATCATGGCCGGGATGGGCCGGGGCGCGCTGCCCGGCTGCGGGCTGGCCAGCGGGGTGTGGCAGGAGTACCGCCAGGAGCAGCGCGAGGAGATCGACCGCGCCGAGGAGGCCGAGGAGGCCCAGGCGGAGGAGGAGATCGGCGCCTCGCCCGAGGACTCGTCGGACGGCACCGACGAGCGCCCGGGGGACGCGACGCCGGAGCCCGAGCCGGTCGAGGAGACCCCCGAGGCGGGGGACCAGCCGGACGAGGGGCGGGCCGGCGATCTGCCGGACGAGCGGCCCGAGTCGGAGGGCAACGGCCGGCACCGGGGCGACCCCGACCCGGCGGAGACTGGCGAGGCCGGCGAGGCCGAGCGCCAGCGCGACGAGGCGCGCGGCGACCGGTCCGACGAGCGGGCCGACGCGGGTGGGGGAACGAACGGCGACTATCGGGTGATTCCGGGCGACACCCTCTCGCAGATCGCCCTGGACCATGACATCTCGGGCGGCTGGCCCGCCCTCTACCGGGCGAACGAATCGGTCATTGGGGACGACCCAGACTTTATTCTCCCCGGCCAGCAGCTGGACTTGACCGCCAGCGGTCGCTAAGCGGCGCGCGCCGGGCGGCTCTTGGGTCGCCTGGCGCGCCCCGGCCCGCGAGCGCCTGGTGTGTGACGATCCTCTCGGTCCGTCGCGGAGTGTCCCGCTCCTCCCAACCACCCCTTTTCCTCGCTGACCTGCGAGAAGGTGTCGCCCTCCGGCCAAAGTCGGTCAAGTTGGGGCGATGCGACGATCTTCATCGTTCTTGAATCGTTAGCGCGGGTGTGTTTAGTGTCCCCTCGCCCGGTTTTCCGCCGGGCGTCCGGGGCGTTACGCCGAATCCTGTCGCCGACCCGGGCCACCACGCGCACCACCGCAGACAGGAGCGGGGGACCCAGCACGGTCAACGGCCGCCCCTGGCCGACGTGTCGACCGTGTCCGCCGGACCGGCGCCCTTCGGGCGCCGTGGACGGCTCGGGGTGAAGCCGACAGACCAGCCCAACTGCCCCTGTCGGCCGGGCAACTCACCTGATCCCGAACCCGACAGCTCACCTCGCAGGCGTCCGGTGAGAAGGAACGTCATGCTGTTCTCCGGCACGGGGCGGCACCGCCGTCCCAGCAAGCCCACCCGCATAGCCACCGCCGCCGGCGTCACCGGCGCCGCCGTGGCCATCCCGCTGATCGGCGCCTCCGGCGCCTCGGCCGCCTCCGTGGACACCTGGGACGCCGTCGCCCAGTGCGAGTCCGGCGGCGACTGGTCCATCAACACCGGCAACGGCTACTACGGCGGCCTCCAGTTCTCCCAGTCCAGCTGGGAGGCGGCCGGCGGCACCCAGTACGCGGCGCGCGCCGACCAGGCCACCAAGGAGCAGCAGATCGCCGCCGCCGAGGAGCTGTTGGCGATGCAGGGCCCCGGCGCCTGGCCGGTCTGCGGCGCCCAGGCCGGGCTGACCTCCGGCGGCCCGGCCCCCGAACTCGACACCTCCGGCGGCTCCGCCGAGCAGTCCGCGCCCGAGGAGCAGGCCCCGGAGGCGCAGCCCGAGCCGGAGCAGCCGGTCGAGGCCCAGCCGCGCTCGGCCGAGGCCGGGGACGGCGAGACCTACACCGTCGTCAAGGGCGACACCCTCTCCGCCATCGCCGAGGAGCACGACACCACCTGGCGGCAGATCTGGGCCGACAACGTCGACGTGATCGGCGAGGACCCCAACCTGATCCGCCCCGGTCAGGAGCTGTCCCTCTGATCCGTCACCGTCCCCGGACCTGACGGACGCGTCCCCGTGCCCGGCCGGTGTTCACCGGCCGGGCACCCCGTTTTCTTCAGTGGTTAAACAAAAAGCTTTGCCGTCCCGCAACCCCGGTTGACCAGGCACTTCACCGGGCCTCCCGGCGCGTGACGGGCGCTGGATGACGGCGGCGGGCCGCGAGGCGGTTAGGCTCAGGGCGTCACCTTGGATGAGGTCGACGGGGCGGGCCGGCACAGGTCACGCGCAGGTCGACCACACACTCTGACCCGAAGGAGAACCTCGTGCCGTCCATCGACGTCGTCGTAGCCCGCGAGATCCTGGACTCGCGAGGCAACCCCACGGTCGAGGTCGAGGTGGGCCTCGACGACGGCTCCACCGGCCGCGCCGCCGTCCCCTCCGGCGCCTCCACCGGCGCCTTCGAGGCGCTGGAGCTGCGCGACGGCGACGCCAACCGGTACCTCGGCAAGGGCGTGGAGAAGGCCGTGCTCGCCGTCATCGAGCAGATCGGCCCCGAGCTGGTCGGCTACGACGCCACCGAGCAGCGCCTGATCGACCAGGCGATGTTCGACCTGGACGCGACCCCGGACAAGTCCTCGCTCGGCGCCAACGCCATCCTCGGCGTCTCGCTGGCCGTCGCCCACGCCGCCTCCGAGTCCCGCGACCTGCTGCTCTTCCGCTACCTCGGCGGCCCCAACGCGCACCTGCTGCCGGTGCCGATGATGAACATCCTCAACGGCGGTGCCCACGCGGACTCCAACGTCGACATCCAGGAGTTCATGATCGCCCCGATCGGCGCGGAGTCCTTCTCCGAGGCCGTCCGCTGGGGCGCGGAGACCTACCACACGCTCAAGAAGGTCCTCAAGGAGCGCGGCCTCGGCACCGGCCTCGGCGACGAGGGCGGCTTCGCCCCCAACCTGTCCTCCAACCGCGAGGCGCTCGACCTGATCGTCGAGGCCATCCAGAAGGCCGGCTACACCCCCGGCCAGGACATCGCGCTGGCCCTGGACGTGGCCGCCACCGAGCTGTACTCGGACGGCTCCTACACCCTGGAGGGCAAGTCCCTCAGCGCCCAGCAGCTCACCGACTACTACGAGGAGTTGGTGGAGGCGTACCCGCTGGTCTCCATCGAGGACCCGCTGTCCGAGGAGGACTGGGACGGCTGGCAGGCGCTGACCGCGCGGCTCGGTGAGAAGGTGCAGATCGTCGGCGACGACCTGTTCGTCACCAACCCCGAGCGGCTCCAGCGCGGCATCGACAACCGGTCCGCCAACGCGCTGCTGGTGAAGGTCAACCAGATCGGCTCGCTCACCGAGACCCTGGACGCCATGGAGCTGGCCCAGCGCAACGGCTTCAAGTGCATGATGTCCCACCGCTCCGGCGAGACCGAGGACGTCACCATCGCCGACCTGGCCGTCGCCACCAACTGCGGCCAGATCAAGACCGGCGCCCCCGCCCGTTCCGAGCGGGTCGCCAAGTACAACCAGCTGCTGCGCATCGAGGAGATCCTCGACGACGCCGCCGTCTACGCCGGCCGCAGCGCCTTCCCGCGCTTCAAGGGCTGACCGCGCGCGGGCGGCCCCGGCGCCCGGCGCGCACCGCCCGCCCGGCGCTCCTCGGCCGCCCGTTCGTGTCCCCCGACCGGTCCCCGCCGTCCGTCCCGTACGGTGGCGGGGACGAGTCGTGGGCAGTCCACGCGAGGGCGACAGGGAGGCGATGTGGCCGCGCAGCGGGACCGGTTCTCCACCGCCACCCGGTTGCGGGCGCTCGGCGAGCAGGCCGCCGCCCGGGTCTACCGGGCGCAGAGCCGCCGGCTCGCCCGGCCGCGCCGGGGCGGCGGCCAGCAGCGGCGCGGCCGGCTCACCGGCAGGGCCGCGCTGCTGGCGCTGGTGGTCTGCTCGTTGGTGGTCGCCCTCGCCTATCCGCTGCGCCAGTACGTGCAGCAGCGCTCGGAGATCTCCGAGCAGCGGCGGCTGGCCAAGGAGGCCGCCGACCGCGTCGAGGAGCTGCGGGACGCCAAGGCCCGCTGGCAGGACGAGGCCTATGTCGAACGGCAGGCCAGGGAGCGGCTGCGCTATGTGCGGCCCGGCGAGATCGGCTATGTCCTGCCCGACGGCGCCCCCGGCGCGGACGCCGGCAGTGACGAACGGCTGCGCACCCGGGGGACGTTGGCGCCCCGCCCCTGGCACCAGAACCTGTGGGACGGCGTCGACCGGGCCGACCGGCCCCGGTGAGCGGCCCGGCCGCCGCGTCCGCGACACTCGTTGTTCCCTGGGAGGCGCCGCTCGCCGCGCCCTCCCGTGAGTTGTCCCCCTGAGAAGAGTTCACCCGTGGAAACCCCGACCCCGACCGACGTTGCGGTGATCGAGGAGCAGCTCGGCCGCCCCCCGCGCGGGCTGCGCGCGGTCGCGCACCGCTGCCCGTGCGGCAACCCCGACGTGGTGGAGACGGCGCCCCGGCTGCCCGACGGCGCCCCGTTCCCCACCACCTACTACCTGACCTGCCCGCGCGCCGCCTCCGCCATCGGCACCCTGGAGGCCAACGGCGTGATGCGGGAGATGACCGAGCGGCTGGCCGCCGACCCGGAGCTGGCCGCCGCCTACCGGGCGGCCCACGAGGACTACCTGGCGCGGCGGGACGCGATCGAGGTGCTGGCCGGCTTCCCCAGCGCCGGCGGGATGCCGGAGCGGGTCAAGTGCCTCCATGTGCTGGTCGCGCACGCGCTGGTCGCGGGACCCGGCGTCAACCCGCTGGGCGACGAGGCCCTGGCCATGCTGCCCGAGTGGTGGCGCGCCGGCCGCTGCGCCACCGGAGCCGCCGCCGAGGCCAAGGCCGGCCCGCACCCCGCGCGAGGAGAGAACGCATGAGCCTGACGACCGCCGCCGCCATCGACTGCGGCACCAACTCGATCCGGCTGCTGGTGGCCGACGCCGACCCGGAGACCGGTCAACTGGTCGACCGCGAGCGGCGGATGGAGATCGTCCGGCTGGGCCAGGGCGTGGACCGCACCGGCCGGTTGGCGCCCGAGGCGCTGGCCCGCACCCTGGCGGCGTGCCGGGACTACGCGGCGGCGATCGCCGCCCACGGGGTGACCCCCGACCGGCTGCGGTTCGTCGCCACCTCGGCCTCCAGGGACGCCGAGAACCGCGACGACTTCGTGCGGGGCGTCAAGGAGATCCTGGGCGTGGTGCCCGAGGTGATCACCGGGGACGAGGAGGCCGCGCTCTCCTTCACCGGCGCGACGCGGGAGCTGGCCGGCCGGCCCGAGGTGGCGCGGCCGTTCCTGGTGATGGACATCGGCGGCGGCTCCACCGAGTTCGTGCTGGGCGACGATCGGGTGTCGGCGGCGCGCAGCGTGGACATCGGCTGCGTCCGGCTCACCGAGCGGCATCTGACGACGGCCGACGGCGCGGTGGCGGACCCGCCGGGGCCCGAGGCGCTGGCCGCGCTGACCGCCGACATCGACGCGGCCCTCGAACTGGCCGCCGAGCGCGTGCCGTTGGAGCGCGCCGGCACGCTGGTGGGGCTGGCCGGGTCGGTCACCACGGTGGCGGCCATGGCCCTGGAGCTGTCCGAGTACGACCCGGCCGCCATCCACCACGCGGTGCTGGAGCGGGAGCGGGTGCGGGAGATCGTCGACTGGCTGCTGCGCGCGACCCACGCCGAGCGCGCGGCCGTTCCCTCGATGCACCCGGGGCGGGTCGACGTGATCGGCGCCGGCGCCCTGGTGCTGCTGCGCGCCATGGAACGGGCGGACGTCGCCCGGGTCACGGTCTCCGAGCACGACATCCTGGACGGCCTGCTGTGGAGCGTGCTGGCCCGCTGAGCGGGGCGTTTCCGGGTTTTCCGCCGGCTCTCCCGCCGGGCCGAGGCCGGCTGCGGCCGCCGCCCGGCGGGGCGGTGACGAACTTCGTGAAGTTATTCACATGACCGGGGTGCCGACAGGCCCCGAAAGTGTTCCGAACGGTGGACGCCGAGCGGTGCCCGGCGGTCGGAGGCCCCGGGGCGGCGAACGCGGAAGGCGCGGGACGGCCGGCGGCGTCGGCCGGGTCGCGCCGGGGGGCACCCTCTCGACCTGGCTCGTTCTCTTGTGAGGGGCCCGACTCCCGGGTTCTGAGGGGTCGTTGGGCCCGGTGGGGACGAGGCGCCCGGCGCAGTGGGGCGCGAAGTGTAGCACAAAGTCGCCCGACGCTTGTGAAGGGCCTCACGAGGTCGCCCCCGGGGGTGGGTGGATACTCGATGGCATGAGCACCACGGAGCGTCCGCGCATCCTCGTCGTAGGCGGGGGTTACGTCGGTCTGTACGCGGCCCGCCGCATCCTGAAGAAGCTGCGGTATGGCGAGGCCACCGTCACCGTCGTCGACCCTCGCTCCTACATGACCTACCAGCCCTTCCTTCCCGAAGCCGCTGCCGGCAGCATCTCCCCGCGGCACGTCGTGGTGCCCCTGCGTCGCGTGCTGCCCAAGGCAGAGGTCCTCACCGGCCGAGTCACCACCATCGACCAGGACCGGCAGGTCGCCACGGTGGCGCCGCACGTCGGTTCGTCCTACGAGGTCCCCTTCGACTACCTGGTGGTGGCGCTCGGCGCCGTCTCCCGCACCTTCCCGATCCCCGGCCTGGCCGAGCAGGGCATCGGCATGAAGGGCGTCGAGGAGGCCATCGGCCTGCGCAACCACGTCCTGGAGCAGTTGGACAAGGCCGACTCCACCACCGACGAGGAGATCCGCCGCAAGGCGCTGACCTTCGTCTTCGTGGGCGGCGGCTTCGCCGGAGCCGAGACCATCGGCGAGGTCGAGGACATGGCCAGGGACGCCACGAAGTACTACCCGAGCATCAAGCCGGCGGACCTGCGCTTCGTGCTGGTCGACGTGGCCGAGCGCATCCTCCCCGAGGTCGGGCCCAAGCTCGGCGAGTGGGGCCTGGAACACCTCAAGCAGCGCGGCATCGAGGTGCACCTCAAGACCTCCCTGAAGTCCTGCGTCGACGGCCACGTGGTGCTCAGCAACGGCGTCGAGCTGGACTCGAACACCCTGGTCTGGACGGCCGGCGTCAAGCCCAACCCGGCGCTCGCCGACTTCGGGCTGCCGCTGGGCCCCAGGGGCCACGTGGACACCGAGCCCACCCTCCAGGTGAAGGGCACCGGCCACATCTGGTCGGCCGGCGACAACGCCCAGGTCCCCGACCTGGCCGCGCGCGAGGCCGGGGTGGAGAACGCCTGGTGCCCGCCGAACGCCCAACACGCCCTGCGCCAGGCCAAGGTGCTCGGCGACAACGTCATCGCCGGGATGCGCGGCTTCCCGCAGCACGAGTACAAGCACGCCAGCATGGGCGCGGTCGCCGGCCTCGGCCTGCACAAGGGCGTGGCCATGATCAAGCTGGGCCGGCTGTCGCTCCGCTTCCGCGGCCGCATCGGCTGGTACCTGCACCGTGGCTACCACGGCATGGCCGTCCCGACCTGGAACCGCAAGATCCGGGTCTTCGCCGACTGGACGCTGGGCCTCTTCCTCAAGCGCGAGGTCGTCTCGCTGGGCGCCATGGAGCACCCGCGCGACGAGTTCCACGAGGCGGCGGCGCCCGTCCCGGCCCCGGCCAGGCCGGTCGAGCGGCCGGCCGGCGCGGCCGAGGAGCGCCCGGCCAGGGAGCGCTCGGAGGCCCGCGCGGGCTGACCGAAGGGCCCTTCGAGGCCCCGATCCACCGCACGCCGAGGGCGGGCGACCCACGCGGTCGCCCGCCCGCAGCGTGTTCGGGTCACGGGGTGGGCCGGGCGGCCCAATCGAGGGGGCGGTGTGGGGGGAATCGCGCGGAATCGGCGGCGGATCGGCGGCGTTCAACGAGAGCTGGACGCCAAGGTAACCGTGGGCAGTTTGTCCAAATCTGCGGAGGTTTGTCTCGTGACTGTCGCTCCCCGCCTCGCCGCTCTCACCGAACAGCTCCTCGGCTCCCCGCTTCCGCTCCGCCTCCGGGCGTGGGACGGCAGCGAGGCCGGGCCGACCGAGGGGCCCGTCATCGTGGTCCGACGCCGCCGGGCACTGCGTCGGATGCTCTTCCGGCCCGGCGAACTCGGCCTCGCCCGCGCCTGGGTGGCCGGCGACATCGACGTCGACGGCGACCTGTACGAGGCGCTCGCCGCGCTCTCCGAACTGGTCTGGGACCGCGCGGACGCGCCGGCCGTCCCGCGCACCCGGATGCTGTCCGTCGTCCCCGAACTCCTCGCCCTCTCCGGGCCGCTGCCGCTGCCGGTCCGCCCGCCCCGCGAGGAGGACCGCCGCCGCCGGCCGGGAACCGCGCACTCCCAGCGCCGGGACCGCCGGGCCATCAGCCACCACTACGACGTCGGCAACGAGTTCTACGAGCTGGTGCTCGGCCCCTCCATGGTCTACTCCTGCGCGGTCTGGGGCCCCGGCACCGACGACCTCCAGGACGCCCAGGCCGCCAAGCTCGACCTGATCTGCCGCAAGCTGGGGCTGCGCGAGGGGCAACGACTGCTCGATGTCGGCTGCGGCTGGGGCTCGTTGGTGCTGCACGCCGCCCAGCACTACGGCGTGCGGGCGGTCGGCGTGACGCTCTCCGCCGAGCAGGCCGAGTACGCCAGGGAGCGCGTCGCCAAGGAGGACCTGACCGACCGCGTCGAGATCAGGGTCCAGGACTACCGCCAGGTGACCGACGGCCCCTTCGACGCCGTCGCCTCCGTCGGCATGGCCGAACACGTCGGCACCGCCCGCTACCAGGAGTACGCCGACCGGCTCTTCCGGCTGCTGCGCCCCGGCGGCCGGCTGCTCAACCACCAGATCGCCCGCCGGCCGCTGGCCGACGAGGGCAGTTACCGGATCGACCCGTTCATCGACGCCTATGTCTTCCCCGACGGCGAACTCGCCCCGGTGGGGCGCACGGTGAACCTGCTGGAACGTTCGGGCCTTGAGGTGCGGGACGTCGAGTCGCTCCGCGAGCACTATGCGCTGACGCTGCGCCGCTGGGTGCGCAACCTGGAGCAGGGCTGGGACCAGGCGGTGCGGCTGGTCGGCCCGGCCAGGGCGCGGATCTGGCGGCTCTACATGGCCGCGTCCGCGCTCCAGTTCGAGCGCGGCCGGATCGGCGTCAACCAGATCCTCGCGGTCCGCACCCCGGACGACGGCGCCTCGGGGCTGCCGCTGCGGCCGCGCTCCTGGGTCGAGCTGACGAGCTGACGAGCTGACCTCCCGGCCGGCCGCCGGCCGGGAGCCCCCGCCGCTCAGGGACCGGTGTGGCCCCTGGCGTCGTACCGCTTCATGTGTTCCAGGACCCGCTCCGCCGTGGGGGCCGGCATGTCGTCCACGACCCGGCCGTCGGCGAGGAAGACCGCGCGGTCCGCGTAGCCGGCCGCGACCGGGTCGTGGGTGACCATCACCACGGTCTGCCCCAACTCCCGGACGGAGTTGCGCAGAAAGCCCAGGATCTCGGCGCCGGCCCGCGAGTCCAGGTTGCCGGTGGGCTCGTCGGCGAAGACGATCTCCGGCCGGCCGGCCAGCGCGCGGGCGACCGCCACCCGCTGCTGCTGGCCGCCGGAGAGCTGGGCCGGCCGGTGCCTGAGGCGGTCCCCGAGCCCGACCGTGGAGATCACCTGGTCCAGCCACTCCCGGTCGGGCTTGGTCCCGGCGATGCCCATCGGCAACGTGATGTTCTCCAGCGCGTTGAGTGTGGGCAGCAGGTTGAACGTCTGGAAGACGAACCCGACGCGGTCCCTGCGGAGTTGGGTCAGCCGGCGGTCGCTCAGCCCGTTCAGCTCCGTGTCGCCGAGCCGCGCGGAGCCGGCGGATATCGAGTCCAGGCCCGCCATGCAGTGCATCAGCGTGGACTTCCCTGAGCCCGACGGGCCCATGATCGCGGTGAAGTTCCCCCTCTCGAAGGCGACGCTGACCTGGTCGAGGGCCACCACCCTGGTCTCGCCCGTGCCGTAGACCTTGGTCAGGTCCACGGCCCTGGCGGCCACCTCGCCGCCGGGGGCCTCGGGCGTGCTGCCGGTCGAATCGGTGTGCGGCACTGGCGCTTCATGGGACACGGCGTACTCCAGCCGGGACGCGGGAAGGACTCCTCCATCCTGAGCCGAAACCGCCCGTCTGTGATCCCTCCGGCCGCCAACTCCTCCCGCCTTCCCGGGGCGGACGGCCTCGGGTCGGAGACGGGACGGTCCGTCGTCCTACCTGAGGAGGAGATGATCCCTGAGTGTGCGGAAGGATGCGGAGGGTTGATTTGCGTCATCCTTCGCGCGACGGCGGCACCCCGTCCGGGCCAAAGCTGCCTGTAACAGCCCCGTCGCGTACTGACGCGTCGTCAACAGCTCATAAAATCAGACAACATCGCGCTGGGGCACCGGTGTTCGGGTCGAATCCGGCCGTTAAGCTCGGATGACTCCCTCGGCGCCCCGGCGCCCGGTACGGCTTGGGATCTGTGCCCGGATGGTGGAATGCAGACACGGTGAGCTTAAAACTCGCTGGCCTTCGGGCCGTGCCGGTTCAAGTCCGGCTCCGGGCACCCAGAGCCTCCTCCCAACGCCGAGGCGGATCAGGGCCGTTGGCGCCGTCGACCCCGTTCGGCCAGGGTCGGCGCCAGTGCGGCGCCCAGCAGCGGAAATCCGGCGACGACCGCGAGTGTGGTGGCCAGCGACCGGAGTCGGCCAACGCCCGCCCGGCGCGGCCCGGTTGCTCGTCCGCACCGCGAAGGCGCCGGACATCCCGGGGCTGTTCGCCGAGCCGACGGTCAATCCACCCCCCGAGGGCTCACCCGGTCCTGGACCGCTGCTCCTCGACGCCTCCGGCGGGCTGCTCTCGGTCAACGAGGAGGCCCGCACCTATCCGGCGGACCTGCCCGGGGGAGCCACCCTGGGTGCCCGCCCGGGTGCGGGCCCCGGCGCCCCAGGCCGGGGCCGTCGCCGAGCGCGGCACCACCCGGGTCGGACACCCCTGAGCAGCACCTCCCGCCGGCCGGGGCGGGGCTCTTGAAGGGCTGGGAACAATGCGGCTCTTCCAGTAGTTTCCTTGGGTGCACTACCGTGCGGACTTTGCTAACGCATTACTCTGGTAGCAAGGCCGTGCCGTGCGGCCCATGGAGGAGTGAGATGAGGAGCAGCAACCCGGTCTTCACGCGTCGGGGGTTCAGTCGGGACGGCGGCTACGCCGGCTTCAACGCCGGACCGCAGCCGCAGACCGGGAATCCGTACGCGGGGAGCCCTGCCAACCCCTACGCGCCGCAGCCGGGGAACCCGTATGCGCAGCCGCAGGTGGGCCCCGACGGCGGATATGTCGCCCCCACCCGCCCCAATGTGATGACGATCGACAGCGTCGTCTCGCGCACCGCGATCACCCTGGGTGCCGTGGTCGCCGCCGCCGCTGTCGCCTGGATCACCGACCTGCCGGTGGGCGTCGGCGTGGTCTTCGCGCTGATCGCGCTGGGCCTCGGCCTGTGGCAGTCGTTCAAGCGTGAGCCCTCGCCGCCGCTGATTCTGGCCTACGCCGTCACCGAGGGCATCTTCCTCGGTGCCATCAGCAACGCGATCAACCAGTACGCGCCCGGCGCCGCGATGCAGGCGGTCATCGGCACCATGGCGGTCTTCGCCGGTGTGCTGTTCATGTACAAGCAGCGCATCATCCGCGTCACCGCCCGCTTCACCCAGTTCGTGCTCGCCGCCGCGGTGGGCTTCATCCTGCTGTCCCTGGTCAACCTCGTCGTCGCGATGATCGGCGGCGGCAACGGCCTGGGCCTGCGGGACGGGATGCTCGGCGTCGCCTTCGGCGTGATCGGCATCATCCTGGGCGCCTGCTTCCTCGCCCTCGACTTCAAGATGGTCGAGGACGGCGTCGCCTACGGCGCCCCGGAGAAGGAGTCCTGGCTGGCCGCCTTCGGCCTGACCCTGACCCTGGTCTGGATCTACATGGAGTTCCTGCGGCTGATCGCCATCCTTCAGGGCGACTGACCGCCGGCGCCCTCCCGGGCGCCGTCCACCGCTTCACTCACCGGGCCCCGACGAGACCTCTCGTCGGGGCCCGGCGGCGTCCGGGCCGCGTTCGGACCGTGAACGGGGCGCGCGGCGGCCTGCGTTCAGACCCTGAACGCGGCCAGCAGCCGCAGCGCCTCGGCCAGTTCGCGCTCCGCGCGGGCCGGGTCGTCGGCGGCCTCGATGGCGCGGGCGAGGTCGTGTCCGGTCACCGTGATCTGGTCGCCCACCGCCCACAGGCCCGCGTCGGGCACCCGCCGGGTGCCACCCAGGTGGGGCTCCTCCAGCAGCTGCGCCCGGCGCGTCAACGCGTCGGCGAGGGCGCGCCCCTCGGCCGCCGCCCCGCGCCGCAGCCGGCTCTCCGGCAGCCGCCGCAGCCGCTCCACGACCCGCTCCAGCGCGGCGTGCAACTCCGCCGTCTCCACCGCCATCTCGCTCGCCTCCGTGCGGTCGTTCCGTCCCGGAGCATCTCACGCGCGCCGGGGCCGCCGGACGCGCGCCCCGCGCGCTCCCGGCGCGGAGTGCTACTCGCCGGAGTGCTATTCGCCGGGGAGCGTGGAGGCGACCACCCGGTCGGCCAGCAGATAGACGTTCTCCTCCGCGCCGCAGGAGAAGGTCAGCGCATAGGCGCCGGAGACCGCCGAGCCGCCCATCAGCACCGGCGGCTCGCCGGCGCGCAGCGCCGACGCCAGCCGCTCGGCGGCCTCCTGGTGGCTGGGGGTGAGGCACAGCGTGGTGCCGTCGGCGAAGAGGAAGACGTCCAGGGTGCCCAGCGGGCCCGGCCGCACGTCCGCCAACGGGACGCGGGAGGCCGCGAGTTGGGTCAGCCGGTCGGCCGTGTCGCCGTGGTCGGCGCGGTGGCGCCGGCCGCCGGCGTCCGAGCGGTCCACCGGCTCGCCGGAGAGCGTGAACCCCGGGTGCGAGGGGTGCCGGCGGCGGGCGGCGGCCAACGCGGCCGACTCGTCCGCCTGCGCGTCCTCCTCGCCGCCGGGCGCGTCGCCGGGGGCCCCGCCCGCTTCCTCGTGGGTGTCCTCGGCGCCCTCGTCGGCCTGCCGGGGCAGGAACAGCGAGCCCTCGCGGATGGTGGGCGGCAGCGTCGAGTCGCTCAGCAGATAGCGCTCCAAGAGGGCGTCCAGCAGCTCCTCGTCGTCGTCAGCGACCACATAGCTCAGGCCACGGCCGGCCAGCAGCGCGCCCGGGCCCTCGTCGTCCCTGGCGTCCTGCTCCGCCCAGTACGCCCTGGCCTCCGCCAGCTCCCGCTCCCGCTCCTCGGCCAGCGCCGTCACCACGGCCGTTCTGACGTCGTCGGGGGAGACCTCGCGCCGCGCCCCCGGTACCCGCGCCGCGCCGGCGGCCAGCTCCGACCGCAGCGCGGCCAACTCCCCGCGCAGGGCACGCACGGTGTACAGGGACAGGCCGCCCAGGGCAACGGTGGTGCCGGCGCTCACCAGCAGGATGACGGATATGGCGCTCACGGACTCGCTCCCAGTGCTGTTGGTCCCTGACTTCTTATCTCAGGTTTCCGGGGCGCGGACACGGCGTGCAGTGCAAAACGTCATGAAGTGGACAGGTATTTGGTCCTTTACGCGCCCCCCTGTCGGCGTTGACCTGCGCCTTCGTCCCGTCGAGCGGGCGTGGATCACATCCCGGGTCCGCTTCGGTATCGCGCGGATATACCGCCGGGTCGGGACGGACCGGGCCGCGCCCGCCGGCGCACGCCCCCCGTCCGGGTGACGACCCCGCCACCCGGGGTCGCCGCCGTCCGCTCCTCCGTTCCTCGGTCTCCTCAGCTGAGTCGCTCCAGCACCATGGCCATGCCCTGCCCGCCACCCACGCACATGGTCTCCAGGCCGAACTGCTTGTCGTGCCAGCGCAGCGAGTTGAGCAACGTGGTGGTGATCCGGGCGCCGGTCATCCCGAAGGGATGGCCCACGGCGATGGCGCCGCCGTTGACGTTCAGCCGGTCCAGGTCGATGCCCAACTCCCGGTAGGACGGGATCACCTGGGCCGCGAACGCCTCGTTGATCTCCACCAGGTCGATGTCGTCGATGGTCAGGCCGGCGCGGGCCAGCGCCCTGCGGGACGCCTCCACCGGGCCCAGGCCCATGATCTCGGGCGAGAGCGCGGAGACGCCGGTGGAGACCACCCGGGCCAGCGGCGTGATGCCCAGCTCGCGGGCGCGGGTGTCGGACATCACCACCAGCGCGGCGGCGCCGTCGTTCAGCGGGCAGCAGTTCCCCGCCGTGACCAGGCCGTCGGGGCGGAAGACCGGCTTCAGGGCGGAGACGCCCTCCAGCGTCACGCCGGGCCTCGGGCCGTCGTCGGCGGCGACCACGGTGCCGTCGGGCGTGGTGACCGGGGTGATCTCGCGCTGCCAGAAGCCGTCGGCGATGGCCCGCTCGGCCAGCTGCTGCGAGCGCACCCCGAACTCGTCCATCTCCCGGCGGGTGATCCCCTTCGCCCGGGCCAGGTTCTCGGCGGTCTGGCCCATCGCGATGTAGATGTCGGGGAGTTGACCGTCCTCGCGCGGGTCGTGCCAGCCCTCGCCGCCGTGCTCGGCGCGGTGCGCGGTGCGGGCCTCGGCCTCGGCGAAGAGCGGGTTGTGGGTCTCGGCGCCCTCCCTGGGGTTGACGGAGATCATCTCGACGCCGGCCGAGACGAAGACGTCGCCCTCGCCGGCCCTGATGGCGTGCATCGCCATCCTGGTGGTCTGGAGGGAGGAGGAGCAGTACCGGGTGATGGTGGTCGCCGGCAGGTGGTCCATGCCGAGCTGGACGGCGACGACGCGGGCGAGGTTGTTGCCCTGGGCGCCGGAGGGGATGCCGCAGCCGAGCATCAGGTCGTCGATCTCGGTCGGGTCGAGCTGCGGGACCTGGTCGAGCGCGGCGCGGACGATCGTGGCGGTCAGGTCGTCGGGCCGCATCTCCTTCAACGAGCCCTTGCCGGCCCGTCCGATCGGCGAGCGGGCTGCTGAGACGATCACTGCTTCGGGCACGGCTTCCTCCGGGGCGGAACGGGGACGGACGGGCGGCTCGCCCGGGTCGAAGTTACCGGCAGGTAGAGGTTATGTCACGGGCTCGCTCGACCAGCCCGCCCGCCCCCGCGAGCGGTCGGACGCCGGCGCGCCCTCCTCGTCCTGGTGTCCCACGGGCTCCGTCGCCTCGGTGGGCAGCGGGCGCCTGCGCCGGCGCTTGAGGAGCGCCCAGGGCGCGCGACGGGTGCCGCGCTCCGCCGAGCTGACCTCCGTGCCCCCTTCGAGCACCGCGCGCGCCGCCGCGCGGTCCACCGGCAGCAGCCGTTCCCCGCGCGGCATCCCCGGCCGCCGCTCCTCCGGCCACACGCCGAGCGCGGCGCAGAGCGTGGGCAGCACCGCCATGGCCGCCGTGGCGTAGCCGGCGGCGGAGGGGTGGTAGCGGTCGGGCCCGAACAACTCCCGTGGGTGCGCGGCGAACTCGGGCCCCAGCAGCGTGCCCAGCGAGACCGTCCGGCCGCCCAGCTCCACCACGGCGATGGTCTGCGCCGCCGCGAGCTGCCGGCACAGCCGCCGCGCCACCCAGCGCAGCGGCTGCCCGACCGGCTCCACCGAGCCCAGGTCCGGGCAGGTGCCCACCACCACCTGACAGCCGGCGGTGCGCAGCCGGGAGACGGCGTCCGAGAGGTGGCGCACCGACTCGGCGGGCGAGACCCGGCCGGTGATGTCGTTGGCGCCGATCATGATCACGCACACGTCGGGCACCGGGGCCCGCCCCGGCTCGGTGAGCAGCAGCGACACCTGGCGTTCCAGGTCGAGGGAGCGGGCGCCGGAGAGCGCCACGCTGTGCAGCTCGACGGGGCGTTCGGAGACCGCCGCGAGCCCGGAGGCCAGCAGCGCGCCCGGGGTCTGGCGGGCGTGCTCGACGCCGAGTCCGGCGGCCGTCGAGTCGCCCAGGATCGCCAGCCGCCAGGGGATGCCGGCCGCCGCCGCGAAGGCCGTTCCGTAGACCCCGTCGGCGACCGGCGGCTCGGTGTCGGAGGAGCCGTCCCGCACCTGCCGCCTGGCGTACCTGGCCTCGGTGAGCAGCAGTCCCACGGCGGCTCCCCCCAGCAGACTGACGCCGCCGCCCCCGAAGGCGGCCGCCGTCGCGATTCTCCGTGCCACGCGCGCTCTTGACATCCACCCACGCCTCTCGTCGACCACCCCGTCACTTGTGTGGTGCCCAACCCGGCCCACCCCGCAACGCAATAGGGTGCTCTCCATCGCCGTTCACAGCGGAAGAACCCGCCCCTGAAATGCGGAGACCCAGGTGCAGTATCACGAGTCCATGATCCAACTGGTCGGCAACACCCCGCTGGTCAGACTGAACCGAGTGACCGAGGGGATCGAGGCCACCGTCCTCGCCAAGGTCGAGTACTTCAACCCCGGCGGGTCGGTGAAGGACCGGATCGCCGTGCGGATGATCGAGGCCGCCGAGCGCTCGGGCGCGCTGCGGCCCGGTGGCGTGATCGTGGAGCCGACGTCGGGCAACACCGGCGTCGGCCTGGCCATCGTGGCCCAACAGAAGGGCTACCGCTGCGTGTTCGTCTGCCCGGACAAGGTCTCCACGGACAAGATCAACGTGCTGCGGGCCTACGGCGCCGAGGTGGTGGTCTGCCCCACCGCCGTGGACCCCGAGCACCCGGACTCGTACTACAACGTCTCCGACCGGCTGGTGCGCGAGACGCCCGGCGCCTGGAAGCCCGACCAGTACAGCAATCCGGACAACCCGCGTTCCCACTACGAGACCACCGGGCCCGAGCTGTGGGAGCAGACCGACGGGCGGATCACGCACTTCGTGGCCGGCGTCGGGACCGGCGGCACCATCTCGGGCACCGGGCGCTACCTCAAGGAGGTCAGCGGCGGCCGGGTGCGGGTGGTCGGTGCCGACCCGGAGGGCTCGGTGTACTCGGGCGGCTCGGGCCGCCCCTACCTGGTGGAGGGCGTCGGGGAGGACTTCTGGCCGGAGGCGTACGACCGGGGCGTGGCCGACCGGATCGTGGCCGTCTCGGACAAGGACTCGTTCCAGATGACCCGCCGACTCGCCCGAGAGGAGGGGCTGTTGGTCGGCGGCTCCTGCGGGATGGCGGTGGTGGGCGCGCTGGAGGTGGCGCGCGAACTCGGCCCGGACGACGTGGTGGTCGTGCTGCTGCCGGACGGCGGGCGCGGCTATCTGAGCAAGATCTTCAACGACGAGTGGATGGCCGACTACGGCTTCCTGGAGGGCGGCGAGCCGGCGACCCGGGTCGGCGACGTGCTGCGCGCCAAGTCGGGCGGGCTGCCGTCGCTGGTGCACATGCACCCGGACGAGACGGTGGGGGAGGCGATCGAGGTGCTGCGCGAGTACGGCGTCTCGCAGATGCCGGTGGTCAAGCCGGGGGCGGGACACCCCGACGTGATGGCCGCCGAGATCGTGGGCTCGGTCGTCGAGAAGGAGCTGTTGAACGCGCTGTTCACCACCAAGGCGGCGCTCGACGACCGGCTGGACGCGCACATGAGCCCGCCGCTGCCGCACGTCGGCTCGGGCGAGCCGATCGCCGACCTGATGAGCACGCTGCACGCGGCGGACGCCGCCGTGGTGCTGGTCGAGGGCAAGCCGACGGGCGTCGTCAGCCGGCAGGACCTGCTGGCCTTCCTCGCGGGCGAGCGCGCCGGCACCGGTGCCGGCGTGGGAACGGGGACCGGGACCGCGCCGGCGTGACGGCCCGGGTGCGGGCGCGGCCGGCGTTGAACGCGCGGGTGCGGGTGCGACCAGCGTTGAACGCGCGGGTGCGGGTGCGGCCGGCGTTGAACGCGCGGGTGCGGGTGCGACCGGCGTTGAACGCGCGGGTGCACCAAGAGATCCCGAAGTGTCACGGCCGGGCAACGCGTCGTTAACACCGCTCCGGCAGAGTTCTGGATGTCGGCACCAAGGACCTCCGGAGCGGCTCCCGGACCTCCCTGGTCGCCCGGACACGAGGCCCCGACCCGGCCCGTGTCCCCGCGGGGGCCGCCGTCGTCCCGCCCTCGGCTTCGCGCCGGGGTGCGGCGGCCCCCGCCAGTCCTCCGTCGAGCCCCTCGGGCCACCCGCCCGAGGGGCTCGACGCCTGTCGTGCGGGGACCCGACGGTCGGGAGCGGTCTCTAGTCCCAGTCGGACTTCTTCTCGCCGTCGCCGCGCAGCTTGGTGTGCCCGAGGAAGCACGCGTTGACGCCCACCACGCCGGCCCAGCAGACGAACAGCCCGGCCAGGCCGGTCTGCACGGCGGCGATCGCGGAGAGCGGGATCGCCAGCACCAGGGAGAGCGCGGCCAGGCCGAACGCCACCCCGGGGCCCTGGGCGTCGGCGCTCTGCGAGGGCCGACCGCCCCGGGCGATCACCATCTGCTGCTCGGCGAGTTGGCGCCGGACGCGCTTGTCCACGGTGCTCTCGATGCGCTGCTCGACCTTTTCGAGAAACGAGTCGACCAGCTCGGCCTCGTACCCCTCACCCAGCTCCTTGCGGGTCTGCACGGCTGCTTCGAGATCCCGTTTCAGGTCGGTGTCTCGGGTCAGCTCAGGATCACGGCCACTCTTCATGGCGCCACGGTACGGCCTTCCCGAGGCGGGCGGCACGGGGGCTAACCCCCCTATGGGACCGGGGGTCCCCGGGTGCGGCGGCCCGGGGGAGGTTCGGCCGGGCGGCTCGGGTCCGCCCGTTCGGGACGCTGCCTAGACTGACGCGGATGAGTGAGGCGAGCGCGCGCTTGGCGGGCCTGTTCGAGGGGCACCGGCTGACCCCGACTCAGCGGCGGATCGCGCAGGTGCTGGTGCGGCGGGCCGAGGAGGCGCCGTTCCTGTCCAGCGTGGAGCTGGCCGGGCTGGCCGGGGTGAGCCAGCCGTCGGTGACCAGGTTCGCCGTGGCGCTGGGCTTCGACGGCTATCCGGGGCTGCGCCGGCGGCTGCGCGAGGCGCTGCGCGCCGGGGAGCGCGCGCCGGCGGGCGAGGGCGGCGAGCCCAACGTCTACCAGCAGGCGGTGTGGGCCGAGGTGGCGCGGCTGCGCGCGCTGGCGGACGAACTGGGCGATCCGACGCGGCTGGAGCGGGCCGGCCGGCTGCTGGCGGCCTCGCGGCCGCTCCCGGTGCTGGGCCTGCGGGCGGCGGCGGCCGAGGCGCGCGGCTTCGCCTACTTCGCCGCCAAGGTGCACCCGGACGTCCGGCTGCTGGACGAGGGCGGCTCGCACCTGGCCGACCGGATCGAGCAGGCCGCCGACGCGGGGGCGCGCGCCCTGCTCTGCTTCGCGCTGCCGCGCTACCCGCGTGAGCTGCCGGCTGCGCTCGGGGTGGCCAGGGAGCTGGGGCTGGCGGTGGTGACCGTGGCCGACAGCCCGCTGGCGCCGGTCGCCGCGCCCACCGACCAGCTCTTTGTCGCGCCGGTGAGCACGGCGCTCTCCTTCGACACGGCGTGCGCGCCGCTGCTGCTGGGGCGGGCGCTGCTGGAGGCGATGTGCGACGCGCTGCCGGACGCGCAGGCGCGGCTGGAACGGTTCGACGAACGGGCCGCCGCGCGGGGCGTCTTCCTGGACTGAACGGCGCGTGCTGCCCGTGCGCGCCGCCCCAACCGGCGCGTTCCGCCCGTCGCGCGCCGTTTCTCGGCCCGTCGCGCGACCGCACCGTTGCGCGTGCGCCGCTCCGTTCCGTGCCGCTCCGTTCCGCTCCGTTCCGTGCCGCTCCGTTCCGTGCCGCTTCGTTCCATTCGCGCCCGCCGTCAGAGCGAGCCGCCCGCCTCCGCCACCAGTTCGGCCAGGGTCTGCGCGCGGCGCAGCGGGGTCAGCACGGCGGGGCCCCGGCCGTCGACCGAGTAGCCGTAGACGGCCGGGCGGGGGAGCGCGTTGTAGCCGAAGGGCGTGGAGAAGTAGTACGCGCCGGTGTCCAGCAGGGCCACCAGGTCGTTCGGCCGGAGCCTCGGCAGCGGGCGGTCGATGGCGACCAGGTCCCCGGCGAAGCAGCAGGGCCCGGCCACGTCCTGGCTGACCAGCGGCTCGGCGCTGGGTTCGCCGCCCGCGTCGTAGACCGCGATCCGCAGCGGCCAGGAGGCGGGCGCGAAGACGGTCCGCGTCGCGACCTGGGCGCCGGCGTGGGTGACGGCGATCGGGCGGCCGCCGGACTCCTTGGTGTACTCGACGCGGGCCACCACCATGCCGGCCTTGGCGAGCAGCGCCCGGCCGAACTCGGTGACCAGCCCGTACCGCCCGTCGAAGAGGCCGGGCACCGTCTCTCTCAACAGCCGCGCGTAGTCGGCGAACGCGGGCGTGATCTCGTCGGAGGCGAAGTTGACCGGCAGCCCGCCGCCGATGTCCAGGGTGTCGACCTGCCGCCGGCCGGCCGCCGCGTTGATCTCCTCGGCCAGCTCGTAGGTCTCCCGCACGCCGTCCGCCATCGTCTCCAGCGCCATGCCCTGGGAGCCCACATGGCAGTGCAGCCGGGTCAGCCAGGGGCGGGTGAGGAAGGCGCGCACCACCCAGTCGCGCGCCCCCGGGTCGCGCAGCGCGACCCCGAACTTGCTGGTGGCGGTCGCGGTGCTCATCGCGTCGATGGTGCCGCCGCCCAGCTGCGGGTTGACCCGCAGCCCGATCGGGCCATGGCCGGGGTGGTCGGGAAGCAGCGCGTCCAGCCGTTCCAGCTCCTGGGGGTTGTCCGCGTTGCAGGCGATGCCGAGGTCCAGGGCGCGGCGTAGCTCGGCGCCGGTCTTGGCGGGGGAGTCGAGCACGATCCGGTCGGCGGCGAGGCCGGCGGCCTCGGCCAGCGCCAGCTCGCCCGGGCTGGCCACCTCGCTGCCGATGCCGAACCCGTCCAGCAGCCGCAGCACCGGCACCAGGGTGGCGGCCTTGACGGCGAACGTGTGCAGCACCCGTTGACCGGGCGCGGTGACCGCATCGAAGGCAGCATGGAGAGCGGAGGCCGACTCCTGGACGCCCCGCAGGTCGAGCAGGGCGGCCAGTGGCTGGTCGTCGGTGAGGAGGCCGTGGGCGAGCAGGGCTCGGACGGCCTGGTCGCGTCGGGTTGGGAGCACCATGCACCCAGCCAAACACGACCGGGCGGCCCGGGTCAGGCCCGTGCGGACCCGGGGCAGGTGAGTGAGAAACCCGTTGGGAAAGGGGAAGCGCGCCCTGTTGAGCGAATCTATTCAGCCCCTAGAGTGATTGAATATTCCGCCCACATCGGGGAGGCAGGCGCCATGGCAGGACCGTCAGAGCCGGCAGGAACGTCGGGGGCGTCGGGCGCGCTGCCCGGGGCACGCCCGGTGCGGGCGGCGACCGGGACCACCCTGACCGCCAGGGGCTGGCCGCAGGAGGCCGCGCTGCGGATGCTGCACAACAACCTCGACCCCGAGGTGGCCGAGCACCCGGACCGGTTGGTGGTCTACGGCGGGACCGGCAGGGCCGCCAGGGACTGGCGCTCCTTCGACGCGATCGCCGCGACGCTGACCACCCTGGCGGACGACGAGACGCTGCTGGTCCAGTCGGGGCGGCCGGTGGGCGTGCTCACCACCCACGAGTGGGCGCCCAGGGTGCTGATCGCCAACTCCAACCTGGTGGGGGACTGGGCGAACTGGGAGGAGTTCCGCCGCCTGGAGGCGCTGGGCCTGACCATGTACGGGCAGATGACCGCCGGCTCCTGGATCTACATCGGCACCCAGGGCATCCTCCAGGGCACCTACGAGACCTTCGCCGCCGTCGCCGCCAAGCGGTTCGGCGGCAGCCTCGCCGGGACGCTCACCCTGACCGCGGGGCTCGGCGGGATGGGCGGCGCCCAGCCGCTGGCCGTCACCATGAACGGCGGCGTCGCGCTGTGCGTCGACTGCGACCCCAGGGCGATCGTGCGGCGGATCGAGCACGGCTTCCTCGACGTGCAGGCGGCCACGCTCGACGAAGCGCTCGCGCTGGCGGTGCGCGCCCGGCAGGAGCGCCGGCCGCTGTCGGTCGGGCTGCTGGGGAACGCCGCCGACGTGGTGCCCCGGCTGCTGGAGATGATCGCGCCCATCGATATCGTGACCGACCAGACCAGCGCCCACGACCCGCTCAGCTATCTGCCGCTGGGTGTGGAACTGGACGACATGGCGGACTACGCGGCCCGGCACCCGGCCGAGTTCACGGAGCGGGCCAGGGAGTCGATGGCGCGCCATGTGGCGGCGATGGTCGGCTTCCAGGACGCGGGGGCCGAGGTCTTCGACTACGGGAACTCGATCCGTGGCGAGGCCCAACTCGCCGGCTACGCCCGGGCGTTCGCGTTCCCCGGGTTCGTTCCCGCCTATATCAGGCCGCTCTTCTGCGATGGGCGCGGGCCGTTCCGCTGGGCGGCGCTGAGCGGGGACCCGAAGGACATCGCGGCCACCGACCGCGCGGTGCTGGACCTGTTCCCCGAGAACGACGCGCTGACCCGCTGGCTGCGGCTGGCCGGGGAGCGCGTGCGCTTCCAGGGGCTGCCGGCGCGGATCTGCTGGCTGGGGCACGGGGAACGGGCCCTGGCTGGCGAGCGGTTCAACGAGATGGTCGCCTCGGGCGAGCTGGCAGCGCCGGTGGTGATCGGCCGGGACCACCTGGACTGCGGCTCGGTGGCCTCGCCGTACCGGGAGACCGAGGGGATGCGGGACGGCTCGGACGCGATCGCGGACTGGCCGCTGCTCAACGCCATGGTGAACGTGGCCTCGGGCGCCTCCTGGGTGTCGCTGCACCACGGCGGCGGCGTCGGCATGGGGCGTTCGCTGCACGCGGGACAGGTCACGGTGGCCGACGGCAGCGAACTGGCCGGCCGCAAGCTGCTGCGGGTGCTGACCAACGACCCGGGGATGGGCGTGCTCCGGCATGTGGACGCCGGATACGAGCGGGCCGTCGAGGTGGCGGAACGGGACGGGGTCCGGGTGCCCATGCGGGAGGAGCCGGGCGGCGGGGCGGCGGGGGCCGGTTCCGGCGACGGGGCCACGTCGGACTCGTCGGGCTCGGGCGGCCCGGGCTCGGGCGGCCCGGGGCCGGGCGCCGCAGGTCCCGGTGGCCCGGGCTCCGGGGACTCGGGTCCCGGCGCGACCGGCTCCGGCGACTCGGCGGGAGGCGCGCGGTGACCGAGGCCGAGCCCCTGGAGCGCCCGGAGCCGCTGGCGCCCCCGGCGTCGCCGGCGCCGGAGGGCGGCGGCGCGCCGGAGAGCGGCGGCGCGTGGGCGGGGGCCGCGCCGGCCGCCGAACCGAGCGGCGGCGTCGGCTCGTTCGCCGCCATGTGGGAGCAACTGGCGCCCATCGGGCGGGACGCGCGCACCGGCGGCTACCGCCGGCACGCCTGGACGCCGGTGGACGGCGAACTGCGCGAGTGGTTCCGCGTCCAGGCGCTGGCGCGCGGCCTGACCCACGAGGTGGACCGCAACGGCAACCAGTGGGCCTGGCTCGGCGATCCCACGGCGGGCGACGCCGTGGTCACCGGCTCCCATCTCGACTCGGTGCCGAACGGCGGCGCGTTCGACGGGCCGCTCGGCGTGGTCTCGGCGTTCGCCGCGCTCGACGAGCTGCGGGCCAGGGGGCGCACCGGGCGCCGGCCGCTGGGCGTCGTCGCGTTCGCCGACGAGGAGGGCGCGCGCTTCGGCGTGGCCTGCGTCGGCTCCCGGCTGGCGGTGGGCGCGCTGGAGCCGGAGCGGGCCAGGGCCCTGACGGACGCCGATGGCGTCACCCTCGCCGACGCCATGCTCAGCGCCGGGCACGACCCCGAGGGGCTCGGGCCCGACCCCGAACGGCTGCGCCGCGTCGGGGTCTTCGTCGAGCTGCACATCGAACAGGGGCGCGCCCTGGCCGAGTTGGACCGGCCGGTCGGCGTGGGCTCGCTGATCTGGCCGCACGGCCGCTGGCGCTTCGACTTCACCGGCGAGGCCAACCACGCCGGCACCACCCGGCTGACGGACCGCAGGGACCCGATGCTCAGCTACGCGCACACCGTGCTGGCCGCCCGCAAGCGGGCCCGGCTGGCCGGGGCGCTCGCCACCTTCGGGAAGGTCACCGTCGAACCCGGCGGCGTCAACGCCATCCCGTCCCGGGTCTCCGGCTGGCTGGACGCCAGGGCGCCCGACGGCCCGACCCTGACCGAGCTGGTCGCCGCCATCCAGGCCGGCGCGGCGGAGCGTGCCGCCCGGGACGGCGTGGAACTCGCCGTGACCCGTGAGTCGCACACCGGCGCGCAGTGGTTCACGCCGGCGCTCCGGGACAGCGTCGCGGCGCGGCTGGACGACGCGCCCGTGCTGCCGACCGGTGCCGGTCACGACGCGGGGGTGCTCTCCGCCGTGGTGCCCACCGCGATGCTCTATGTGCGCAACCCCACCGGGGTCTCCCACGCCCCGGCCGAACACGCCGACCAGCGGGACTGTCTGGCCGGAGTCGCCGCACTCGCCGAGGTACTGGAGGGGCTGGTATGTCGCTGACCGCCCAGACGTACTGGACCGAACACGCCTGGCTCAACGGGACGGTGGAGCCCGGCGTGGTGATCGCCACCGCGCTCGACGGCTCCATCACCGAGGTGCGCCCCGGGGTCGACGAGCCCCCGATCGGCGCCGTCTCGCTGCGGGGCCTGACCGTCCCCGGGCTCGCCAACGTCCACAGCCACGCCTTCCACCGGGCGCTGCGCTCCACCGCCCAGGTCGGCGGCGGCACCTTCTGGACCTGGCGCAACGCCATGTACGACCTCTCCCTCCTGCTGGACCCCGACGGCTACTACGCGCTGGCCCGCGCCGTCTACGCCGAGATGGCGCTGGCCGGCATCACCTGCGTCGGCGAGTTCCACTATGTGCACCACCAGCCGGACGGCACCCCCTACCACGAGCCCAACGCGATGGCCGAGGCGCTGATCGCCGCCGCCGGCGAGGCCGGCATCCGCATCACCCTCCTTGACACCTGCTATCTCTCCGCCGGCTTCGGCCGACCGCCGGACCGGCACCAACGGCGCTTCTCCGACGGCACCGTGGACGCCTGGGCCGAGCGCGCCGACGCCCTGCGCGCCACCGACCTGGCCCGGATCGGCGCCGCCGTGCACTCCGTGCGGGCGGTGCCCGCCGAGGCGCTGGCCACCGTGGCCGACTGGGCCGCCCGCCACGGCGCGCCGCTCCATGTCCACCTCTCCGAGCAGCCCGGGGAGAACGAGGAGTGCCTGGCGGCCCACGGCCGCAGCCCCACCCAACTCCTCGCCGACCACGGGGTGTTGACCCGGAGGACCACGGCCGTCCACGCGACCCACCTGGAGGAGGCCGACGTGGCCCTCCTCGGCGCCGCCGGCACCGGAGCCTGCCTGTGCCCCACCACCGAGCGGGACCTGGCCGACGGCATCGGCCCCGCCGTGCGACTGCGGGACGCCGGCTGCCCGTTGAGCCTGGGGAGCGACAGCCACGCGGTGATCGACCTCTTCGAGGAGGCGAGGGCCGTGGAGCTGGGTGAACGGGTGCGCACCCATGCCAGGGGCCACTTCACGGCCGACCAACTGCTGCGCTGCGCCACCGAGAACGGCCACGCCGCGCTCGGCTGGCCCGAGGCGGGGCGGCTGGAGACCGGCGCGCTCGCCGACTTCACCACCGTCTCCCTGGACACGGTGCGGACCGCGGGGCCGCCGCCCCGCCTCGCCGCCGAGGCGGTGATCTTCGCCGCCACGGGCGCCGACGTCCGGCACACCGTGGTGGGCGGGCGGCACATCGTGCGCCACGGCAGTCACCAGTTGGTGCACGACGCCCCCCGCGCGCTGCGCCGGGCCATCGCGGCGCTGCACGCCCGCCGTTGACCCCGCCCGGTGGGGGCGTCGCGCCCCACGGCCGCGACCCCGGCCCGGCCCCGGCCGTTCCCACCGCCCGCACCGTCCCCGCCGTTCCCACCAGCCGCACCAGCCGCATGAGCCGCACCAGCACCCCGCACCGGGAGGCGCCCCCGATGCCCAGCATCGCCATCACCCACATCAACACCCTTGTCACCAACGACCCCTCCCTGGGCAGTGGACCACTCGGCCGACTCCGGGACGCGGCCCTCGTGGTGGAGGACGACCGCGTCGTCTGGATCGGTGCGTCCAGTAGAGCACCCGCCACTGACAGTCACCTCGACGCGGCCGGACGGAGCGTGATTCCGGGCTTCGTCGACTCGCACGCGCATCTGCTCTTCGCCGGCGACCGCACCGCCGAGTTCCACGCCCGGATGTCGGGACAGCCCTACGAGGCCGGCGGGATCGCCACCACCGTCGCGGCCACCCGCGCCGCGACCGACGCCGAACTGGCCCGGCGGCTGGCCCACTTCCGCCAGGAGATGGCCCGCCAGGGCACCACCACCGTGGAGACCAAGTCCGGCTACGGGCTCACCGTCGAGGACGAGGCGAGGGCGCTGCGCGTCGCCGCCCGACAGCTGACGGAGGTCACCTTCCTCGGCGCCCACATCGTGCCGCCCGAGTACCGCGACGAACCCGCCGCCTATGTGGACCTGGTGACCGGCCCGATGCTCGACGCCTGCGCCCCGCACGCCCGGTGGATCGACGTCTTCTGCGAGCGCGGGGCGTTCGACGCCGAGCAGGCCCGCGCCGTCCTCCTGGCCGGCCGCGCCCGGGGGTTGGGGCTGCGCGTCCACGCCAACCAGCTCGGCCACGGGCCGGGGGTCGCGCTCGCCGTCGAACTGGGCGCCCGCTCCGCCGACCACTGCACCCATCTCACGGACGCCGACGTGGCCGCGCTCGCCGACGGGACGACCGTTGCCACGCTGCTGCCCGGCTGCGAGTTCTCGACCCGCGCCCCCTACCCGGACGCCCGCCGGCTGCTGGACGCCGGGGTCGTGGTCGCGCTTGCCACGGACTGCAACCCCGGTTCGTCCTTCACCAGTTCCATGCCGTTCTGCCTGGCCGTCGCCGTCCGCGAGATGGGCATGACGCCGGACGAGGCGCTCTGGTCGGCGACCGCCGGCGGGGCGGCCGCGCTGGACCGCGCCGACATCGGGCGGCTGGCGCCCGGCACCCGGGCCGACCTGGCGCTGTTGGCCGCGCCCGACCCGGTTCACCTCGCCTATCGGCCGGGCGTCCCGCTGGTCTCGGCCGTCTGGCGGGACGGGGCGCGCGTCGCCTGAGGGCGCGCCTCGCCGAGCGCCTCGGGCACCTCGCCGGGCACCCGCGCCACCTCGGCCCAACTCGGCGTGGTCGCCCCCGCGTCGAGGCCGGCGGGCGCGGCGAACGCGTCCCGCGTCGCCTCGGCCCCGGCCCCGGGCCTGGCGGAAAAGCTTCGCGCCGCCCGGCCCGGCCGCTGGCTCAGGCGAACGCCGGCGAGCATCAGCGCCAGCCCGGCCACCGCGACCCACGGGCCGGCCAGCACCCGGCACTCGGTCCAGTAACCCTCCCTGACGCCAAGCCCGTTGAGCGACGCCGCGAGCAGGACCGTCGCGACGATCCCGAAGAGACCGGCCGCGGTCGCGAGTCGGCCGAGGACGCGCCGGGGCGCGTGCCCCGGGCGCGGCCAGGTGGCGCCCAGCGAGGCCAGCGCCGCGACCAGCGCCGTGGGGGCGCTCCAGTACTGGAGATAGGCGTGCGCGAACCCGCCCAGCACGCTGCCGCGCTCCGCCGAGGGCAGCAGCCGGGCCACCTCGTTGAGGGTCAACTCGGCCTGCCCCTCGTCGAATCGGAGCGCGATCCAGGAGGTGGTGGCGGAGCCGACGATCAGCGTGACCAGACCGATCAGCGCGATCAGCAGCGCCAGGGAGTCGGGCGGGGCGCTTGAAGGGGGCGCGTGCGCCCCTTGTGTGGGGTGTGGGGGTTGTGGAGGCGTGGGGAGGGTCATGCCCTGAGCGTTGTCGATCGTGTGCTCCGTGTCCATATGGTGCTCGGCCGTTCCCGATCACACCGGGAGCTTCACAAGAGTTACCGGCGGGTTTCGCGCGGGGCGCACAACCGGGGGCGCGCGGCGGCCAACGGGGGGCGTGCGGCGGCGAATTGGCATCACCGCGCGACGCGATCGATTGTCACTGTCAGTGACGAGAGGCAGAATGCCCAGCATGAAGAGCAGAAGCCGCGAGCGGGGCGCCGCCCCCGAGGCCACCGCCGCACCCGGTGCCGCCCGGCGCCGACGTGGGGGCCTGGGCCGGCAGTTCTGGCGCCTGTGGTCCGCCAGCACGGTCTCCAACCTGGGGCAGGGGGCGAGCGCCATCGCGTTCCCCTGGCTCGCCAGCACCCTCACCGACCAGGCGTTTCTGATCGCCCTTGTCGCGATGGCCAACCGACTGCCCTGGCTGCTGTTCAGCCTGCCGGCCGGGGCGCTGGCCGACCGGCTGGACCGGCGGCTGGTGATGGTGTGGATGACGGGGGCCCGCGCCCTGGTCGTCGGCGCCGTCGCGCTGCTGGTCGCGGCCGACGCCATGACGATGCCGCTGCTCTGCGCCTGCGCGCTGACCCTCGGTTTCTCCGAGGTGCTCTTCGACAACACCTCGCAGGTCCTGCTGCCCTCCGTGGTGGAGCGGCGACAACTCGACAGCGCCAACGGCCGGTTGATGGCCGCCCAGATCGTCGCCGACGACTTTCTGGCCAGACCGCTCGGCGGCGTGCTGCTCGCGCTGACACTGGCCGCGCCGTTCGCCTTCGACGCGGTGACCGCCGTGGTGGCCGGGGCACTGCTGCTCACGCTGCGCGGCACCTTCCGCGCCAGGAGCGCGGGCCCGCCCGCGCCGCCGGTCGCCGCCTCGGCGGCAGCGGCGGCGACGCCCGGGGGCACATCGCCGGCCGCCGTCGCCGCGCCGGTCGCGGCCGACTCGGCCGGGGGTCCGGCGTCGGCCGCCGCCGCTTCCGACGGCACCGGCGAGGCACAGCCGGCGGGGACCTCCCTCTGGGCGGAGACCAGGGAGGGGGTGCGCTGGCTGTGGGGGCACACGCTGCTGCGCCGGCTGGCGATCGCGCTGGCCATCTCCAACATGGCCTCGCAGGGCGCCATGGTGACCTATGTGCTCTTCGCCCAGGAGGTGTTGGGGCTCGGGCCGGTCGGCTTCGCGCTGCTCTCCTCGGTCACCGGCGTCGGCGCCCTGGTCGGCGGCCTGCTCGCCGGTCGCGTCGTTCGGGCGATCGGCCGGGCCCGGAGCCTGACGCTGCTGGCGGTGGTGCAGACGCTGGTCTTCGCGATCACCGGCCTGGCCTCGAACGCGTTCCTGGTCGGCTCGGTGATGAGCGTGCTGGGCTTCGTCGTGGTCCTGTGGAACGTGACCACCGTCTCGCTGCGCCAAACCCTCATACCTGACCGACTGTTGGGCCGGGTGAACAGCGTCTACCGGCTGTTGGGCTGGGGCACCATCCCGCTCGGCGCCGCGCTGGGCGGCCTGCTGGTGACGCTGGCCGAGCCGCACTGGGGCCGGGAGGCAGCGCTGCGCTCCCCGCTGTTGCTGACCGGGCTGGTGCTGGCGGTCCTCGCGGTCTATGTGCGCCGCCGGCTCACCGAGCGGCTGATCGACGCCTCCATCGCGGAGGCCGTCGGGGACGCACCTGACGGGGACGCACCTGACGAGGACGAGCGTGACGGTGGCGCGCCCGACGGGAACGGACCTGACAGGGGCCTGCCCGACGGCGGAGTGTCCGACAGGGGAGCGGACAGGGGAGCGGACAGCCGAACGGAGTTACCCCCGGGGCCGAGGGGACGGCCGTGCGGACCATCGGGACGAGAGCCGGACGGAGACACCCGAGGCCCGAGACGACAACCGAGACGAGGCCCGAGACGAGAACCGAGCGGAGATACCGGTCCAGCCACGGACGACAAAGGAGGCCCACGACCAGCACACCGGGAACCGGGGGAGCCGGAAGAGCCGGGAGAACGACCGGAAGGAGCGGTGAGTCAGGCGTTCTCGGCCCAGGCGGTGGCGTTGCGGTACAGCTCCGAGTGCAGTGCGGGTCCGGCCGCGAGGACGCGGGGCCGCAGCGACCGTTCGCCGAGCTGCGCGCGGAAGGCGAAGGCCACGGACACCTCGTGGGTCGGCCGGTGCACCACCTCGATCCGGTCCCCCGCCCGGATCGTGCCCGGGCGCAGCACCCGGAAGTACGCCCCGGGGCGGGCGGCCTCCGCGAACCGCTTGACCCAGCGGCGCTCGCCGATCCAGTCGGCGAACGTCGCGCAGGGGATGCGCGGTGAGGTGGCCTCCAGCAGCAACTCGTCGCCCACCCGCCACCGTTCACCGACCCGGGTGTCGTTGACGTCGATGCCCTCGGTGGTCAGGTTCTCGCCGAAGACCCCGTTCTCCAGGGGGTGGCCCAACTCGGCGGCCCAGTGGTCCAGGTCCTCCCTGGCGTAGGTGTACACCGCCTGGTCATCGCCCCCGTGGTGGCGCAGGTCGGCGATGGAGTCCCCGGCGAGCCCGCTGCCGCCCACTCCCCTGGGCCCCGGCGCGCTGACCGCGACCTCGCCGTCGACCGGGCGTTTGTCGATGCCCGTCAGCCCGCTGGGGGCGTCGGTGCGGGCGACGGCGGCGCTTTTGCCGGCGTTGACGGTGAGCAGTATGGGTGACATGTCGGCACCCTAACGGGGCCTTCTCCCGGCCCGCACGGGGGTTTCCCCACGCCCCCGTCAACCGGTCACGTCGAGCACGGCCTTGCCGGCGACCGCCCCGTCGGTCAGGGCGGCCGTGGCCTCCGGCAGCCGCGTCCAGTCGCCGCGCCAGCCGATGTTCGCGCCCAGCTCGCCGCTCCCCAACAGCCCCGCCAGCCAGCCGAGATCCGCGCCGATCCCCACCCGGTCGTCGAGCAGATAGAAGGAGGTGATCATCCGGTCGTGCCCCAGCGGGCCCTCGAAGTCGCCCACCCGGAACGCCTCGGGCTGCCCCGCCGTGTGCCCGAGGGCGATCAGCACGCCGCCCGGCGCCAACACCCGGTAGCCGGCGACCAGATGGTCGCCGCCCACCATGTCGATCACCCCGTGCACCGGGCGCCGGGCCAGTTCCTCGACGCCGGCGGCGCCGAACACCACCTCGTGCGCGCCCAGTTGCGTGAGCAACGCCTCCTTCTCGGGGTCGGTGGTGCTGGCGATCACCCGCGCCCCGCCCAGGGCGGCCAGCCGCACCGCGAACCGCCCCACCCCGCTGCCGCCCCCGATGACCAGCACCCGCCGCCCCAGGATCGGGCCCAGGCGGCGCAGCGCGCGCAGCGCCGAGCCGGCGGCGACGGGCAGGGCGCTGGCCGCGCCCAGGTCCAGGTCGTTCGGCACGACGCCCATCGCGTCGGTCCGCACCGCGCGCAGTTCGGCCCAGGCGCCGGCCGCACCCAGGGTGACGACCCGGGTTCCCTCCGGCAGCCCCGAGCCGTCGGCCGCCGCCCGGGCGACCACGCCGGCCGCGTCCCAGCCGAGCACCGTGCCCGGCGGGCTGTTCGGCACCAGATGCGTCACCTCGCCGAAGTTGAGCGAGAAGGCCGCCACCCGGATCAGCGCCTCGTCGGCGGCGGGGCGCGGGTCCGGGACCTCGGTCAGGGTGAGCCCTCCCCGGGCCGCCTCGGGGTCGGTCGTCCAGGCGCGCATCAGGGTCTCCGTTCGCTGGGTGAGTTCGCCTCCGGAGCATAATGCCGGTGACCGGCAAAAGCCACTGACCAACCTTCGCGTCTCGCCGGCGTCTGATGGGGCCTGGCCTCCCGACCTGGGGTGCCCGCTCGGTAAGCTGCCCGGGTGACCGATCGGGAGACTTCGGAGGCCGGGCTGCCCCTGCGCGAGCGCAAGAAGCTCCGCACCCGGCGGGCCCTGGTGACGGAGGCCCTGCGCCGGTTCACCGCCCAGGGTTTCGCCGAGACCACGCTGGACGAGCTGGTCGAGGCCGTGGAGGTCTCCCAGCGCACCTTCTTCCGGAACTTCGCCTCCAAGGAGGACGTCGCGCTCGCCCCCGAGCAGGAGCTGTGGGCGGCCTACGCGGCGGCGTTCGAGGAGCGCCCGGCCGGGGCTGCCCCGCTGGTCGAGTTCCAGGACGCGCTCTTCGCCGCCGTCGCGGCGATGGACGAGGGCTGGGCCGCCCGGTTCCGCGCCAGCCGGACGCTGGCCGAGCGGACTCCGGCGCTGGCCGGGCACAGCCTGCGCAACTGCGCCGAGACCACCGAGCGCGTACTGGAGTTGACCGCCTCCCGACACCCGGCCGCCGTCCCCGAGGACGCGGTGCGCCTGCGGCTGCTGCTGGAACTGGTGCTGTCGGCCTGGCGGTGGGCCGTGCACGACTGGCTGCACGCCGACGTCGGTTCGGGGGTCGAGCCGCCGGGGCGCGCCGAGTTGGTCGCCCGCGCCCGGGACGCCCTCGCGCTGCTCCCCGGGGTCGCGGCGCTGGCGGCCACCACCCCCTGAGCCACCCCGCGCGGCCCCCACAAACGCCCGCCCGCCCCCGGCCGCCCCGCGCACAAAAGCCTGGACGGCGCGCGGAGAAAAGCCGCGCGCCGTCCAGGCTGACCGTCTTCGGCGAACCGTCTCGCTCGCCCCGAGGCGGTGTCGGTGTCGGTGTCGGCGTCGTCAGGTGGTCCCGGCCCCCGCGGTGGTCCCCCTCCGCGCACCGGGGCGGTTCCCCCTCTGCGCACGGGGCCCGTTCCGCCTCCGCGCACGGGGCCCGTTCCGCCCGCCGTTCCCGTTCCCGTTCCGCGTAACCCCGTTCACTCCTCGACCATCAGCCCGCGACGGAGCTTGCCGAGGGTCCGCGACAGCAGCCGGGAGACGTGCATCTGGGAGATGCCCAACTCCTCGCCGATCTCCGACTGCGTCATGTTCGCCACGAAGCGCAGCGACAGGATCTTGCGGTCGCGCGGTGTCAGCTGCGCGATCAGCGGCTTGAGCGACTCGATGTACTCGATGCCCTCAAGCCCGTGGTCCTCGTAGCCGATCCGGTCGGCCAACGCGCCCTCCGCGTCGTCCTCCTCCGGCTGGGCGTCGAGGGAACTCGCGGTGTAGGCGTTGGAGGCGGCCATGCCCTCCACGATCTCGTCCTCGGACAGCCCGAGGCGCTCGGCCAGTTCGGCCACCGTCGGGGAGCGGTCCAGCTTCTGGGCCAGCTCGTCACCCGCCTTGGCCAGGTCGAGACGCAGCTCCTGAAGTCGCCGGGGAACCCGGACCGACCAGGAGGTGTCCCGGAAGAAGCGCTTGATCTCGCCGACGATCGTCGGCATCGCGAAGGTGGGGAACTCCACGCCACGGTCGGCGTCGAAGCGGTCGATCGCCTTGATCAGACCGATCGTTCCGACCTGGATGATGTCCTCCATGGGCTCGCTGCGGGAGCGGAACCGGGCGGCGGCGAACTTCACCAGTGCCAGGTTGAGTTCCACCAGCGTGTTGCGCACATACGCGTACTCGTGGGTGCCCTCCTCCAGATCCCGGAGGCGGCCGAAGAGGCTCCTGGACAGTTCACGCGCGTCCAGCGGGGCCACCTGGTCGAACGGCGGCAGCTCCGGGATGGACGCGAGTACGTCCTCGGCCTGGGCCGGCGGGCCGGCGGGGGTCGAGGCGGCGGCGTCCTTCGCGGGAGCGCCGGTATGCGGTTCGTGGGTACGAGGGGCCGGTGACATGTGGTTGTCCTCCGTAGTCTCACGGCGTATGGCCGCCGAAGCCATGACGTGCGCTGGGGGTTGCGGCGCCTCCAAGCCGGTTCGAAAAACAGGTGCTCCTCTAGCCCTACCCGGATTTCGGCAACTATGGCAAGTCTGCTACGCCCGAATTACGAGGAATGTCGGGCCTGTTAGGGTGCCGGACCAGGCCTCCAGGGGCTAAGGTTTCGAACCTAGCCAGGAGGGCGCTCCAATGAGAAGGGGGCCGCATGGACCGCGGAATGCCGGGGGAGACGTACCGGCGTGGCCTGACGGTCGATGTTCGGCGCACGGCCGGGTCCTCTGTGGTCGCGCCCGTCGGTGAACTCGATCACCATTCCGCCGACAAGCTCCGCAGCGCACTCCATGAGTGTGTGGTGTCCGGAGGTGCCCGGATTGTCATCGATTGTTCTGGCCTGGAGTTCTGCGACTCGACCGGACTGAATGTGCTTCTCGCCACACGACTGGAAGCCGAGCAGGCCGGCGGCGGCGTGCATCTGGCCGAAATGCCGCCGATCGTCGCGAGAATTCTGGAGATAACGGGCGCCACCGCCGTGTTCACGGTTCACGAGACCCTCGACGAGGCCCTGGCCGGTCCACCGGGCGACTGACGCCACGGCGGGGGCCGCTGTACGCGGCCATCCCCGCCCGTCACACTGGTTCGGACAGCGCACGTCGGAGCGTGTCGCCCCGCCCGAGCGATTGCCCCGAAGGGGCGGGTGTGCGACCCGCGCCTCCGGGCAGGAGACCACTCGACGCGATGCCGGACCGACCGGACCGAACGGAACGAACCCGGCACCCGGCTGGTTCGAGGAAACGCCGCCCAGGACGACGGGGCGCGAAGATGGCTGAGAAGGCTAGGGGAGGCGTGCATGGGGACGACTCGACCGCGCCCCGCTGATGACCAGGGTGCGCAGCGACACCGGGTGGCCCCCGCCGAGGAGCCGGTTCGACAGGTGCGCAGGCTTCGGCTGATCGGCACGGGCGGAGTGGTCTCCAAGGCCCGCGAGTTCACGCGCCAGGCGCTCCATGACTGGGGCTGGCTGCCGGCCGTGAACGAGGAACAGTTCGCCGCCGTCGAGGACGTGCTGCTGGTCGTCTCCGAGCTGGTGACCAACGCCTGTCTGCACGCCGGCGGCCCGGAGGAGCTGCGGATAGGCCGAGGAACCAAGCTGATCCGGATCGAGGTGCTGGACCGGGGCGCCGGCACCCCCGCGCTGCGGACCACCCGGATGCCGGGCCGTCCCGGCGGGCACGGCATGTTCATCGTCCAGCGGCTCTGCCTCGACTGGGGCGTGGTGCACGAGCCCGACGCGGCGGGCAAGACGGTCTGGGCCGAGCTGGGGGCGCCGGTCCCCGACTGACGGGCTCCGGCTGACGGCCTCCGGTTGACGGCCTCCGGCTGTGACGGGCTCCGGCTGACGGCCCGTTCCCGACTGACGGTCCGTTCCCCGCCCTTCCTCCGGGACCTGCCATGCCCGGGTGGCGCGGGCGTCTACCATCAGCGCATGACCCGTGTGCTGCTCGCCGAGGACGACGCATCCATCTCGGAGCCGCTGGCCCGTGCCCTGCGCCGCGAGGGATACGAGGTGGAGGTGCGCGAGGACGGCCCCGAGGCACTGCGGGCGGGACTGCGCGGGGACGTCGACCTGGTGGTGCTTGACCTCGGACTTCCCGGGATGGACGGCCTGGAGGTCTGTCGCCGGCTGCGCACCGAGGGCCTCGGCCTGCCGGTGCTGGTGCTGACCGCCCGCGCCGACGAGGTGGACACCGTGGTGGGCCTGGACGCCGGGGCCGACGACTATGTCACCAAGCCCTTCCGGCTGGCCGAACTGCTGGCCCGGGTCCGGGCCCTGCTGCGCCGGGGGAACGCGGAGAGCGGCCCGGCCCCCGCCGTGCACGGCATCAGGATCGACGTGGAGTCGCACCGCGCCTGGATGGGCGAGGACGAGCTGCACCTGACGGCCAAGGAGTTCGACCTGCTGCGGGTCCTGGTGCGGGACGCGGGCCGGGTGGTCACCAGGGAGCAGCTGATGCGGGAGGTCTGGGACACCACCTGGTGGTCCTCGACCAAGACGCTGGACATGCACATCTCCTGGCTGCGCAAGAAGCTCGGCGACGACGCGGCCAACCCGCGCTACATCGTCACCGTTCGGGGAGTGGGATTCCGCTTCGAGAAGAGCTGAGACGAGGCCGCCGTGCGCCGTCGTCTGATCAACTCCACGCTCGCGGTCGTCCTGGTGGTGATCGCCGTCTTCGGCGTCTCACTGTTCCTCGTGGAGACCAGGACCATCGAGGCCAGCGCCAGGGACCGGCTGGAGTCCGAGACCGCCCGCCTGCTGGCGGACGTGGAGAGCCGGATCGCCTCCGGGGAGCCGGTCACCGCCGAGGACATGGCCGCTTCGGCGCCGCCCGACCGGCAGGTGCTGATCGAACTCGTCGGGCAGCCGCCGATCCGGCTCGGCCCCGAGGCCGGCGAGAACCCGATGGAGAGCGCCCAGGCCGGGGCGAACGGCGAGCGGGTCGTGGTGCGCCAGCCCAGGAGCGTGGTCAGCGACGAGATCGGCCGGATGCTGATGATCATCCTCGTGGTTTCCCTGCTGGCCGTGGCCGCCGCCGCGCTGCTCGCGGTGCGGCAGGCCCGGCGGGTCTCCGCGCCGCTGACCGACCTCGCCGAGACCGCCGAACGGCTCGGCTCGGGCGACCCGCGCCCGCGCCATCGCCGGTACGGGGTGCCGGAGTTGGACCGGGTGGCCGATGTGCTGGACGCCAGCGCCGAGCGGATCGCCCGGATGCTGACCGCCGAGCGGCGGCTGGCCGCCGACGCCTCCCACCAGCTGCGCACCCCGTTGACCGCGCTGTCCATGCGGCTTGAGGAGATCATCGCCACCGAGGACCGGGACACGGTCAAGGAGGAGGCGACGGTCGCCCTGGTCCAGGTCGAGCGGCTGACCGACGTGGTGCAGCGGCTGCTGACCAACTCCCGCGATCCGCGCCTGGGTTCGGCCGTCGGCTTCGACCTGGACGAGGTGGTGGCCCAGCAGGTGGAGGAGTGGCGGCCGGCCTACCGGGGCGCGGGGCGGGCCATCGTGCACTCGGGCAAGCAGGGGCTGCGCGCGGTCGGCACCCCGGGCGCGGTCGCCCAGGTGGTGGCGACGCTGGTGGAGAACTCCCTGATGCACGGCGCGGGAACGGTCGCGCTGCGCACCCGGGTCGCCGGGAACCAGGTGGTGGTCGAGGTCACGGACGAGGGCCCGGGGGTGCCGAAGGAACTGGGCGCGCGGGTCTTCGAACGCACGGTCAGCGGCCGGAACTCGACCGGCCTCGGGCTGGCCGTCGCCCGCGACCTGGCCGAGGCGGACGGCGGGCGGCTGGAGCTGCTGGGGCTCTCGCCGCCGGTGTTCGCGCTCTTCCTCAGCCGCGAGATGGAGGACCAGGACCCGGCGGGCTGAACGAGGGCCCGGCTGAACGACGGGCGGCCCGGCCGGGCGGCCCGGCTCAGCGCGCGCCGGAGCCGACCGGCAGTGGCTCGTCGCTCGCCTCCCGGGCCCGCCCCGAGCGGCGGAAGACCCAGGTCCGGTACGACCAGAAGCGGAACAGCGAGCCCATGCCGAGGCCGATCACGTTCTTCGCCAAATTGTCGGCGAGCGGCGAGGTGAGGCCGAGGCCGTAGTGGGAGAGGGCCAGCACGCCGTTCTCGATGACCATCCCGACGCAGGAGAACAGCACGAACAGCGCGATCTCGCGGCGCCGGCCCGAGCGGTCGCGGTGGCGGTAGGTCCAGTAGCGGTTGCCGACGTAGTTGGTGCAGATGGCGGCCGAGGTGGCGATGACCCCGGAGCGGATCGGGGCCAGGCCCAGCACCTGGGAGCAGACGTTGAAGACGACCACGTTGACCAGGAAGCCGAACGCGCCGACCGTGCCGAACTTCGCCGCCTCCCTCGCGACCCCGCGCACCCGGTCCCGGAGCGGACGCCCCTCCTTCATGTGCGCCATGCTAATCCGCCCCTACGACAACGGCCCGTTGTGCGGCTCACCCGGCGTCGACCACCCGGACGTCGAAGACGAGGTCCGTCTCCGGCTCGTACTCGCCACGGAAGAGGCGGGTCACGGCGATCTCGGTCTCGCCGGCGGCGACCGCCTCGAAGTGCAGCAGCCGGGTGCCGCCGGTGCCGGGCTCGTCGCCGTCGGAGTCGTAGCGATCCCCGTCGGCCCGCACCACGGCCTCGTCCGGCTCCGGGTCGATGAGGGTCCACTCCCAACCGATGGACGGGTTCTCGCCCAGGGCGAGAACGAACGTTTCGCCGGCGGTGACCTCGATCGGCGCGTCGGCGTCCGCGTCGGTGAACCGCTGCTGCTCCGGCTCGTCGTCCTGGCAGGCGGTGCCGGTGAGCAGCAGCGCCAACGCGGCCAGCGGGGCGAGCAGCAGCCGGCGCGCGCGGGCTCCCCGGCCTCGCGTCGCCCCGCCGGCCGTGCCGTTGCCACCGTTCACGTCGTTCACGCTTCTCATCTCGTCCCCGCGCCTTCCCCGTCGTGCTCCGGGTTGTCTCATTCTGTGCTGCCGCCCCCGCGCGCTCGGCGCCTCGGGTGGCCTTCGCGGTCGCGAACCATCGGCGACCACCGGCAGAGACGTGGCCACGGGCCGTCGCGGTTCCGGGCCCCCGCCGGCGCGGAACGGGGGCCGGATACGCTGGGGCGCGTGACATTTCCCGTGGTCGGCATGGTCGGAGGCGGTCAGCTCGCCCGAATGACCCATGAGGCGGGCATCCCGCTCGGCATCACCTTCCGTCTGCTCAGCGACACCCCGCAGGACTCGGCGGCGCGGGTGGTGAACGATGTGGTGGTCGGCGACTACCGCGATCTGGCCACCCTGCGCGCCTTCGCCAAGGGGTGCGATGTGATCACCTTCGATCACGAACATGTGCCGACGGAACATCTGCGCGCGCTGGAGGCCGACGGCATCCCGGTGCGCCCCGGGCCCGACGCGCTGGTGCACGCCCAGGACAAGGGCGTGATGCGTGCCCGGCTCACCGCGCTGGGCGTGGACTGCCCGCGCCACCGGATCGTGACCGACCCGTCCGACGTGGCCCGCTTCGCGGCCGAGGTCGGCGGCTTCCCCGTGGTGCTGAAGACGGTGCGCGGCGGCTACGACGGCAAGGGCGTGTGGCTGGTGCGCTCCGAGGCGGAGGCGGGCGACGCCTTCCGCGCCGGGGTGCCCGTGCTGGGCGAGGAGCGGGTGGACTTCCGCCGCGAGTTGGCGGCCAACGTGGTGCGTTCCCCACACGGCCAGGCCGTGGCCTACCCGGTGGTCGAGTCCCGGCAGGTGGACGGCGTCTGCGACACGGTGATCGCGCCCGCGCCCGACCTCGCGCCCCGACTCTCCGCCCACGCCCAGGAGATGGCGCTGCGGATCGCCGCCGAGCTGGGGGTGGTGGGCCATCTGGCGGTCGAGCTGTTCGAGACGCGGGACGGCCGGGTGCTGGTCAACGAGCTGGCGATGCGCCCGCACAACTCCGGCCACTGGACCCAGGACGGCGCGGTGACCTCGCAGTTCGCCAACCATCTGCGGGCCGTGCTCGACCTGCCGCTGGGCGACCCCAGGCCCCGCGCGCCCTGGACGGTGATGTCCAACGTGCTGGGCGGGGAGTACCCGGAGATGTATCCGGCCTATCTGCACTGCATGGCCAGGGACCCGGCCCTGAAGATCCACATGTATGGCAAGGACGTCAGGCCGGGCCGCAAGGTGGGGCATGTCACCACGTTCGGCGACGACCTGCCCGACGTGATCGAACGCGCCCGCCACGCCGCCGACTACCTTCGCGGCCTGATCGACGAGTGAACGACCTGCGAACGATCCGCGCAACGACCGCCGAGACGACGAATGGTGAGGCATGAGCGACAGCCCGGCGCCCCAGGTGGGCATCGTGATGGGTTCCGACTCCGACTGGCCGGTGATGCGGGCGGCGGCCGAGGCGCTCGACGAGTTCGGCGTCCGCTATGAGGCCGATGTGGTCTCGGCGCACCGGATGCCCACCGAGATGGTCACCTACGGGCAGGATGCCGCCGAACGCGGTCTCTCGGTGATCATCGCCGGGGCCGGAGGGGCCGCTCATCTGCCAGGAATGCTCGCCTCGTTGACTCCGCTGCCGGTGATCGGCGTCCCGGTGCCCCTGAAACACCTGGACGGGATGGACTCGTTGCTCTCCATCGTGCAGATGCCCGCCGGGGTGCCGGTGGCCACCGTCTCCGTCGGCGGCGCCCGCAACGCGGGGCTGCTCGCGGCCCGCATCCTGGGCGCGGCCGACCCGGCGCTGCGCGCCCGGATGCGCGCGTTCCAGGACGAACTGCGCGAGCAGGCCACGGAGAAGGGCCGCCGGCTGCGCGCCTCCCTGGCCACGGCGACCAACGGCGCCGAGGGGCAGGCCCGATGAGCGCCGCCGCCGACCGGCTGGCCGAGGCGCGGTCGCTGCTCGCCGAGCACCCGCTGGTCGACGGGCACAACGACCTGCCCTGGGCGCTGCGCGAGACCGTGGGCTACGACCTGGACCTGGCCGACATCGCCGGCGACCTGACCGGCCGCCTCCACACCGACCTGCGCCGGCTGCGGGCCGGCGGCGTCGGCGCGCAGTTCTGGTCGGTCTATGTGCCGGCCGAGCTGAGCGGCGACCACGCCGTCAGCGCCTGCCTCGAACAGATCGACGTGGTCGGCCGGTTGCTGGACCGCTACCCGACCGACCTGACCCGGGCGCTGACCGCCGACGACATGGTCGCGGCCAGGGCGCAGGGCCGGATCGCCTCGCTGATGGGCGCCGAGGGCGGCCATTCCATCAACAACTCGCTGGCGACGCTGCGCGCCTTTCACCGGCTCGGCGTGCGCTATATGACGCTGACGCACAACTCCACGATCGACTGGGCGGATTCCGCCACCGACGAGCCACGGCACGGCGGCCTCACGGCCTTCGGCGCCGAGGTGGTGCGGGAGATGAACCGCGTCGGAATGCTGGTCGATCTCAGCCATGTCTCCGCCGACGTGATGCGGGACGCGCTGCGGATCTCCGAGGCGCCGGTGCTTTTCTCGCATTCCTCGGCGCGCGCGATCTGCGACCACCCGCGCAATGTGCCGGACGACGTGCTGGCGGCGCTTCCCGCCAACGGCGGGGTCGCGATGGCCACGTTCGTGCCCAAGTTCGTGCTGCCCGAGGCGATCGAGTGGACCCGCCGGGCCGACGCGAACATGACGGCCAACGGCTTCCATCCGCTGGACACCACGGAGCCGGCGATGCGGGTGCAGCGCGCGTTCGAGGAGGCCAACCCGCGCCCGTTGGCCACCCCAGCGACCGTGGCCGACCACCTCGACCACATGCGGGAGGTGGCCGGCGTCGACCACATCGGGATCGGCGGGGACTACGACGGGACCGCGTTCCTGCCGCAGGGCCTGGAGGACGTCTCCGGCTATCCGCTGCTGATCGCCGAGCTGTTGGAACGCGGCTGGTCGCACGCCGACCTGGCCAGGCTGACCTGGGAGAACGCCGTGCGGGTGCTGCGCGACGCGGAGACCGTGGCCGCCGATCTGGCGAGCCGGCGCGGGCCGTCGATCGCGACCATCGCGAGCCTGGACGGCCAGGAAAGCGGACAATCAACTCAAAGGTGAGATAGTGCCCGGCGGCGGCCGGCCCGTGACCGAACTCACGGGCCGGCCGCCGTTCCTTTCCGTTCCCGACCGCTTCGCCGGTCGGCCGCCCCACGAAGTGTCCCTTTCCGGCAAGCAGTTGACGCTTTCCCGCAAACGGCCCGCCGCCTACCGTGCGGAAAACGATCAGAACGCAGCGTCATATGCCGCCGTCGGTGATATTCGGGTCACGTTCCCGGCGTTCCCGCTTTCTTGTCCGATGCGAATTCCCGGGTTTAACGTTCGGTCCGCGTCGCATTCGCGGCGAACCGCTCCGGACGCCGAATCCTGTCACCGGAAGCGGGAACGTGGTCATTCCGTCTGACAGGAGCGGGGGACCCAATTCCGCCGGATCTCGTGCGATCTCCGGCTAGGGGTGAAGTCACGGCAGAACCCGGCGCCCAGGCGCGTCGCGGCCGGCCGTGGCCGGGCGACTCCGGCCCGAACCCGACAGCTGACCTCGCAGGCGTCGGAGAGGAGACCCCATGTCCGGAACCGGACGCCACCGCCGTCAGCCGTCCCGCCGCGTGTCCCGCGCCGCCGCGCTGCTCACCACCGGGGCCGCCGGCCTCGCCCTGCCCCTGCTCGCCGCCGGCGCCGCCAGCGCCGCGCCCGCCGACTACACCGTCGAGGGCGGCGACACCCTGTACCGCATAGCCGCCGACCACGACATCGAGGGCGGCTGGGAGCAGCTCTACGAGGCCAACCGCGACGTCATCGGCGACGACCCGGGCCACATCGCCCCCGGCCTCACCCTGTCCCTGGACCTCGGGGACGCCGAGGCCGAAGAGCCGGCCGAGCCCGCCCCGAGCGGCGACTACGTGGCCCCCGTGGCCGGCGTGAGCGGCGGCGGCTACGGCAACGCCGGCGCGCTGTGGTCCTCCGGCTACCACACCGGCGCCGACTTCCCCGTCTCGACCGGCACCCCGGTGGTCTCGATCGCCGCCGGCGAGGTGGTGACCGCCGGCAGCGGCGGCTCCTACGGCAACGAGGTCGTGGTGCGGCACGCCGACGGCCACTACAGCCAGTACGCCCACCTGTCCTCGCTCTCGGTGAGCGTCGGCCAGTCGGTCGGCGCCGGCGACCAGTTGGGCCTCTCCGGCGCCACCGGCAACGTGACCGGCCCGCACCTGCACTTCGAGGTGCGCACCGGCCCGTCCTACGGCTCGGACATCGACCCGCTGGCCTACCTGCGCGAGCACGGCGTCAGCATCTGAGCGTTCGCGCTCCGGGGCGAGCGCGGGGCGGGGCCGGTGGAGGCCGGCCCCGCCCCGCGCGTTCCCCGGGACCGGTTCAGTCGGTGAGCCGCTGGAAGCGGCGGATGGCCAGCGGCGCGAACACCGCCACCATCACCACCGGCCAGGCCACCGCCAGCAGCAGCGCGTTCTCAGCCGCCCAGGAGTCGCCGCCCAGACCCGGGTTCCCGAACAGCTCGCGGATCGCGGCCACCGTCGCCGAGAGCGGGTTCCACTCCGCGATGCCGCCCAGCCAGCCCGGCATCAGCTCGGGCGCGACAAAGACGCTGGACAGCGCCGTCAGCGGGAAGGCCAACGGGAAGATCACCGTGCCGACCGTGTCCGGGTTGGGCAGCAGCAGGCCGATGTAGATGCCGATCCAGGACATCGCCACCCGCAGCAGCAGCACCAGGCCGACCGCCGCCAGCGCGAGCCCGACGCCCCGGTGCCACTCCCAGCCGACCAGCAGGCCGCAGACCACCAGCACGGTCATCTCCAGCAGCGCGCGCAGCAGATCGGCCAGGCACCGGCCGACCAGCAGTGCCGACCTGGCCATCGGCATCGACCGGAAGCGGTCCACCACGCCCCGGCTGACGTCGAACGCCAGCGAGGTTCCCGTCGCCCCCATCCCGTAGAGCATGGTCATGGCGAAGACACCGGGGAGCAGGAACTCGCGGTAGTTCCCGCCGCCGGGGACCTGCATCCCGCTGCCGAAGACATAGCCGAAGACCAGCACGAACAGGATCGGCAGGCTGAAGTAGAGGGAGATCTCCTCGGGGCTGCGCGCCAGTTGGGCCATGTTCCGCCGGGTCATCACCAGGCCGTCCGAGACCGCGACCCGGGGCCCGCGCCGCGCGCGCCCCTGCCAGCGGGCCTCGCCCGGATCGTTCCCTGGCGCGTTCCCTGGCGCGTTCGTGAGGGCGTGCGTGCTCATGCCGCGGCTCCTTCCCGTTCGGCGTTCATGACGTCGTTCCTCGGGCGGTCGGCGTCGTTCGTCGGGCGCCCGGTGAGGTGGAGGAACACCTCGTCCAGGGTCGGCCGCCTGGTGCCCAGGTCCTCGACGACCAGCCCGGCCGCGCGCAGCGCGGCGGCCACGTCGGTCAGCGCGCGCACCCGGTCGTCCACCTCGGCCACCGCCCGCCGCGTCTCGTGGTCGACCTCGGGCTCGACCCCGCAGACGCGTCCCAGCAGCGCGGCCACGGCCCCGAGGTCGGCGGCCTCGCGCGCCACCACCTCGACCCGGTCCCCGCCCAGCCGCGACTTCAGCTGGTCGGCGGTGCCCTCGGCCACCACCCGGCCGGCGTCGACGACCGAGATGAGGTCGGCGAGCTGGTCGGCCTCCTCCAGGTACTGGGTGGTGAGCAGCACCGTGGTGCCGTCGCCGACCAGCGAACGCACCGCGTCCCACACCTGGTTGCGGCTGCGCGGGTCCAGGCCGGTGGTCGGCTCGTCCAGGAAGAGCACCCGGGGCACCACGATCATGCTGGCCGCCAGGTCGAGCCGGCGGCGCATCCCGCCGGAGTAGCCGTCCACCCGGCGTCCCCCGGCCCCGGCGAGGTCGAACCGTTCCAGCAGCTCGTCCGCGCGGCGCCGGGCGGCCCGGGGCCGCAGCCCGAAGAGCCGGCCGAAGAGGACCAGGTTCTGCCGGCCGCTGAGGAACTCGTCGACCGCCGCGTACTGCCCGGTGAGCCCGATCCTGGCCCGCACCTCGTCCGGCTGGCTGGCCACGTCGAACCCGCAGACCGTCGCCCGGCCCTCCGTCATCCGCGCCAGCGTGGTCAACGTCCGCACGGCCGTGGTCTTTCCGGCGCCGTTGGGCCCCAGCAGGCCGTGCACCGTGCCCTCCCGAACCGTCAGGTCGAACCCGTCCAGGGCCCGGGTGCCCCCGTACCGCTTGCGTATCCCCTCGGCCACGATCGCTGTCATCGCGCCCCACCTCGCCCTCTCGGTATCGCGTTCGCGCACGTTCCGGCGCACGCCGCACGGGAAACCCTGTACGGCGTACACTTACTCTGTACACCGTACACTTTCTGTGGACGCTGTACATAGTTCTACGATGGCGACGGTCCCTGGCCTGGCACGAAGGATCGAGGAGCGGCGACATGGCGGCGGACGAGACCCGAGCGCGTGACCCGCAGTACCTGCTCGACCTGCTCTGGCGCACCCACAGTCCCGGCACCCGCGGGCCCAGGGGCAGCCTGACCGTGGACCAGGTGGTGGGGGTGGCCGTCCGGATCGCGGACGAGGAGGGCATCGCCGGCGTCTCGATGCGCCGCATCGCCCAGGAACTGGGCGTCACCACGATGACGCTCTACCGCTATGTGCCCAGCAAGGACGACCTGCTGGACCTGATGTTCGCCATGGCCACCTCGGTGCCCGACACCTCGGACTGGCCCGACGACTGGCGCGGCGTGCTGCGCAACTGGGCGCTCCAGACCAGGCAACTGATGCTCAGCCGCCCCTGGATGCTGGACATCCCCATCGGGGCCCCACCGATGAGCCCCAACAGCCTGGCCTGGATGGAGGTGGCGCTCGCGGCGCTGGACCGGACCGCGCTCAACGAGGGCGACATGATCGGGGTGCTGCTGATCATCAGCGGCTTCGTCCTGGGCGACACCCGACAGGAACTCACCATGACCAGCGCCTCCGCGCGCACCGGGGTCTCCTACGAGGACTGGGGCCGCGTCTACGGCCGCATGATGGCCAAGGTCGCCACCGACGAGCGGTTTCCCACCCTCGCCAAGATCGCCAGGTCGGGGATCTTCGACAACGAGAACACCGCCGAGGACGACTTCAACGGGAACCTCGACTTCCTCCTCGACAGCGTGGCCGCCCTGATCCGCCGCCGCGAGGAGGAGGGCGGAACGTGCTGACCCCCCGGCCCGCTCGGGCCGGGGGGTCAACGAACCCTCGTTCAGGGCAGGTTGCGGGCCATCACGATCCGCTGGACCTGGTTGGTGCCCTCGTAGATCTGGGTGATCTTGGCGTCCCGCATCATCCGCTCCACCGGGTAGTCCCGGGTGAAGCCGTAGCCGCCGAGGAGCTGCACCGCGTCCGTGGTGATCTCCATCGCCGCGTCCGAGGCGTAACACTTCGCGGCCGCCCCGAAGAACGTCAGGTCGCCGTCCTCACGCTGCGACCTGGCCGCCGCGGCATAGGTCAGCTGCCGGGCCGCCTCCAGCTTCATGGCCATGTCGGCCAGCATGAACTGCACGCCCTGGAAGTCGCCCACCGGCTTCCCGAACTGCTTGCGTTCGCGCACATAGCCCTTCGCGTAGTCCAGGGCGCCCTGCGCGATGCCCAGCGCCTGGGCGGCGATCGTGATCCGGGTGTGGTCCAGGGTGCGCATCGCGGTCGCGAAGCCGGTGCCCTCGTCGCCGATCATCCGGTCGGCCGGCACCCGCACGTTGTCCAGATAGACCTCCCGGGTGGGCGAGCCCTTGATGCCGAGCTTCCTCTCGGGCGCCCCGAACGAGACCCCCTCGTCGCCCTTCTCCACGACGAACGCCGAGATCCCGCCCCGCGTCCGCTTCTCCGGGTCGGTGACCGCCATCACCGTGTAGTACTCCGAGACCCCGGCGTTGGTGATCCACCGCTTGACGCCGTTGAGGACGTAGGAGTCCCCGTCCCGCACCGCCCTGGTCTTCATGCCGCCGGCGTCCGAGCCCGCGTCCGGCTCCGAGAGGCAGTACGAGAACATCGCCCGCCCCTCGGCCAACGGGGTCAGATACCGCGCCTGCAACTCCTTCGACCCCGACAGCATCAGCGGCAGCGACCCCAGCTTGTTGACGGCCGGGATCAGCGAGGAGGAGGCGCACACCCGGGCGATCTCCTCGATCACGACCACCGTGGCCAGCGCGTCGGCCCCCGCGCCGCCGAACTCCTCCGGCACGTGGACCGCGTGCAGGTCGTTGCCGACCAGGGCGTCCAGCGCCTCCTGCGGAAAGCGCGCCTGCTCGTCGACGTCCGCCGCGTGCGGCGCGATCTTCGCCTCGGCCAACGCCCGAACGGACTCCCGGAGCATCTCGTGCTCCTCGGCCGGACGGTAGAGGTCGAAGTCCCCGGCTCCTGCCACCTGTCTCACTCCCTGCCCACGAAGCGGTTCGCTGGTTCAGTGCCGCACTGGCCCGGGCCAGTCGTCCACTGGTTCATGACTGTTAAGTAACTTGATCCTAGGGTCATGACGGGCCTGGGGATAGGTGAGCTTGCCGACAGGGCCGTCCGTCTATGCTCGGGTCCATGCCTCTCAAGATCTCGGTGATCGGTCTCGGCTACCTCGGCGCCACCCACGCAGCCGCCATGGCGGAGTTGGGCTTCGAGGTGATCGGCATCGACGTGGTGCCGGCCAAGGTGGAGCTGCTCTCCCGGGGGCTCTCCCCGATGTACGAGCCGGGACTTGAGGAGATCCTGCGCCAGCACGTCACCGGCCTGCCGGGCTCCACCGGGCGGCTGTCGTTCACCACCTCCTTCGAGGAGGTCGCCGCCTTCGCCGACGTCCACTTCGTCTGCGTCAACACACCACAGCGCGCCGGCGAGTACGCCTGTGACATGTCCTACTTCGACAGCGCGGTGGACTCCCTCGCGCCGCACCTCGACCGGCCCGCGCTGGTCGTCGGGAAGTCCACCGTCCCCGTCGGCTCCGCCGCCCGGCTGGCCCGCCGCGTCGCCGAGCTGGCCCCGGCCGGCGAGGCCGCCGAGCTGGCGTGGAACCCGGAATTCCTCCAGGAGGGCTTCGCCGTGCGGGACACCCTCCACCCCGACCGGATCGTGGTGGGCGTGACCAGCGAACGGGCCGAGGCCGTGCTGCGCGAGGTGTACGCGACGCCGATCGCCGAGGGCAGCCCGTTCGTCGTCACCGACCTGCCGACGGCCGAGCTGGTCAAGACGGCGGCCAACGCCTTCCTCGCCACCAAGATCTCCTTCATCAACGCGATGGCCGAGGTCTGCGAGGTCGCCGAAGGCGACGTGGTCAAGCTCGCCGAGGCGCTCGGGCACGACGAACGGATCGGCCCGAAGTTCCTGCGCTCCGGCATCGGCTTCGGCGGCGGCTGCCTGCCCAAGGACCTGCGCGCCTTCTTCGCCAGGGCGGGGGAGCTGGGGGCGTCGGAGGCGCTCCAGTTCCTGCGCGAGGTGGACTCGCTCAACATGCGCCGCCGCGCCTCCATGGTCGCCCTGACCAGGGACGCGCTGGGCGGCTCGCTGCTGGGCCGGCGGGTCGCGGTGCTCGGCGCCGCCTTCAAGCCGGAGACGGACGACGTCCGCGACTCCCCGGCGTTGAACATCGCGGGTCAACTCCACCTCCAGGGCGCCGAGGTGAGCGTCTACGACCCGAAGGCCGTCGTCAACGCCAGGGCCGTCTTCCCGACGCTTCGCTACACCGAGTCGGCGATAGAGGCCGCGCGGGGCGCGCATGTGGTGCTGCACCTCACGGAGTGGCGCGAGTTCCAGGAACTGGACCCGGCAGCCCTGGGTGAGGTGGTGTCGCGCCGTCACATCCTGGACGGGCGGAACACGTTGGACGCTTCGCTGTGGCGCAAGGCGGACTGGACGTACCGGGCCCTGGGTCGCCCGACGGCCTGACCCTGGCGGGTCAGGCCTGATCGGACCGGAGCGCCCCCCGGCCGGGGGCGGGGCCGGTGGCGCCCCCGGGCGCCACCGGCGAGTGCGGCGGCGCGCCGCCGCGCGGCGGGGTCCGCTGCGCGGGGCGGGGGGCGTCGTGTGGGCGGGGTCCGCTGCGTGGCCGAGCCCGCTGCGCAGCCGAGCCCGCTGCGTGGGGCCGGGATGGGTTCCGCCGCGCTGTGACGTGGGGCCCGTCCGGGCCGTTGGGTTGGGGCCGTTGCGCGGATGGGGCGGGGGCGTCCGGGCCGCTGAGTTGAAGCCGTTGCGGGCGGGTGGGAGTCCGCCCGGGGTACCTCCGGGGAGTTCGGCGGTGCGCCGTGCGCTCGGGGGCTGTTGTGCGGGTGGTGTCGCCTCGGCGGGCCGGGGCTGTTACTGGTCGGGGTCGCGTGGGTGATGTGCAGCTGTGGGTTGTCGTCGGTGGGAGAGTGGTCCGGGGGGCGCCGTGTGGGGATGTTCAACTGCGGTGCGATGCCGTGGTGTTCGTTCGCCGGGGCCGTCCGGCCCGCGCCGGGTTGGGGCTCTTGCGCGGGTGGGTGCTGCTGGCGTGCGCGCCGGTCGGACTCGCTGGGCGGGGGGCTTTGTGCGGGCGGGTGAGGGAAGTGGTGCCGGGGTTGCCGCGCGGCTGACGTTCCGTCGTGACCGTCGCAGGCGAGTTCGGATAGGTGATCCGCCGGGACTGGAGGTTCCGCAGCGTGGGCGGGGCCGTGTGGTTGACGGCCACCTTGGGTGCCGCCGGCTGTTCGGCGGGATGGCGCCATGTGGGCAGGGCGGGTCCGCTGTGCGGTGGGGCCGTGTGCCGGCAGGCAACTGTGATGCCAGGTGGGCGAGTTCGGCGGGGTGTCGCCATGCGGCGGAGGAGTCGGTCCGGTGCGCGGGTGGGTGCGGAAGGTACTGCTGGCGCTGCCGTGTGGCAGGTCGAGCCCGATGTGGGGCGGAGCCGCGTGGTCGGTGTTCACCGTGCAACCGTGGGGCGGCGCTGGCCAGTTCGGTGGGGCAGCCCGCCGGGGCCGGTGGGCTCGTTGCCGAGGGCGGGAAGTGGTCCGCCGAGGCGAAGTTCCTTGGCTGGCGGTGGGAGCGCTCGGCCAGGGGGAACGGGGAATCGTCCGCGCAAGTCGGCCCTTGAGTTGACCAGTTGGGAGTCCGGCCGAGTGGGCGCATCGAGCTGGGAGGGCAGGTTGGCCGGTGCCGGCGGCTTCGGCGATGCACTCCGGTCGCGGGCTCCCCGCCGGGTAACGGGCATGGTCGTCACGGTCGTTGGGCAGGCCGGCGGCTGGGGTTGTCGCTTCGCGGGGGCGGAGCCTGGTGCGGCGTCGCCGGGCCTCGTTGCCCGTTGCGTGTCGGGAAGAGGCTCGCCGGAGACCGGGGCAACGGGTGGCGGGGACACCGCCGTTCGGGACCGTGGGCCCGGGCGCCGCACGCGCCACGGTGGGCCGTTCCTCCGGGGCCCGCCGGCCTGAGGGACGGCGGGAAAGTGACCCGTGGCACCGGTTCCGGTACCGCTCCCGGAGGCCGGAAATCGTCACCTACGGTGACCACCCCCGGGCCCCCGCCGGAGGCGCGCACAGCGCGCCAAGGCGCCCCCGCCGCGAAGCGGCCCGCGCCCCCGCCCCCAGGCGGCGCACGCCGCCCGGCGCGCCGCGCACGGCGCGCGCCCCCGCGCCGGCCGGGCGCTCCCCCAAAGGCCCGCCGGCCCGAGGCTCCCCGCCGGCCCGAGGCCCCCCGCCGGCCCGAGGCACTGTCGAATCGGATTCGACGAGAAGCCTTGTCAGCCGCCGGAGATGCACATAAAGTCCGCCGGGCAGTATGCGGGAGCGCTCCCACGCACGGCACACCCCCACGGAACTCCCCCACGGAGGAGCCCAATGCCTTCTCGTAAACGCCTCCTCGCGACCGCCATACCGGCCGTTCTCGCGTCGGTGGCCGCGACGTTCACGCTCATGCCGGGGTCGGCTCAGGCGGACGAGCTGATCTGTGACCAGTACGGCACCACGGTGATCCAAAACCGCTACATCGCGCAGAACAACCGCTGGGGCACCCAGGAAGAGCAGTGCATCAACGTCACCGACAGTGGTTTCCAGCTGGTGACGGCGAACGGCAGCGTGCCGACCAACGGAGCGCCCAAGTCGTACCCGTCCGTCTATGACGGCTGTCACTACGGCAACTGCTCGCCCGGCACCGCGCTTCCCCGCCAGGTGAGCCAGATCGGCAGCGCCCCGAGCAGCGTGTCCTACACCTATGTGGACAACGCCAGTTACAACGCCAGCTACGACATCTGGCTGGACCCGGAGCCGCAGACCACCGGGGTGAGCGAGACCGAGATCATGATCTGGCTCAACCGCGTCGGCCCGATCCAGCCGATCGGCTCCCCGACCGGCACCGCGAACATCGCCGGCCAGCAGTGGGAGGTCTGGGAGGGCAACAACGGCGGGAACGACGTGATCTCGTTCATCGCGCCCTCCGCCATCACCAGCTTCAACTTCGACGTCATGGACTTCGTCGACGAGACGGTCGCCCACGGGCTGGCCGACCCGTCCTGGTACATCACCAGCGTCCAGGCCGGTTTCGAGCCCTGGGAGAACGGCGCGGGGCTCGCGTTGAACTCGTTCTCGTCCTCGTTCAACTGAGGCCGACTGAGTTCAATCGAGTTTTGATCGCTCTTGGTCCGGACGTGCGCGCGGCGGCGCGGGCGTCCGGGCCTTGGCCGTTGACGGCCGGCGAGGGACACGCCCCGAAAACCGGGTGAGCCCGTCCCCGGCGGTCGCCCAGAATGAGCCATGCTGATCGACCACTGGCCGCTGGCCGGCCTCCGGCTGCGCACCCCCCGCCTCGAACTGCGCCTTCCCGACGACGAGGAACTCGCCGGGCTGGCCGAGCTGGCGGCGGCCGGGGTGCACCCGCCGGCGGAGATGCCGTTCGTCACGCCCTGGACCGATCAGCCGCCCGAGAAGCTGCGGCCGGCGACGATCCAGTACCACTGGGGCGCCAGGGCCGCGCTCACGCCGGAGCGCTGGGAGTTGCACCTGGGCGTCTTCGAGGACGGTCGGCTGGTCGGCACCCAGTCCCTGATGGCCAACGACTTCGCGGTGCTGCGCGAGACCAACAGCGGCTCGTGGCTGGGCCTCGCGCACCAGGGGCGGGGCATCGGCACCGAGATGCGGGCCGCCGTGCTGGAGCTGGCGTTCGCCGGGCTCGGCGCTGAGCAGGCGATCTCGGCGGCCATGGCGGACAACGCCGGCTCGCTGCGGGTCTCGGCCAAGCTCGGCTACCAGGACGACGGGATCGCTCGGCTGGTGGTGCGGGGCCGCGCGGTGACCGAGCGGCGGCTGCGGCTGACCAGGGACCGTTGGCTGGCCCACCGCCGAACCCCCGTCGAGATCAGCGGACTTGAGCCGTGCCTCGCCCTGCTGGGCGCGGACGGGCGGCCGGCCGGCGCGGCGGCGTCGGCGGGGTCAGACGCCGGGTAGCGGGTCCTGTTCCACCGGGTGCTCGGGCGGCCGGGGCGCGGCGCGCAGCGCCAGCTTGGCGCGGCACTCGGGGCCGAGGCCCCAGGTCCGCGCCTCCCGGTCGCGCAGCGGGCGCCCGCAGAGCCGGCAGTGCACGGGCGGCCGGCGCCGCTCCTCGGGGTCGGGGAGCAGCGCCGGTTGCGGGTCCTTCTCGCCGGGTGCCATGCCCCAGGTGTACCACCCGGGGCCGGCGCCCGGCCGGTTCACTGCCCGACGAGGCCGGGCCGCAGGGTCTGCGAGAACAGCACCCCGCCGCCCACCTCCCGCAGTCGCGCGGTGAGTTCGCCGCTGTCGCCGTCGATGGCGACCTCGCCGAAGAACTGGTAGCCCTCGGCCGGCGAGACGTTGGAGGCGGTGGGGGCCTTGACGAAGACCCGGTCGGGGCCGAACGTGCCGTCGAGCGCGTTGGCCGGGAACGCGCCGGCGTTGATCGGCCCGGTGACGAACTCCCAGAACGGCGCGAAGTCGCCGAACGCCGCCCGCTCGGGCCGGTAGTGCTGGGCCGAGGTGTAGTGCACGTCGGCGGTCAGCCACACGGTGCCGGTGATCCGCCGGCGCTTGACGAAGCGGAGCAACTCGGCGATCTGGAGTTCCCGGCCGAGCGGGGCGCCGGGGTCGCCGTTGGCGATGGCCTCGAAGTCGGTCTCGCCGTCCGGGACCACCAGGCCGATGGGCATGTCGGCGGCGATCACCTTCCACACGGCGCGGGAGCGGATCAACTCGCGCTTGAGCCAGTCGAGTTGTTCGCGGCCGAGGATGCCCTGTCCGTTCTCGGCCTGCCGGTTGGGCGAGTTGCGGTCGCGGAAGGTGCGCATGTCGAGGACGAAGACGTCGAGCAGCGGGCCCCGGCGCACGACCCGGTGCACCCGCCCCTCGCGCGCCCCGGGGCGCAGGCTGGGGATCGGGAAGTACTCGCTGAACGCCCGGCGTGCGCGGGCGGCCAGCACGTCGACGGACTTCTCGGTGTAGCGCTCGTCCTCCAGCAGCTCCCCCGGGTACCAGTTGTTGGTGACCTCGTGGTCGTCCCACTGCACGATGGCCGGCACCTGGGCGTTGAAGCGCCGAAGGTTCTCGTCGGCGAGGTTGTAGCGGAAGTTGCCTCGGTACTCGGCGAGGGTTTCGGCCACCTTGGCCTTCTCCTCGACGGTGATATTGCGCCAGATCCGGCCGTCGGGCAGGGTGACGGACTCGGTGAGCGGCCCGTCGGCGTACACCGTGTCGCCGCTGAACAGGAAGAAGTCCGGGTCGAGCCGGCGCATCTCCTCGAAGGCGCGGTAGCCGCCCAGCTCCGGGTTGATGCCCCAGCCCTGGCCGGCCAGGTCGCCGGACCAGACGAAGCGGGCCCCGTCGGAGCGCCGCGCGGACGGGGTGCGGAACGTGCCGGTCACCGGCCGGCCGGTGCGCCGGTGGTCGTCGGGGTCGACCAGCGTCACCCGGTAGTGGACCTGCTGCCCCGGCTCCAGGCCGCGCAGCCTGGCGGTGCCGGTGAAGTCGGTGCCGGGGCCGAGCAGCGGCCCGGCGAACCGGCGCGGCCGGCGGAACGACTCGGTCGCCGAGGTCTCCACGACCATCCGGGCCGGCCGGTCGCTGCGCACCCAGACCAGGCCGGACTCCCCGGTCACGTCGCCGACCTGGACGCCCCAGTCGGCCGACGGCCGCCCGCCGAACGCCTGGGCCGGGGCCGCGCCGACCAGCGCGGCCCCGGCGGGCAGCGCCAGCGCCGCCGAGGCGGTGGCGGCGCCGCGCAGCAGGGTGCGTCGGCCCATCGTTCCGGTGTTGTTCTCGCCCGCCCGCACCATCCTCGGGCACCTCCCATGGCCGATTCTCGACAGGACGAGCGCCACTATGGTGCGCGAACGGTGCGCGCCGGCCACCACGCGCGCCAACTCTGGCTGAACAACAGGTGGCTTGAACCGCGCGCCGGTTCGGGCCGTGCGATGTCCGGTGCGCGCCCACCCGGGCCGGCTCGCACGCCTTAGCCGCACGCCTTAGCCGCGCGCCGGCTCCCGCTACCGCGCTCCTGCCGCCCCCGCTCCCGCCCCCGCTCCCGCCCCCGCTCTCGGCCGGTGGACGGTCAGCCGGAAGGAGGCGGTGACGGTGCCGGGGTGCGGCGCCTCGCCCGGGTCCGTGGCGCGATGGTGCGCGTTGGGGCCCATGGCCACCAGGTCGCGGGCCTCGTCGGCGGTCAGCCGCAGCCCGAACGTCAGCCGCTCCTCGGCCTCCTGCACGAAGTGCCCGGCCAGGGCGTGCCGCAGTCGTTTTTCCTTGGCCGGGTCAACCGCCAACAGGCCCCGGGCGGCGCGCAGTTCGGACAGGTGCTCGGGCCCGGGCGTGACCACCAGCAGCGCGCCTCCCGGCGTGAGCGCCCGGTGGAACTCGGCGCCGTTGCGCGGCGCGAAGACGTTGAGCAGCAGGTTGAAGGCGCCGGTGCGCACCGGGAGTCCGCGCCACACGTCGGCGCTGGCCGCGCCCATCCGGGGATGGGCCCTGGCGGCCCGCCGCAGCGCGAACCGGGAGACGTCCAACGTGAGCCCGACCGCCCCGGGCAGCGCGTCGAGCACCCCGGCGAGATGGTGTCCCGTGCCGCCGCCCGCGTCGAGCGACAGCCCGTCGGGCGGGGCGAGTTGGCCGGCCAGCCGCGCCAGCGCCGAGGTCAGCGGCGCGTAGTGCCCGGCGCCCAGGAACGCCGACCGCGCCTCGACCATCGCGGCGGAGTCGGCGTTGGCCGCGCCGGCCCCGGCCCCGGCCCCGCCGCCCTGCCCGCCGGCCAGGCCGAGATAGCCCTGGCGGGCGAGGTCGAAGCTGTGTCCTGCGGGGCAGCGCGCGGCCCGCTCGGCGGGGCCGAGGCCCGCCCCGCAGACCGGGCAGCGCAGCGCCGGCAACAGCCGCGCCCAGGGGGTGCGTTGACCGAACACCTCGCCTCCCGCCCCGCCGCCGTTCACGCGGCGAGATGCTACCCGAGCGGTCCGACACCCGGGGCCCGTCGACCAGGCCGGCGGCCGCCAGCCCCGGCCGGCCACGAACCCCGGCCGGCCACGAGCCCCGGCCGGCCGCCGCGATCCTCAGTGCGCGCAGAGGCAGAACGGGTGCCCGACCGGGTCGGCGTAGACCCGCCAGTTGCGGGTGCCGCCGTCGCCCTCCAGCTTGGTGGCGCCCAGCTCCAGCACCTGCCTCTCGGCCTCGTCCCAACGGTCGCGCGGCACCGAGAAGTCGAGGTGGAACTGCTGCCCGTTCTCGGTGCTCGGCCAGCTCGGCGGCCGGTACCCCTCGGACCGCTGGAAGGCGAGCGGCGGCCCGCCCGCCACCTGGACCTCGACCCATTCGTTGTCGTCCTCGTCCCGGTCCACCTTCCCGTCCAGCAGCGTCGCGTAGAACGTCGCCAGGGCGAGCGGGTCGGGACAGTCGAGCACGGTCGGGCCGAGCGTGACGATGGCCATGGGAAGCTCTTTTCCTCGAAGGTGCGTTACCGCAAAACGAGTTCAGCGGGTAACGGACTTCATGATGCGGGACGGTCGAGGCCGACGCAAGCGTGACGGGCCGGATACCGTGGCGGCATGGCGGAGCGACCGATCCCGGAGGACCTGGCGCTGCTGGTGCGGTTGTTGAACACGTCCGACCTGGAGGCCGGCCTGGACGGGCTGGTCACCCCGGCGGCGCTCGCCGAGGTCGACCCGGCGCTCACCCTGGCCCCGGGTGAACTGCCCGCGCTGCGCCGGCTGCGCGAGGCGCTGCGCGCCGCCGGCCTGGCGCACCACGTCGAGGACGCCCCGCCGCCGGCCGAGTTGACCGCGCTCTTCGCGCGCGCGCCGCTGGTCGTCGAGGTCGCCGACGACGGCGCCGCGCTGCTGGTCCCGGCCCCCGGCCTGCACGGACTGCCCGCGTTCACCGCGCGGGTGGCCGCCGTGGTCGCGGCGGCCGAGGCGCGGGGGGAGTGGCGGCGGTTCAGGGTCTGCGAGGCGGACGACTGCCGCTGGGCGTACTACGACCAGAGCCCGGCCGGCCGCCGCCGCTGGTGCTCGATGCGCACCTGCGGCGCGCGCGCCAAGATGCGCGCCTACCGCGCGAAGCAGACACAGGCGAAGCAGGCACAACAGCGCGCCGGCGAGGGCCCGATGCCACCCGCCGGCGCACCCGCCCCGTCGGGCGGTGAACGGAACGGGGGAGCGGCTACTCCTCCTCCACCCCGACCGTGACCTCCTCGTCGTTCCGCAGCTGCGCCATCAGCGCCTCGACCTGCTCCTCGTCCCAGAGCACCGCCGAGCTGCCGTCGGGCGCCGCGTAGCCCGGGTCGGCCACCGGCATGTTCATCCGCTCGGCGCCGCGCATCGCCCAGAACATGGACCGCAGGTCCCACAGGCTCATGTTGGTGTCGACGGTCAGCGCCTCCACGGTGGCGTTCAGCGTCGGGTAGAGCCGGAACGGGTTGAACAGGGTGCTGGGCGAGGCCGCCTGGCCGGCCAGGGTGCCGAGGAAGTTCTGCTGGTTCCTGGTCCGCCCGAGGTCGCCCTCCGCCTCCTGGTAGCGCTGCCGGTTGAACGCCAGCGACTCCGCGCCGTTCAACTGGTGGCAGCCCGCCTCGAAGTCCGCGCCCGAGTTCTCGTCCTGGATCGGCTCGTCGAAGCACATCTCGACGCCGCCCAGCGCGTCCACCACGTTGGCGAAGCCGCCGAAGCCGATCTCCACATAGTGGTCGATGTGGATGTCGAGGTTGTATTCGATGGTGCGGGCCAGCAGCCAGGGGCCCTCGATGGAGAAGGCCGCGTTGATCTTCTGCTGCTGCTCGGGGATGCGGTTGCCGGACTCCGAGCCGGTGAACTCCGGGATGGTCACCCAGGAGTCCCTGGGCAGGCTGACCATCGTGTTCCCGTTGGACCCGACGTGCAGGATCATGATCGTGTCGGTGCGGCTGCCCGAGGCGTTGCCCGTGCTCAGCTCGTCGCGCTGCTCCTCGCTCAGCCCCTCCCTGCTGTCCGAGCCCACGATCAGGAAGTTGGTGCCCTCGCCCGGCTCCGGGCGGTCCTCCAACGCCTCCAGGTCCACGTCCCGGTTGAGCTTCCCGTCCGCCCAGAAGTACGTCGCGGTGGCGACCACCACCAGGACCAGCACCAGCGCCAGCGCGCTGAAGCCTATTCGGCGGCCCCAGCGCGGCGGCGGCTTCGGCCGGTCGGGGCCGGGGCCCTGCGGGCGCTGGCCCGGGGCGTCCGGCGGGGGCGGCTGCTGCCCGGCGCCCCGGTAGACCCGGCCCTCGTTCCAGCCGGAGTCATAGCCGGGGGCCTGGTTCGCGTCCCGGCCGGGCCCGGCCGGCCGCGCCGGGGCGGCGTAGGAGTCGTGCTGGGGCGAGCGCTGTCTGGGCGGTCTGTTGACGTGCGGCATGACCCGCGCGCTCTCCGGGGTCGCGTTGCCGCGTCCCCGGCCGTAGCGGCTGCGGTCCTGGTCGTCGTCGCTCCACCCGTCGGGCCAGTCGCTCATAACAGGCCAGTGTGCACGGCTCGGCCGCTCGGGGGAAACGCCGGCCGAGCACTGTGGCAGACCTGATGCATTATCGGTCCCACCGGGGTGCTTACGCTGGCCTTATGACCGATGTGCCCAGCGATCCTCCCGGCAAGCCCACCGCCGCCTCGCGCACCACGCTGTCCAAGATCATGAGCCACAACGACGTCAACCTGCTGGGCACCGTGCACGGTGGCGTGATCATGAAGCTCGTCGACGACGCCGCCGGCGCCGTCGCCGGCCGACACTCCGAGGGCCCGGCCGTCACCGCCTCCATGGACGAGATGGTCTTCCTGGTGCCGGTGAAGATCGGCGATCTCGTCCATGTCCACGCCCAGGTCAACTGGACCGGCCGCAGCTCCATGGAGATCGGCGTCAAGGTCCTGGCCGAGCGGTGGAACGAGTCGACGCCTGCCACCCGGGTCGGCACCGCCTACCTGGTCTTCGCCGCCGTGGACGAGGACGGCAAGCCGCGCCGCGTTCCGCCGGTGCTGCCGGAGACCGAGCTGGACCGGCGGCGGTTCCAGGAGGCGCAGATCCGGCGCACCCACCGGCTGGCCAGGCGCCGCGAGATCCTGGAGCTGCGCGCCAGGGGCGCCGACCCGAGCTGATCGAACCCCGAGCCGCGGGCCGGACGGCTCACAACCGGGCGATGCGGGCGTGCCGTTGGCGCGGCGCCCGGCGCGCCGGCGCGACGCCGGTCAGCAGCACATAGCGCGCCGCCCGGTGCCGCTGCCCCGGGTAGTCGGCCAGCAGCTCCAGCATCCGCGCGTCGTCCGCGTCCCGTTCGCCCGCCAGCGCGTAGCCGATCGTGCCCGGCAGATGCAGGTCGCCGACGGTGATCGCGTCCGGCGCCCCGTTGCTGCGCTGCAACGCCTCGGCCGCCGTCCACGGGCCGACGCCCGGCACCGCCTGGAGCCGAGCCAGCGCCCGGGGCAGCTCCATGGCCGCCGCCTCCTCCATCCGCCGGGCCACCCGCACCACCCGCATCACGGTCGCCGAACGCGAGCCGTCGACGTTGGCCCGGTGCCAGTCCCAGGACGGCACCCGGGCGATCGCCCTTGGCTCCGGCATCACCCACAGGTCCAGGTCGGCGCCGGGCCCGGGCGCCGGCTCGCCGAACCAGCGCAGCAGCCGCCGCCACGAGCGGTAGGCGTCCTCGGTGGTGACCCGCTGCTCCAGGATCGACGGGATCAGCGACTCCAGCACCAGCCCGGTGCGGATCAGCCGCACCCCCCGGTGCCGGCGCCTGGCCTCGGCGACCAGCCGATGGCGCGGCACGAACTCCTCGGGCCGGTCCTCGCCGCCGAGCAGCGCCGGCAGCCGGTCCAACACCCAGTCAGCGCCCGGGCCCCACGCGCTGGCCTCGATCACCGCCCCGCGCCGCAGCCGCAGCGTCGCCGGCCCGGCCGGGGTGCGGGTGCCCCGCCACAGGGTGCCGTCGCGCTCCTCGCGGAACGCGGGATCGTACGGCCCGCGCCGCAGCACGAGGAGGCTGCGGCGCAGGTCGTACGGTTCGGGCGGGGTCCACTCACGGTCCGGCATGACCCGGCAAGGCTAGCGGCGGCCCCGCCGGCCGGCAGCGCCGGGGCTTTCGGGCCCCGCCCGATCGGTCATGCCCCGGTCACCGGCCCTGGAGCTTGCTGGCCAGCGAACGGATGGACGGCAGCGCCGAGTAGAGCTGGTCGCCGGGGCACTCGGTGGCGAAGCCGTCGCGGTGGCCGGAGATGTTGTTCATCCGCACGGTGGTTCCCTTGGCGTACTTGCCGCCGCCCTGGGAGGTGCGGTTGGCCGAGCCGCTGGGGTTGACGTCGAAGAGGCCCAGCTTCCAGGCCGTCAGCAGCCCGATCGCGTCGGTGATGTCCTGGTTGGGCTTGGTCGACCCGTAGGAGCCGATCACCGCGATGCCCATGCTGTTGTGGTTGAAGCCGGCGGTGTGGGCGCCCATCACCGGCTCGATGACGCCGCCGGCGCGGCCCTCGTAGATGGTGCCGCAGCGGTCCACGAAGAAGTTGTAGCCCACGTCGCGCCAGCCCTGACTCACCACGTGGTAGCGGTAGATGGCGCGGATCATCGCCGGCGCCTCGGAGCAGCTGTAGTTGTTGGTGTCGGCGGTGTGGTGCACGAACGCCGTCTTCACGGTGTCCGTGTAGACGAAGCCGCTCTCGCGCAGGCTCTCGTCGGCGCCCCACTTGGAGCGGATCACGATGCCGGGCCTGGGCCCGACGTGGTCGCCGGCGGCCGGCACCGCCTCCGGCTCCGGGGCCAGCAGGTCGGCGGCCGTCTCGCCCGGGTGCACCAGCTCCAGGCTGAGGCCCTCGGGCAGTGCGGCGGCGTCCGCCTCGCCCTCGGGCGCGACCCTGGCCTGCACCCCGTCCGAGGCGCCGACCCAGCGGGGCGCGGTGCCGCCCCGCAGCTGCCGGCCCTCGGCCGCCACGGACTCGGCGTCGGGGGCGTGTTCGGGGTTGGCCTCCAGCTCGATCCACTCGGACCAGTCGCCGGTCTCGACGCTTCGGGCGCGGACCTCGACGGTGCCGTGGAGTTCCTCGTCGGCGTCGGACCAGACGACGCCGAGCAGGGTGAAGGGGTCGGTGTCGGTGGCCGGCAGCCCCTGGCCGGCCAGCGGGAGAACGGGGTCGCCGGTCTCGCCGGCTGAGTCGCCGTCACCGGTGCTGCCGGCGAGCGGGGTCAACTCGGCGAGGGAAAGGGACTGGGTGGCCGCCGCGGTGCGCGGCGCCGCGCCCTCGGCGGTGTCGGCCGCCTGCGCCGCGCCACCCAGGGGCAGGGCGAGCGGAACGAGCAGGGCGGCGGTGCACGAACCGATCAACGGAAGGGAACGGAGGGAGAGTGTTCGGAATGCACGCATGGTTCTGATGGTGGTCATATATCCCGAGTTGTGTCGACTTCTGAGTGGCCGTGAGCTGACCCTCCGTGAGGAATCAACGGGCCGGGGCGTAGCGCGGACGGCCCAGCGCCCGGGCGTAGGCTGGCGACGATGAACACCGCCGACCGCACCCCCGCCGACCTGCTGCGTTCCGCGCTCGCCGGAGACGCGAGCCGCCCCCTCGTCACCTATTACGACGACGCCACGGGGGAACGCGTCGAACTCTCCGCCGCGACCCTGGCCAATTGGGTGGCGAAGACCGCGAACCTGCTCCAGGACGAGTTGGCCGCCGCCCGGGGCGAGCGCCTCGCGCTGCTGCTGCCCGCGCACTGGCAGACCGCCGTCTGGCTGCTGGCCTGCGCGGCGACCGGGGTGGTCGTCGAGGTGGACGGTGACCCGGCCGAGGCGGACCTGGTGGTGGCAGGACCGGACCGGCTGGACCAGGCGCGCGCCTGCCGGGGGGAGCGCCTGGCGTTGGCCCTGCGCCCCCTGGGCGGTCGCTTCCCCGAGGCGCCCGAGGGCTTCACCGACTATGCCGTGGCCGCCCCCGCCCAGGGCGACGTCTTCGCCGCGCTCGACCCGCCGGGCCCCGACGACCCGGCGCTGGTCGTCGACGGCCTCGCGCTCACCGGCGGCGAACTGCTCGCGCGGGCCAGGGCGGACGCGGCCGAGCGTGGCCTGGTACCCGGCTCGCGGCTGATGTCCACGCTGGGGTACGGGAGTTGGGCCGGGCTGTCCGCCGGTCTCTTCGCCCCGCTGGCGGCCGGCGGCTCCGTGGTTCTGTGCCGGAACACGGACCGGCTCACGGCGGAGGCCCGTGCCGCGCGCCAGGAGAGTGAGCGCGTCACCCACTTCGCCGACTGACGGTGGCCGGCCCGGCGGGCCGGCCGCAGGATCGGGCGTATGAGGGTCCCGCGACAGCCCGCCTACTACCGGCTCACCGAGCCGGCGCCGCTGCGGGCCGACGAGTCGGGGGACGGTCCTGACGTCGAGCAGGACCCCTGGGACGAGCCGGACCAGTGGGCCGACTGGTGCGAGTGGTACGAGTGGCGCGCCTGGGAGGACGAGGACGACCCGGCGGCGGACGGGGCGTTCCCCCGCCGCCGCTGGCTCCGCTGGGTGGCCCTGGCGGTCGCCGCCGCCGTCCTCCTCACCGCCGCCCTCGGCTGGACCACCCGCAGGAGCGCGACGACCCTCCCGCCGCACCGGCCGGCGACCACCGGCGAGGGAGCCCCGGAGGAGCCCCCGCCCGCCGCCGACAACCCGCCCGCCGGGTAACACTCTCCGGTTCGCGAACCCATGAAACGGTAAAGAGCAACGCGGTAAAACCCCTCATAGCGCGGTCAACCCGGATATTCCACCTGCGTATGGCAGGTGGAATAGGTCACCGACATCGCTTGGCGCGGAACCTCCGGGCTAGTGTGTCCCGTCTGATCCTCTAGCAGGGCACACGGAGGGTACGCGAACACGTGGACGCGCAGGGACCAGGCGGTGCGGACGGCGTCGATCCCGCTGACCAGTGGGTATTCAACCCGGAAACCGGCACCTACGAGCTGCGGCTGACGAACGGCCCGGCCGGTCGGAGAGCCACCGGCGCCGGCCGGCCGGAGCGGCCGTCGGCCGCCGAGGCGACCGATGCGGCACCCTCCTCCACGGCGTCCAGAGACCGTCACACTCCGCCACGCCAACGTCGCGCCCCGTCCGTCGAGGGCGAGGACCGCGAACCGCCGGGCGCCGGCGACCGGCCGCTGCCGGCCCAGCGCGACCGCCGCGCCCAGCGCGGAAGTCGCCGCAAGGGCAACCAGGCCCAGGGACGCGGCAAGAAGAAACGCGGGCGCGGCAAGAAGATACTGATGTGGACCGGCGGCTCCCTGGCCCTGCTGCTGGTCATGGGCGCGGCGGGCGCCTGGTGGTTGATCGACCGCCTCAACGACAACATCACCAAGTACGACGTCGGCAAGGACAACGACTTCTCCGACGACGAGGAGGTCAACCTCCTCTTCATCGGCACCGACACCCGCACCGGCGACGGCAACGACGCCTACGGCGGCGAGGCCAGCGAGGGCGCGGACACCACGATCCTGATGCACTTCTCCCAGGACCGGAGCCACGCCACCGGCCTGAGCATCCCCCGCGACCTGATCACCGACATCCCGGAGTGCGAGGTCAGGCGCGAGGACGGCACCGTCGAGACGATCCCCGGCTCGGAGAACGTCCGCTTCAACCAGAGCATGGGGGCCAACGGCCGTGACCCCGGCTGCGTGTGGAACACCGTCGAGCAGCTGACCGGGGTGGAGATCAACCACTTCATGATGGCCGACTTCCAGGCGGTCAAGGACCTCTCCAGCGCGGTCGGCGGGGTCCCGGTCTGTGTCGCCGAACCCATCGACGACCCCAAGTCCGGCCTCCAACTCGACGCCGGCGACCACGTGTTGGAGGGCGAGGACGCGCTGTCCTTCGTGCGCACCCGGCACTCGGTCGGCACCGGCAGCGACCTGTCCAGGATCGAGTTGCAGCAGCAGTTCGTCGCCTCCATGGCGCGGCAGATCACCGACGGCGGGATGCTCACCGACCCGGGCAAGCTGTGGGACCTGGCGGACACCGCCACCCGTTCGCTCTCCGTCGACGACGGCATCGGCAGCATCCAGCGGCTGCGCGACCTCGCGTCCACGCTGGGCCGGGTGCCGATGTCGGACCTGAACTTCGTGACGTTGCCGGTCCTCGACAACCCCGACGAGCCGGAGGACGCCAAGGCGACCGTCGTCGTCGACGAGCGCCGGGCGGCCCCGCTGCTGGAGATGATCCGTCAGGACATCTCGCCCAGGGAGCTGGAGGAGCGCGAGGCGGAACGTGAGGCGGCCGAGGAGGAGGCGGCGGCGGCCGCGCCCGAGGACATCAGAGTGGATGTCTACAACGGCGGCGACGTGATCGGCGCCGCGCAGGAGACCCTGGACTGGCTCCAGAACCAGCAGGGCGTCCCGCTGTCGACCAACGCGGGCAACGCCCCGTCGCCGCAGGAGACCACGACCCTGGAGTACGGGCCCGACCAGGCGGGCCAGGCCGCCGCACTGGCGGGGATGATGGGGCTGCCGGACTCGGCGCTCCAGGAACAGTCGGCCGAGGCGGGCGACGCGCCCATGGTGTTGATCCTCGGCGACGACTTCCGGGGTGCGGGCGAGCCGATAGAGGTCGCCCCCGATCTGCCGGACGACGTGGACAGCATCACGGCGGATGACGAAGACGTCTGCGCCTCCTGAGGGTGGGGCCGCCCCGAGGGGCGGGGCCGAAGGATGACACGAGCGGGGGGTCCCGTGCGGAGGAGCGGTATATCGGGCAGGGGCGGCACGGGCGATCCCGGCAGCCCGGACAGGGCCTCGGAGCTGGGCTGGGACGACTCGCTCTACGAGCGCGGCCCGGCGGGCGACGCGTCCGTCCCCGGCCAGCGGCCGGTACCCGAGGCGGAGAACCCGGGCGACGGCCACGGCGGCGACGGCGGCTCGGGTCGGGGCGGTTCGGGCAACGACGGTACGGGGCAGGGCGGTTCGGGCAAGGGGGGCCGCGCCGCACGCCGCCAGCGGCGCAAGCCCAAGCCGCGCTGGCGGCGGGTGCTGGTCTGGACGGCCGCCTCGCTGGCGCTCCTGGTCGCGGGCGTGGCCGTCGCCGGCTACCTCTATCTCGAACACCTCAACGGCAACCTCACCAAGAAGCCGCGCAGCGCCGGCAGCAACGACCTGGAGAAACCGCCGCCCAACGCGGCCGGGCAGAGCCCGTTGAACATCCTGCTGCTCGGCACCGACTCCCGCGAGGGCGAGGAGAACCAGCGGCTGGGCGGCGCCCGCGACCTGGCGGGCGGCCCGGTCAGGGCCGACGTGCAGATGCTGCTGCACGCCTCGGCCGACCGCAGCAACATCACCCTGATCAGCATCCCCCGCGACACCCAGGTCCCCGTCCCCGAGTGCACCGACCCCGACACCGGCGAGGTCTACCCGGCCGTCGAGTCCACCTCCATCAACAACGCCCACGCGCGCGGCGGCCCGGGCTGCGTGCTCGCCACCTGGGAGGAGTTGACCGGGATCTACATCGACCACTTCATGAGCGTCGACTTCGCCGGCGTGGTGGACATCGCCGACGCGGTCGGCGGGGTGCCGGTCTGCGTCGACGCCAACGTCGACGACCCCAAGTCCGGGCTGCGTCTGGAGGCCGGGGAGACCACCGTCCAGGGCGAGCAGGCCCTCCAGTGGCTGCGCACCCGTGCGGGCTTCGAGGGCGGCAGCGACATCAACCGCACCAGGGCCCAGCAGATGTACCTCTCCAACATGGTGGAGGAACTCCAGGCCAGCGCCACCCTCACCAACACCGGCGAACTGATGGACCTGGCCGAGGCGGCCACCAACGCGCTCACCGTCAACAACGAGATCGGCTCGGTGCAGGCGCTCTACGACCTGGCCACGGACCTGCGGCGGGTCCCCAACGACCGGATCAACATGGTCACCCTGCCCTGGCTGCCCGACCCGGCCAACCCCACCGCGACCGTGATACCCGAACCGACGGCCTCCGCCGAGCTGTTCGAGATGGTGCGCACCGACGTTCCCCTCGACGACCAGGACGCCGAACCGACCGAGCCGTCGCCCGAGGAGAGCAGCGAGGCGCCCCAGCCCAACCCGCCCGCCGAGGTGGCGGTCAGCGTGCGGAACGCGACCGGCTCCGACATCCAGGCCCCGGCGGACGGCCGCGCCACGGAACTCACCGACGAACTGCTGCGCCTCGGCTACGCCCAGGCCACCACCGACACCGAGTCCGTGGAGACCGCGCCGACCACCGAGGTCCGGTACGCCGAGGAGGCGGAGAGGGCCGACGCGGAGGCGCTGGCCGAGGCGTTGGGCATCCCGCGCGACCGGGTCATGGCCTCGCCGTCGACCGAGGGCGTGGCGCTGGTGATCGGCGACGACTGGCGGGAGGGCACCGCCTTCCCCGAGACGCCGGACGAGCCGGAGGAGACGGCGACCGACGAAGGGCCGGCCATCGCCGAGGACGACATCATCTCGGGCGCCGGCGGCGAGGACTGCATGACCGTCGACCCCGACTACACCTGGTAGCGGACGCCGCCCGGTCGCCGCGCGGTGACCGCCCGCCTCAGCGGCTGGGCTCGGGCGCCGGCGGCCGGGCCGCGATGACCCGGCGGGCCAGCTTCCTCGGGCTGGTCAGAAAGCCCCAGCCCCAGGACATGTGCATGGTCGCCAACGCCACTGGAACGCGCAGCCGCGCCCCCACCGGCAGCCCGCGCCCGGCCGGCACCGAGCCCACCGTGATGGCCGCCAGATAGCCGCCCGGCACCACCAGCGCCCACGGCGTCAGCAGCGCGCCCGCCACCAGCCCGGCGGCGATCGCCAGTACGGCGGCCGGCGGCGCCAGATAGCGTGGGTTGATCGAGCCGGCGTGGTAACGGGCCACCACATGCCGCCAACGCCCGTAGTTCCGGTACTGCTTGGCCAGCGCCCGCACCGAGGGCCTGGGCCGGTAGGAGACCAGCAGCTCCGGCGAGAACCAGACCAGCCCGCCGTCCTGCCGGATGCGGTAGTTCAGCTCCCAGTCCTGGGCGCGGATGAACTCCTCGTTGTAGCCGCCGAGTCGCTCCAGCACCTCGCGCCGGAAGACGCCGAGATAGACGGTCTCCGCCTCGCCGGCGGTGCCGCCGGTGTGGAAGGCCGCGTTGCCGACGCCGATCCGCGCGGTCATCGCGGCGGCCACCGCGCGTTCCCAGTCGTTCTCGCCCTCGGCGTGCATGATCCCGCCGACGTTGGCCGCGCCGGTCTCCTCAAGGAGCCGCACGGCGGTGGCGATGTAGTTCGGCGAGAGCATCCCGTGCCCGTCCACCCGCACCACCACCGGGTGGCGGGAGGCGGCGATCGCGGCGTTGAGCCCGGCGGGGGTGCGGCCCGTGGGGTTGGGCACCGTGCGCACCCTGGTGTCGTCCGCCACCAGCTCGGCGGCGATCGCGTCGGTGCGGTCGGTCGAGGGACCGAGGGCGATCACCACCTCGATCTCGCCCGGGTACTCCTGCGCGAGGATGTGCCGGACCGAGTCCCGCAGATGACGCTCCTCGTTGAGCACCGGCATGATCACGGACACGGCTGGTGTGGGAAAGCTGGTCACCGGCTCACGTTACCGCGAACGGGGGACCCCGGTGCGCGCCGCCTCAAAGCCCAAGATCGTATCTGCGTACCGTGGCGGGGCCGTCTTTCGACATAGCGGGAGTGTCCATCCCATGCCAGCCAGACGCCGCCGTTGGGGCATCCGCATCGCCAGCACCCTCTCCGCGCTGGTGCTGACCGCGAGCGGCGTCGGCCACACCGTGGTGGCGCAGGTCGCCGACGGGGTGAGCCGGGTGGACGCGTTCGGCGGGCTGCGGGACCGGCCCGACGCCGGCTCGGGGCTCAACATCCTGCTCATCGGCACCGACAGCAGGGACGGGCTCAGCGAGGAGGAACGCGCCCGCTACCACGTGGGCGGCGCCTCCTGCCGCTGCGCCGACGCGATCCTGCTGCTGCACGTCTCCGAGGACCGGGAGCGCGTCAGCATGGTGAGCCTGCCCCGCGACTCGTTCACCACCCTCCCCGAACACACCCTGCCGGGCACCACGGAACGGCACGAGCCCCACGACGACAAGCTCAACTCGGCGCTCTCGCACGGCGGTCCCCAGCTGATGGTGCGGGCCGTCGAGGACCTCACCCGGGTGCGGATCGACCACTACCTGGAGGTCAGCTTCGTCAGCTTCATGCGGGCCGTCGACCAGCTGGGCGGGGTCGAGGTCTGCACCACGGAGCCGCTGCGCGACGCCTACGCCGGCCTCGACCTGCCGGCCGGCACCAGCACCCTGGACGGCCCGGGGGCCCTGGCCTACGTCCGGGCCCGCCACCTGGACGGCGCCTCCGACTTCGGCCGGATGCAACGTCAGCAACGCTTCCTCGCCGCCTTCGTGGACCGGGCGGTCAGCGGCGGGGTGCTGCTCAATCCGGGGAAGGTGGCCGCCATGGCCGACACCCTGCTCGACTCGGTCCGCGCCGACGAGGGCCTGGGCACCGAACAGCTCCTCGAACTGGCCGGCCTGATGCGGCACTTCACCACCAGCTCCGCCGAGTTCGCCTCGGTGCCGGTGGCCGACCGGGAGCGCGAGATGCCCGGGCTCGGCTCCACGGTGGTCTGGAACGAGGAGGAGGCGGCCCGCCTCTTCACCGCCCTCCGCGACGACCACCCCCTGCCCAGGCCCGAACCGGGCGACTCCTCCGCCGAACAACCCCACGCCACCCCGGCCGGCGGCGAACACGGCACCACGACGGCCGACCAGATCACCTGCTAGCGCCGGCCGCACCCGCGGCCGCGGCTCGGCGGGCGACGGCACCGGGCCTGCGGCCCGGTAGCCGGGGCCGGCCGGGCGGTCGGGTGGTCGACCGTCGGTCGCGGCCTGCTCGATTGCCTGTGGTCGCCTTCCGCCACGGTTCCGAGCGGCCTCGCCGGCCTCCGGTGTGGCCCAACGGCCTACGCCTCCGGCCGATTTCCGATTTCCGATTTCCGACACGGCACCGGCGAACCGAGCGCCGAGGCGGCTCGGCCCCCTTCAGCCGCTACCTGTCGGGCCTGGTGGCCCCGGCGCTCGATGCACCGTGCGGAATGGTGCCGGGCCGTGCGCTCGCCACGGTTGCCTGGCCGACCATGACGGCCAACGGACCAGCCGCTTTCCGCCGACACGGGTCACGTAGCTCGCGAGGTCAACGTCCCGGAACCCGGCAGACTTCGGCGCGCTTCTTGTGGGTTCACCCGGTTCAGCACCCCAACGGCCCGAGCGCCCGCGTGGCCAACCACTCGGCCGAGTGGCCGGCGGTTCGGCAGCCCCAACGCGGTTCCCCGCCGAGAGCCCGGCGGCCAGAGTGCCACGCGCGGCGCGTCCCCGCCCTCGCCGAGAACTGCCTGGGCGGCTCCCGTGCGGCGGCCCGGCAGCTAGCCCGCCTTCGGGCGGTTCCCGGGGCGGCCCAGTGCCCCGAGCACTCGCGTGGCCGACGACCGGGAATCCCGGTTGGCTTCGCCGGCCCCTTGTGTGACCGGCACCCCGACGGCCTGACCGGCTGTCACGGCGTGCCCAGCTCTCGCCGAGAACCGCCCGGGTGGCCGGTGAGGCGCCAACGGCCGGGCGCCCCGGCCACCATCGGCTGCCCCTCCGTCACCGCCCAGCGGCCCGGGCCCTCGTGGTCCGAGTACGCAACTGCCCGGCCCCGGCAGAGCCCCACCCGGGCTGAGGGCCCCGTCCCGGCCACCAGGCCGCACGCCCGCCGGCCCCGGCCGCTGGACCCAGCCCGGGGCGCAGGCCGCGCCGCTCTCGGCGGCTGGACCCTGCCCGGGCTAAGGTCGCCGCCCCGGCCGTCCCGTCCGCCGGTGCCTGGGCCGCCCCGCCCGGTCGCTCCCGGCCGCCCGGCCTCGGCCACCGGGCCGCACACCCCGCCGGCCCCCGGCCGCTGGACCCAGCCCGAGCCGCCGGCCGCGCCGCTCTCGGTCGCCGGGCAGTAGGCCGCTGCGCCCCGCTCGGTCGCTACCGGGCTGCCGGCCGCCCCGCCCGGTCGCTCCCGGCCGACCGACCCTGGCCACCGGGCGGCCCGCCCCGCCGACCCCGGCCGTCGGCCCCGCCCGGCCGCACACCCCGCCGGCCCCGGCCGCAGGCCCCGCCCGGCCGCAGGCCGCGCACGCCCCGCCGGGCCGAGCCGCCGGCCGCGCCGCTCCCGCCCCCGGCCCGCCGGGCCGGCCCCGCCCGGCCGCACGCCGCGCCGGGCGCGCACGCCCCGCCGGGCCGCCCCGCCGGGCCCGGCCGCCCGGGCCGGCCGCGGCCCGGCGTCCCCGAAAGCCCAGCGGCCAGCGCCCAGCGTCAGCGCACCGTCAGGAACGCGTCCGGGTCGCGACCCGGACGCGGCCGCGGCGGGGCCGCCGCGTGGCCGACGGCGACCGCGCCCATCGGGTCCCAGTCCGCCGGCAGGCGCAACGTCTCGCGCACCACGTCCCGGCAGAACATGGTGGAGGAGACCCAGGCCGAGCCGAGCCCCTCGCCGGCGAGGGCCACCAGCAGGTTCTGCACCCCGGCTCCCATCGCCACCACAAACATCTCGCGCTCCGCGCGCGCCCGGCGCTCGTCCGGATAGTCGTGCGCCCCTTCGGCCACCAGGCAGGGCACCACCAGATAGGGCGCGCGCCGCAGCACCTCGCCCCGGCGCACGCGCCGTTCGACGCTCTCCTCGGAGCGCCCGTCGCGCCGCAGGTCGGCGATCCACGCCTCCTTCATCGCGTCCAGCAGCTCCGTCCTGGCCTCGGCCGACTCCAGCAGCACGAAGCGCCACGGCGTGGTGTGGTGCGGCGCCGGCGCCGTCAGCGCGGCGGCCACCGCGCGGCGCACCGCGCCCGGGTCCACCGGCTCCGGCGTGAACTCCCGCACCGTGCGGCGCAGCGTCACCGCCTCCCGCACCGCCTCCGAGGTGCCGAGCCGGAACATGTCCAGGCTCGCGTCCCGCACCAACTCCCGCGCGCTGCCCGTCGATCCGGTCCGGTGCGCCAGCCCGCGCAGCACGGCGACGGGCAGCCCGTCGGCCTTCCCCTTCACCAGTTCGCCGGCCGAGGCCAGCTCGTCGGCGACCGCCGTGATCGAGACGCCCAGCGGGTTCCCGTAGGTGTCGGTGCCGCCGCGCAGGTCGTCCAGGACGGTGACGCCCGCCGCGCCGATGGCCACGTCCGTCTGCCCCTCCCGCCAGGGCCGGCCGAAGGTGTCCGTGATCACCACGCCCACCTCGACCGAGAGCAGCTCGGCGAGCCCGCGCCTGATCCCGGCCGCCGAGGCGTCCGGGTCCTCGGGCAGCAACAGCACCGTTCCCGGTGGGGTGTTGGAGGCGTCCACGCCGGCCGCCGCCATCACGAAGCCGTGCCGGGACTCCACGATCCGTGCCCCGCCCCTGGTCGCCACGACCCGGACGGTCTCCTCCTCGATGGCGTCCCGCCGGTCGCTGGCCTGTCGCACCCGGCCCTCGGCCTTGCTGACGATCTTCGAGGTGACGATGACGATGTCCCCGTCGGCGAGCCCCGGCCGGCCGGGCGCACCGGCGGCCTCGGCGATCAGCTTGGCCAACTCGTCCCCGGGGCGCACCTCGGGGATGCCCTCCAGGGCCCAGACCTGATAAGCGGGCGCGGTCATGCGGCCTTGACCTCCGTGGCGATGGTCAGCGCCGCCCGAGCCATCTCGGCGGTCGCTTCGGTGTCCGTCATCAGCAACGGCACGGCCCGGCACCGGATTCCCGCCGCCTCGACCTCCGCCACCGAGTCCGCGTCCACGGTGTCCACCAGCCAGGCGTCCAACAGGCCCGGGCCGTAGTGCCGGGCGACCGCCGCCGCCGTCGCCTCGACGCCCACGGCGGCCAGCACCTTGTCCGCCATCCCGCGCACCGGGGCGTTCCCGATGATGGGGGAGACGCCGACCACCGGCACCCCGGCGTCGGCGATGGCCTCCCTGATCCCGGGCACGGCCAGGATGGTGCCCACGCTGACCACCGGGTTGGACGGCGGGAAGACGACGACGTCCGCCTCGGCGATCGCCTCCAACACCCCGGGGGCCGGCTTGGCCTGGTCGGCGCCGACGGGAACGACGGCGTGCGCTGGCATGGCGGCCCGCAGCCGCACCCAGTACTCCTGGAAGTGCACGGCCCGGCGCCGCCCCTCGGCGCCGCCGTCGCTCCCGTCGGCCCCGGCGTCGTTCCCGCTCCCGTCCGGGTCGTCGATCAGCACATGCGTCTCGACGCGGTCGTCCGTCATCGGCAGCAGCCGGACGCCTGGCTGCCAGCGCTGGCACAGCGCCTCGGTCACCGCGCTCAGCGGGTACCCGGCGGCGAGCATCTGGGTGCGGACGATGTGCGTCGCGAAGTCCCGGTCGCCGAGCCCGAACCACTCGGGCCCGACCCCGTAGGCGGCCAACTCCTCCTTCACGGCGAACGTCTCGTCCGCCCGCCCCCAGCCCTGTTCCTCGTGGATGCCGCCGCCCAGCGTGTACATCACGGTGTCGAGGTCGGGGCAGACCTTGAGGCCGAAGAGGTGGATGTCGTCACCGGTGTTGCCGATGACGGTGACCTCCGCCTCCGGCGCGGCCCGCAACAGGCCGCGCAGGAAGCGGGCGCCACCGATTCCACCGGACAGAACCAAGATGCGTCGCATGACGCCAGTCTGTCAGCAGGCGAGCAGGCCCCGGGGGCTGGGCTCCCCGAGGGGAACGCGCTCCGCCTCGGGGCGTGGCCGCATCGGCATCTCGGTCAGGCCGGGGAAGTAGACGTGCAGGCTGACCGCGGGCTCCAGCGCCGCGTTGACCACCTCGTGGACGTAGCCCGGCGCGAAGACCCGCAGCGAGCCCGGCGTGAGCACCCGGCTGCCGCGCCCGCTGGCGTGCTCGGTGAGCGCCCCGGAGAGGACGGTGTACACCCCGGACGACGGGCCGTGGTCGTGCCGCCCGCTGCCCTGGCCCGGCACCCAACTCAGCAGCCAGACCTCGTACCCCGGGCCGACCCGCAGCCGGTGGTACCAACGGCTGGTCGCGTCGTACCGCACCAGGGGCGCCCAACACTCCCGATCACCCGCCAGCGCGACGGCCAGGCCCGCGAACCCCGCGACGGTGTGCGGGTGCTCGGCCGGGGCGGGCAGCAGGTGGGGGAGGGCCAGCGGATCGCCGGCGATGGCGTTGTCGTTGTCCATGGAGTGCGGTGCGCCTCGAATGTGGTGGGGCCCGGCCGATCCCGTCAGTCGATGGGGTGTCAACTGGGCGTGCTGTCGCCGGCATTGTTTCATCAGATCCGGGCGTGCGGGACCGCGACAGGGTTTATCCGCGCCGTAACGGGGACAGGCGCGGCATCATCCACGCATCCCCGTGGGCGCGTTGCCGATCCGTGACCTCGACGTGACCTGCGTCGCGGGCCCACGCGATCGCGCAACAAATCCACGGTCTCGTTCGTCTTTCTGTACGAGAGGACCGAATCGGCCGAGGAACCGGCGGATTGCGGGACGGATACCCGAGAGAACAAGCAGGATTTGTACCGATTTGAACACTTTCCGTGTGAGTGTGGTGCCACAGGGTGAATCATCGGGTGAATGGCAGATCGTGGCTTGACTGCCGGTGAGCGGCCCACCTGTAATTTCACTCATGTCGTTCGACCGGCACGGATAACGACGGCATCACGGGGACGCAAAGAAGACGAGGGGCGCGCATATGACCGAGCTGTTCGAACAACTGCTGGTCGAGGAAGCCGACGAGGAGCTTGGCTGGCAGGAGCGCGCGCTCTGCGCGCAGACCGACCCCGAGTCCTTCTTCCCCGAGAAGGGCGGCTCCACGCGCGAGGCCAAGAAGGTCTGCCTCGCCTGCGAGGTCCGCTCCGAATGCCTTGAGTACGCCCTCGCCAACGACGAACGTTTCGGAATCTGGGGCGGGTTGTCCGAACGTGAACGTCGCCGCCTGAAGAAGGCCGCCGTCTGACCGGGGGGTGACCGTCCGGGTCGACCGCCCGTTCCACCCGACGCCGGGACAATCCCGGCATCTCCCGCCCGAGGGGCGTTGACGGTACCAGCCGCTAGTGTGGTGCGCTGTCCGAGACGACAAGCGCCGCTCCACCCGGAGCAGCGCCGTCCACCACCGTCCAGCGAACCGGGGCCAGCACCTCGATGTCCGTGCACAGCCAGCCGGCGGCGCAGCAGGCCGCCCACCCAGAACTCCCCCGGCACGTCGTCACCGCCGTGCTCGTCTCGCACGACGGCGAACGCTGGCTCCCCGAGGTCCTGCGCGGACTCCTCGGCCAGGAGCGGCCCGTTCAGGACGTGATCGCCGCCGACACCGGCAGCGCCGACTCCTCGGCCACCCTGGTCACCGAAGCCCTCGGCGCCGAGCGGGTGTTGCACCTCGCCCGCCGCACCGGCTTCGGGGCCGCCGTCGCCGAGGCCGCCCGCACCGCCCCCGTGCTCACCCCGGACGACCTCCCCTATCTGCGCCGGCCCGCCGCCTGGGACCCCGTCAACCGCCGCTGGGACACCAGCACCTACGACCTGCCCGAGCTGCCGCACGGCGAACCGGTGCACTGGCTCTGGCTGTTGCACGACGACTCGGCCCCCGCCCCCGACGCCCTCGGCCACCTGCTGCGCCAGGCGGACGCCACCCCGTCCGCCGCCATCGTCGGCGGCAAGCTGCGCGGCTGGTACGACCGCAGGCAGCTGCTGGAGGTCGGCGTCTCCATCGCCCACAGCGGGCGCCGCTGGACCGGCCTCGACCGCCGCGAGCAGGACCAGGGCCAGCACGACCGCATCAGGCCCGTCCTCTCCGTCTCCACCGCCGGGATGCTGATCAGGCGCGATGTCTTCGAGCAGCTCGGCGGGTTCGACCGCAGGCTGCCGCTGACCCGCGACGACCTGGACCTCTGCTGGCGCGCCCAGGCCGCCGGCCACACGGTGCTGATCGCGCCCGACGCCGTGCTCCGGCACGCCGAGGCCGCGACCAGGGAACGCCGTTCCATCGACTGCGCCGGCCGGCTCGGCGGCAGCCCGCACCGCGTCGACAAGGCCGCCGCCGCCTACGCCCTGCTCGTCAACTCCCGCGTCCAGGTGCTGCCCTGGGTGCTCTTCCGGCTGGTCCTCGGCACCCTGCTGCGCATCCTCGCCTATCTCGTCGGCAAGCAGCCGGGCCGCGCGCTCGACGAGGCCGCCGGGCTGCTGTCCACGCTGCTCCGGCCCGGCCGGCTGATCGGCGCCCGGCGCGCCCGCGCGAAGGCGACCGCCCCCGGGCACGACCCCAAGGAGCTGAGGCCCCTCTTCCCGCCGCCGGGCGCGACCGTCCGCTCCACCGTCGAGCAGATCGCGAGCAACTTCGGCGGCCGCGCCGAGCCCGCTTCCGCCTCCAGCGGACGCCACGGCGCCGTCGAGTCGGGGCCGAGCGACGACGACGCGGACGTGCTGGAGGTCGAGCAGTTCGCCCGCGTCCGCCGGCTGGCCCGCAGGCCGGGACCGGTGCTCTTCCTCGCGCTGCTGGTGGTCGCCCTACTGGCCTGCCGCAACCTCATCGGCGGCGGCGCCCTCAGCGGCGGCGCCCTGCTCCCGGCGCCGGCCGACGCCGGCGCCCTCTGGGACCGCTACCTGACGACCTGGCACCCGGTCGGCACCGGCGGCACCGAGTCCGCCCCGCCGTTCGTCGGCCTGCTGGCGCTGCTGGCCAGCGTCCTCCTCGGCAACACCGGCCCCGCGATGACCCTGCTGCTGGTCGGCGCCGTGCCGCTCGCCGGCATCAGCGCCTATCTGACCTCGCGCCCGCTGGTGATGTCCCGGCTGCTGCGCGCCTGGGGCAGCGTGGCCTACGCCTTCCTGCCCGCCGTCACCGGCGCGCTGGCCGGCGGCCGGGTCGGCACCGCGCTGCTGGCCGTGCTTCTGCCGCCGCTGGCCCGCGCCGCCGTCGCCGCCGCCGGCCACACCAGGGGCGACGGCATCGGCCCCTGGCGCGCGGTGTGGGCGTGCGCGCTGCTGCTGACCGTCGGCACCGCGTTCACGCCGGTGATCTGGCCGCTGGCCCTGCTGCTCGCCTGCCTCGCCCTGGCCCTGCCCTGGGGGATGCCGGGCGGCGTGCGCCGGGCCAGGGCGCTGCGGTTCGGCGCCGCGCTCGGCACCCCGGTGCTGCTGCTCGCACCCTGGTCGCTGTCCACGCTGCTGAGCCCGAGCGCCTTCCTCCGCGAGGCCGGCCTCCCGTTCGAGACCGGGCGCGCGGACGCCGTCCAACTGCTCAACCTCAGCCCCGGCGGCCCCGGCACGCCCGGCGGCTGGCTGCTGGCCGGGGTGCTGCTGGCCGCGCTCGGCGCGCTGCTGCGCCGCGAGCGCCGGCTGGCCATCCACACCGCCTGGGCCGGCGCCCTGGTCGCGCTGCTGCTCGCGATCTGGTCCGACTCCGAGAGCTGGGCCGGCCCGGCCGTCCTGGTCTACGGCCTGGCGCTGCTGAGCGCCGCGGTGCTCGGCGCCGACGGCGCCCGCTACCGCGTCGCGGCCCGCAGCTTCGGCTGGCGCCAGCCGCTGGCGGTCGCCGTGGCCGGCGCCGCCGCGATCGGCCCGCTGCTGGCCGCCGCCGGCTGGGTGCTGGGCGGCGCCGACGGGCCGCTGCGCCGCGCCGACCCGGTGCAGGTGCCGGCGTTCGTCGCCGAGGAGAGCGCCAACGGCGACCAGGCCCGCACCCTGGTGCTCTCCGCCGACGGCCGGACCGACGACGAGGTCGGCGAGGTCACCTACTCCCTGGTGCGCGGCTCGGGCGCCCGGCTCGGCGACGCCGACCTCGCCGAACTCCTCGGCGAGGACGAGGCGTTGAGCGAGGCCGTCGGCGACCTCACGGCCGGCACCGGCGCCGACCAGACCAGGGCGCTCGCCGACTACGCCGTCCGCTACGTCCTGGTCCAGGACGGCAGCCCGCGCGCCCTGCACCGGACGCTGGACACCACGCCCGGCCTCCAGCGCCTCAGCCAGGAGGACGGCAGCGCCCTGTGGCGGGTCAACCGCGAGGCGGCCCGCGCCCTGGTGCTGCCGGCCGAGGAGGAGGGGCCAGAGGCCGAGCCCGTCCCGCTGCCGGCCGAGGCCGTCGAGGTCCACGCCGACCTGCCGGACGGGCCTGCCGGCCGGGTGCTCCGCCTCGCCGACCGCGCCGACGAGGGCTTCCGCGCCACGCTGGACGGCCGCCCGCTCACCCCGGTCACCGTGGGCGACTGGGCGCAGGGCTTCGAACTGCCCGCCGGCGGCGGCCGGTTGGACGTGGTCTACGAGACCTCGGGGCTGCACACCATGTGGGTCTGGGCGCAGGGCTTCGGGCTGCTGGTGCTGGTGGTGCTCTCGCTGCCCGACCGCCGCCGCGAGCTGGACGACGACCTGCCGGAGGCCGAGGCCCCCGCCGCGCCGTCAGGCCGCAGGGCCCGGCGGATGGCGGCCGTCCCGGCGCAGGGCGCCCCCCAGGGGAACGAGGCGGCGGAGCCGACGCCGGTCCCCGAGGCCGCGCCGCAGGCCCCGCCAGCGCCGCCCGAGTGGACCCCGGAGCCACCCGAGCCCTATCCGCCGGTGGCCGACCCACCCGGCGCCGGTGCCATTCCCCAACAGCAGTCCTACGGCGACTGGTCGGCCCAGCCCTACGACCCGCAGCAGCCCTACGACCCGTCGGGTCAGGGCGGCTACGACCAGCCCGACCAGGGCGGCTACGACCAGAGCTATGTGGCGCCCTACGACTATCCGACCGACTACGGCGACGGGAGTGATCACCGGTGAACCGCCTCCCCCTGCCCGTGCTCGGCATCGTGGTCGCGCTGCTCGCCCTCACGGGGATCGCGGCGCTGCGGCCCGAGGCCGAGGAAGCAACGCCGCTCCGCCGCGCCCAGCCGCTCCCGGTGGAGCGCACCGCGCTGACCTGCCCGCGCCCCACCGGCGCCGAGTCCGCGACCACCTGGTACACGGCGTTCACCCCGTCGAGCCAGAGCGTCCGCTTCGACGAGGGGACCGCCGCCCTGTCGCCGGCCCCCGAACACGTCCCCGACCCCGACGCGACCGATCCGGAGGCGAACGACCCGGACGAGGAGAACGGGGACGAGCAGGAGAACGCCGAGAACGACGAGACCGCCGAGGAGGCCGAGGAGGAGCAGGCCGCCGAGCCGGTGGTCGAGCTGGCCGAGCCCGGCCTCCCCGTCACCGCCAGGGTCGACGACCCCGACGCGCCCGCCCTCGCCGGCACCGCCGAGCAGCTGCTCGCCCCGGGCTGGACCGTTCAGCAGACCACCGTCGTCGACTCCGGCGAGGGCCGAGGCACCCTCGGCACCTCCTGCCAGACCCCGGACACCGAGTTCTGGTTCGCCGGGGCCAGCGCCGCCGAGGACCGCCACGACTACGTCCACGTCACCAACCCGGACGAGGCCGCCACCGTCGTGGACATCGAGATCTACGGCGCCGAGGGCGAGTTGGCCGCCGACCACGGCCAGGGCATCACCGTGCCCGGCCACTCCAGCGTCGCCGTCCGCCTCTCCACCCTGCTCAGCGACCCCGAGCCGGGCCTGGCCGTCCATGTCGCCGCCCGCAGCGGCCGGATCGGCGCCCAGGTCGAGGTGGTCGACGAGGCGCTGGGCACCGACTGGCTGCCGCCCGTCACCGCCCCCACCGCCGACTCCGTGGTCCTGCCCGGCATCCCCGCCGGCGTCAACGCCGCGCGGCTGTCGGTCTTCGCCCCGGGCAACGAGGACCTCTCGCTGGACGTCGGCCTCGCGGGACCCGGCGGCACCATCGTCCCGGCCGGCAACGAGACCGTCTCGGCGGTCGCCGGCACCGTGACCACCATCGACCTCGGCGACATCACCCAGGGCGAGGCGGCGTCCCTGGTGCTGACCCGGCAGGAGGACTCGGGCGAAGGCCCCGTGATCGCCAGCCTCCACGTGGTCGCCGGCGAGGACGACGGCCGCGAGTCCGCGTTCATCCCGGCCACCGCCCCCGTCGACGACCGCGCCACGATCTCCGGCAACACGACCGGCGGCACCCGGCTCGCGCTCCTCGCGCTGGACGAGACGGTCGAGGTGGACATCGCCTACTCGGCCGGCGCCGACGGCGGCGAGCCCGTCTCGGAGACCTTCACCGTCGACCCGGGCACCACCCTGGCCATCACCCCCGAACCGGCCGACACCCAGGGGAACTACGCGATCACCCTGCGCCCCTCCGGCGGCGGCACGCTCTACGCCGCCCGGACGCTGCTGATCGACCAGGACGGCTCGACCACGTTCACCACCCAGACGCTGCCCGACGACCGCTCCACCGTCTCCGTGCCCGAGACCGGGCCCGACCTGTCGCTGCTCGTCGACTGAGCCCGGGCCCCGGCTCAGTCGACGAGCAGCGCCGCCCGGGCTCAGTCCTGCCCGTACCCGGGATCGACCGACTCCGGGGCCAGCCCCAGCAGCTCGGCGGCCTGCTCCACGACCACCTCGTGCACCAGCTGGGCGCACTCGTCACGGTTGCGGCTGCGCAACTCCACCGGCCGGCGGTAGACCACGATCCGGTCCCGCCGCCCCCGCGAAGCCCGCACCACCCCGCCCAGCGGCACCGCGCCGTCCGCCGAGGCGTCGCGCAGCACCGGCACCTCGCGCACCACGAAGTCCACCCCGTCCAGCTGCGGCAGCCGCCGCCGCAGCCGCTCCGCCGAGTCGTGCACCAGCGAGTCGAACGTGTCCGCGCGGGTCAGCGCCAGCGGCACCTGCGGCGGCGCCACCGGTCCGCGCATACCACGGCCGTGCCGGTCGCGATGCCGATGTCGCTCGGGCGGGCCGGACACGGGTGGGGGGACTCCGCTGGACTTGTCCATCGCATCGACGATAGATCAGAAACCCGCCCCCCGGTCAGAGCGCCTCAGGCCACCCCACGCCCCCGCCGACCGCCCCCGCACAACCCCCGGACGCCCGGGGCGAATCCGTACACTGCGGGCCGGACCGGGACGACACGGCCGGGTGACGCCGCCCCGAGTCGTCGCGGCCCGCTCAGGAGTGCGGTACGGTCCAACATCGTGAGCCCCGTACGTCGCTGTTCGCGCACCGCGTGCGGCCGTCCCGCCGTGGCGACGCTGACGTATGTCTACGCGGACTCCACGGCCGTTCTCGGTCCGCTCGCCACCTATGCCGAACCCCACTGCTACGACCTCTGCGCGGAGCACTCGGAGCGGCTGACCGCGCCACGCGGCTGGGAGGTGGTCCGCCTCGCGATGGACCCGGCGAGCACCCGCCCCAGCGGGGACGACCTCGAAGCCCTCGCCGACGCCGTCCGCGAGGCCGCCAGGACGCCCCCGCGCCCCGAGCCGCCGCCCGGCGCGCCGCTGCCCCGCCGGGGCACCGCCGACCCGGTCGAGGTCGCCCGCCGTGGACACCTCCGTATCCTCCGGTCCCCGGAGCCGTAACGTCACCCCGGTACATTGAAGGGCGCGCTCATCACAGCACCGCCGTTCACCCAAGCCTCAAGACAAGGGGTCAGCTGTGCCGGACCTGTCAGGGATCGTGAAGGCCTATGACGTTCGGGGTGAGGTCCCCGACCAGTGGGACGAGTCGCTCGCCGAGCTGTTCGGGGCGGCCTTCGCCGAGGTCGTCGACGCCACCGCCGTGGTCATCGGCCACGACATGCGCCCCTCGTCCCCCGGACTGGCCAGAGCCTTCGCCCGCGGCGTCGCCGCGCGGGGCGCCGACGTCACCGAGATCGGCCTGTGCTCGACGGACCAGCTCTACTACGCCAGCGGCGCGCTCGACCTGCCGGGCGCCATGTTCACCGCCAGCCACAACCCGGCCCAGTACAACGGCATCAAGATGTGCCGCGCCGGCGCCGCCCCCGTCGGACAGGACAGCGGCCTCGCCGAGATCAGGGCCCTGGTGGAACGCTGGGCCGACGAGGGCGCGCCCGCGCCCGTCGCCACGCCCGGCACCATCGACCAGCGCGACGTCCTCACCGACTACGCCGCCCACCTGCGGTCCCTCGTCGACCTGGAGACCATCCGCCCGCTGAAGGTCGTGGTCGACGCCGGCAACGGCATGGGCGGCCACACCGTGCCCACCGTCTTCGACGGGCTGCCCCTCCAACTGGACGCGATGTACTTCGAGTTGGACGGCACCTTCCCCAACCACGAGGCCAACCCGCTCGACCCGGCCAACATCGTCGACCTCCAGGCCCGGGTCCGCGAGACCGGCGCCGACCTCGGCCTCGCCTTCGACGGCGACGCCGACCGCTGCTTCGTGGTGGACGAACGCGGCGAGCCCGTCGCCCCCTCGGCCATCACCGCCCTGGTCGCCGCCCGCGAGCTGGCCAAGGACCCGGGCGCCACGGTCATCCACAACCTGATCACCTCCTGGTCCGTACCCGAGGTGGTCAGGGAGAACGGCGGCAACCCGGTCCGCACCCGCGTCGGCCACTCGTTCATCAAGGCCGAGATGGCCCGCACCGGCGCGATCTTCGGCGGCGAGCACTCCGCGCACTACTACTTCAGGGACTTCTGGAACGCGGACACCGGCATGTTGGCCGCGCTCCACGTGCTCTCCGCGCTCGGCCACCAGCAGGGCCCGCTCTCCGAACTGGTCGCGGCCTACGACCGCTACGCCGCCTCGGGCGAGATCAACAGCAGGGTCGCCGACCAGGCCGGCCGCGCCGCCGCCGTCAGGGCCGCCTACGCCGACCGCGAGGGCGTCACCCTCGACGAGCTGGACGGGCTGACCGTCACCGCCGATGACTGGTGGTTCAACCTCCGCCCCTCCAACACCGAGCCGCTGCTCCGGCTCAACATCGAGGCCAGGGACGCGGCCACCGTGGACAAGGTCCGCGACGAGGTGCTCGCCATCGTCCGCGCCTGACCCGGCGCGCACCCCTCGCACCCCCGGGGGCGGCCGGACACCGCGTGCCCGGCCGCCCTGAGCTGCGGGTAGGGTTGACCGTCGCGTACCCGTCCGCACCCGTTCGTCCACCGCCGGAGGAAGCCATGCCGCTCGTCGAAGACGCCCTGCTGGACATCCTCGCCTGCCCCGTCTGCCACGCCCCGCTCCGCGCCGACGAGCAGGAGAGCGAGCTGGTCTGCACCGGCGACACCTGCGCCCTGGCCTACCCGGTGCGCGACGGCATCCCCGTGCTGCTGGTGGACGAGGCCCGCCGGACCGGCTGAGCCCCCCGGGCAGGCAACGGAACGGCCAGGAAGGCCAGGAACGCGCCATGTTCGACGAAACGCTGCTCGACGCCCCCGACCGGCTGGTCCACGCCGACCCGCGCGGCCTGCTGCGCGCCGCCGCCGGCGCGGGGGCGCAGGTGCGCAGCGCGGCGCACGGCGCCGCCGAGTCGCCGCTCGCCCGCCTCACCCCCGAGGGCCGCCCCGGCACCGTGCTGCACGCCGGCCTCGGGCCCCAGGTCCCGCTGCTGGCCGACCTGTTCGAGGCCCTCGCCGGCGACGCGCTGCGCGTCGCGACCCTGCGGCCCCTCGGCCCCGCCGCCGACCCCGGCGCGCTCACCTGGGTGCTGCCCCGCTGGGTCGGCCCGATGGACCTGCTGGTGATCACCAGTGCCGAGGGTGTCGAGCCGGGACTGACCCTGCTGGTCGAGGCCGCCCAACGACGCGGCTGCTCGGTCGTCGCCGTCACCCCCGCCCGCTCCCCGCTCGCCGAGGTCGTCCGGTACCGCAGGGGCCTGCTGCTGCCGTTGACCGACGCCCCGTTCCAGGAGCCCAGCGGCGCCCAGGCAGCCCCCGGTCCCGCCTGGGCGCTGCTCACCCCGCTGCTGCTGCTCGGCGACCGGCTCGGCCTGTTCGCCGCGCCCGACGCCACCCTCCAACTGCTCGCCGACCGGCTCGACCTGGTCGCCGAGCGGTGCGGCCCGGCGACCCGCACCCGGGAGAACCCGGCCAAGTCCCTCGCCGCCCAGTTCAGCGCCGCGCTCCCGCTGCTGTGGAGCGACGGCCCGCTGGCCGGCGCCGTCGCCCGGCACGCCCAGCGCACCCTGACCGCCCTGGCCGGCCGCCCCGCGCTCAGCGCCGAGCTGCCCGAGGCGCTCGAAGCCCACGCCCCGCTCCTCAGCGGCGACCTGGCGGCCGCCACCGACCCCGACGACTTCTTCCGCGACCGCGTCGACGAGCCCGCGCCGCTGCGCCCGCACATCCTGCTGTTCCGCGACCCGCCGCCCAACGGCGCGCCCGGCGGGCTGCCTTCGGCCGCCGACGCGGCACGGGACCTCGCGTCGGACCGGGGCGTCGGCCTCGACGAGCTGAGCTGCGAGGAGGGCGATCCGCTGGTCGCGGTCGCCGAGCTGCTCGCCAGGACGGACTTCGCCGCCGTCTACCTGACGCTCGCCGCAGGGCACCACGGCTGACGCCTCACCCCAGCACAGAAAGACGCTCATGGACCGCCTCCAGAACACCATCAGGCCCTACGCCTGGGGCTCCACCACCGCGCTGCCCGAGCTGTTGGGCACCGAACCGACCGGCGAGCCGCAGGCCGAGCTGTGGATGGGCGCCCACCCCGGCGCGCCCTCCCGCCTCGACCGGGGCGAGGGCCCCGTCTCGCTGGCCGACGTCATCGACGCCGACCCGGCGGGCGAACTGGGCGAGGCCACCGTCGCCGCCTTCGGGCCGCGACTCCCGTTCCTGCTCAAGCTGTTGGCGGCCGGCAGCGCGCTCTCGCTCCAGGTCCACCCGAACCTCGAACAGGCCGCCGCCGGCTTCGCCGAGGAGGAGGCCAACGGCGTCCCGCTGGACGCCCCACACCGCAACTACCGGGACACCAACCACAAGCCCGAGCTGATCTGCGCCCTCACCCCGTTCGACGGGCTCTGCGGCTTCCGGCCCGCCGCCGAGACCGCCGAGCTGCTCGACGCGCTGGGCGTCGACGAACTCAAGCCCTACGCCGACCTGTTGCGCGCCCGCCCCGAGGGCGACGCGCTGCGCGAGGTCTTCACCGCCGTGCTGACGGCCGACCCCGAGGCCATGGCCACGACGGTGGAACGCGCGGCGGCCGCCGCCGCCCGACGCGTCGCCGAGGCGCCCGACGCCCCGTTCGCCGCCGCCTACGACGCCTACGTCCGGATCGCCCGCCAGTACCCCGGCGACCCCGGGGTCATCGCGGCCATGCTGCTCAACCACGTCCGACTGGCCCCCGGCGAGGCGCTGTTCCTGGGCGCCGGGGTGCCGCACGCCTACCTCGACGGGCTCGGCGTGGAGATCATGGCCAACTCGGACAACGTGCTGCGCTGCGGCCTCACGCCCAAGCACGTCGACGTGCCCGAACTGCTGCGCATCGTGCGCTTCGAGGCCGGCGACCCCGGCGTGCTGCGCCCCGAACCCGACGCCGACGGCGCCGAGCGGTACGCGACGCCGATCGACGAGTTCCAGCTCTCCCGCTACCTGTCCGCCGACGGCGGCCGCACCGCCCTGCCCGCCGACCGCCCGCAGATCCTGCTCTGCGTCCAGGGACGCGTCGCCCTGCACGGGCCGGACGGCGCGCGGATCGACCTGGCGCCGGGCGAGTCCGCGTTCGCCAGCGCCGGCGAGAACGTCGAACTGGCCGGCGCGGGAACGCTGTTCCGCGCCACCGTCGCCGACCACCCCGCGCGCTGACCGCCGGCGCGCACCAACGGGGTCACGGCGCGCGCCGGCTGGCCGAGAAATGACCGTTCGCATAGTGCCGCCCGGGGCACGCGGTGTACATTCGGTCCGTTACCAGACGTCGTTGCTGATGGCAGTCGGGTGCGGAGCCGAGCAGGCGCCGCTCAGCCCGGCCGAGGGGTAAGAAGGCCCTCCGACGGACCGTGGCGCAGCGGACGCCCGTCCCCGCAACCCGGGGCATCGCGGGCCTCGCCGCTGTCGCCTCCTGTCCGCCCGACTTCACTTCGCGTGAGGAGCAGCCGTCATGACAACGACCGCAACCGCCGCTCAGGACTTCAAGGTCGCCGACCTGTCGCTGGCCGAGTTCGGCCGCAAGGAAATCACCCTGGCCGAGCACGAGATGCCCGGTCTGATGGCGATCCGTGAGGAGTACGCGGCCAGCCAGCCGCTCGCCGGCGCCCGGATCACCGGCTCGCTGCACATGACCGTCCAGACGGCCGTGCTGATCGAGACCCTGGTCGCGCTCGGCGCCCAGGTCCGCTGGGCCTCCTGCAACATCTTCTCCACCCAGGACCACGCCGCCGCGGCGATCGCCGCGGCCGGCATCCCCGTCTTCGCCTGGAAGGGCGAGACGCTGGAGGAGTACTGGTGGTGCACGGAGCGCGCGCTGACCTGGCCGGACACCCCGACCGGCGGCCCCAACATGATCCTCGACGACGGCGGCGACGCCACTCTCCTGCTGCACAACGGCGTCGAGTACGAGAAGAGCGGCAAGGTGCCGGACATCTCGACCGCCGAGAACGAGGAGCACGAGGTCATCCTCAGGCTCCTCACCCGCACCCTCGCCGAGACGCCGCAGAAGTGGACCCAGGCCGCCTCCGAGATCAGGGGCGTCACCGAGGAGACCACCACCGGCGTGCACCGCCTCTACGAGATGTTCCGCGAGGGGACGCTCCTCTTCCCGGCCATCAACGTCAACGACTCGGTCACCAAGTCCAAGTTCGACAACAAGTACGGCTGTCGCCACTCCCTGATCGACGGCATCAACCGCGCCACCGACGTGCTCATCGGCGGCAAGGTCGCCGTGGTCTGCGGCTACGGCGACGTCGGCAAGGGCTGCGCCGAGTCCCTGCGCGGCCAGGGCGCCCGGGTGATCGTCACCGAGATCGACCCGATCTGCGCCCTCCAGGCCGCCATGGACGGCTACCAGGTGGCCCGCCTGGAGGACGTCGTCGAGACCGCCGACATCTTCGTCACCGCCACCGGGAACCGCGACATCATCCTCGCCTCCCACATGCAGCGGATGAAGCACCAGGCGATCGTCGGCAACATCGGCCACTTCGACAACGAGATCGACATGGCCGGCCTCGCCGCGCTCCCCGGCGTGGTCAGGGACGAGGTCAAGCCCCAGGTGCACACCTGGACCTTCCCCGACGGGCACAACATCATCGTGCTCTCCGAGGGCCGCCTGCTGAACCTCGGCAACGCCACCGGACACCCGTCGTTCGTGATGTCCAACAGCTTCGCCAACCAGACCATCGCGCAGATCGAACTCTTCACCAAGCAGAGCGAGTACCCGACCGGCGTGTACGTCCTGCCGAAGCACCTCGACGAGAAGGTCGCCCGCCTCCACCTGAAGGCACTCGGCGCCGAACTCACCGAGCTGACCGAGGGCCAGGCGAGCTACCTCGGCATCCCGGTCGAGGGCCCCTACAAGCCGGACCACTACCGGTACTGATCCCCGGAACCGCCCGGGCCCGCCGCACGCCGGCGCGCCCGGGCGGCCCGCCCCCGCGATCCCATGCCCCAAGGCCGATACAGCATCAGCGACCCCGAGGACGGCAGCCCCCTCGGCGAGGAGCGCTTCCGCTGCGCCCCCGGGCCCGCCGGCTGGCGCTACACCGGCGAGCAGACCGCGCCCGACGGCACGCCCCGCCTCGCCACCGACCTCACCCTGGACGCCCTGGGCCGCCAGCTCCGCGTCGAACTCCGCGCCGGCGGCTGGCAGTTGCGCGGCGGCGCCCTGGAGGGGCTGACCTGGGTCCGGATGGACGCCGCCGGCACCACGGCCGACGAGGGCAACGCCAGGGCCGCCGCCTTCAGCGGCCCGTCACCCGGCTTCCTGGTCGCCGTCGCCCGCCTGCTCAGGCCCGGCCGGGACCCGGAGGCCGAACGCCCCGCCAGCGCCCGGGTCCGCCTGGTCACCGTGACGCCACCGGCGCTCGCCACCCGCACCCGCGACGAGAGCTGGACCCACCTCGGCAGCGAGACCCACCCCACGGACAGTGGGCCGCTGACCGTGGACGCGTACGAGGTCGCCGACCTGGAGACCGGGGAACGCCACACCGTCCACCTCGCCGGCGACGTGGTACTCGCCGCACCCGGCGTCGAACTGGAGGAGCTGGACTCCCCACCCTCGCGCTAGAAAACGGCGGCGCTCCCGCGCTAGAACGGCGGCGCGAAGCCCGTCCGTCGCCCCGGCTCGGCCACCGGCTCCCCGCCGGCCTCCGGCCGCTCGGGTATCGCGGGCGGCGAGACCGCCGCCGCACCCCCGCCCCCGGCCGTCGGCGCCTCGGCGGCCCCGCCGACGATCGGCTGGAAACCACCGGCCGCCGGCACCCCGGCCGCCGCGTCCACCGCGCCCGGCATCACCCGTGCCGCCTCCCGCCGCTGCCGCTCACCCAGCAGCGCCGTCAGGAAGTCCACCGGAGAGACCCCGTCCGGCGGCGGCTCCCCGACCCGCGCCAGCACGTCGTCGGCCAGCCGCACCGCCAACGACCGCGCCACCACCGGGTCCAACTGCCCCTCCCGACCGAGGAAACGCCGCACCGTCAGCCACAGCTCGTCCGGCACCTGCGACAGGTCCACCTCGGCGAACCGCCCCGCCAGCTCCGGCGGCGCCACCGGCACCGCCCCGCGCCGTCGACGCGCGCCGCCCGCGACCCGCTCGCGCACCACCAGCGTCCCCGCGAACACGTCTCCCAGTCGCCGCCCCCGCGCCGAGACCAGCGAGGCCACACAGGCAACGGAGCCGGCCGTCATCAGCAATTCGACAAAGCCGATGGCCCCCCGCACCAGCGCATGGCGGAACCGGATCGGCCCGCCGTCCTCCCGCACCACCCGCAGCCCGCAGAGCACCTTGCCCAGCGAACGCCCGTGGCTCAGCGTCTCCACCAGCACCGGGCCCCCGACCACCACCAGCAGGAGCAGCGCCACCTGCACCGCCATGGCCGCCGCCGTCCCCAGCGGCAGCACCGTGCTCAACACGACCACGGAGAGCAGCAGATAGAGGCCCACGACCACCGTCAGATCGATGGCCACCGCCAACGCCCGGCTCGGCAGCCGCGCGGGCTGGAGCCCGAGGACCACCGCATCCCCCGTGACCAGCTGGCCGTTCATGGACCGCCCCCTCTCCCCGGACGCTCTCGGCGGTTTTCGACTTCCGCTGGACAGTGTGACACCGGGGTCTGACAAGCTGCCTCCCATGGACCTCGACGTGTTTGTCGCCGCGCACCGAGCGGAGTGGGAACGGCTCGACGCCCTGATCCGCCGCCGTCGCGGCCGGCTCACCGGAGCCGAGGCCGACGAGCTGGTCCAGCTCTACCAACGGGTGGCCACCCAGCTCTCCCAGCTCCAGTCCACGGCCCCCGACCCCGCGCTCACCAGCCGCCTCACCACCCTGGTCGCCCGCGCGCGCAGCGCCGTCGTGGGCACCCGCAGGGCGACCTGGCGGGACGCGGTCCTCTTCTTCACCGCCCGGTTTCCCGCCGCCTGCTACCGCACCCGGCACTGGTGGGTTCCCACGGCGCTGGTGTTCACCGGCCTGGTCGCCGCCCTGGGCTGGTGGATCGCGGACAGCCCCCAGGTCCAGGCGAGCATCGCGGCCCCCGAGGAGCTGCGCGAGATGACCCGCCCTGGCGGCGCCTACGAGTCCTACTACTCCAGCAGTCCGGCCGCCGCGTTCTCCGCCCAGGTGTGGACGAACAACGCCCAGGTCGCCGGGATGTCCCTGGCCTTCGGCGCCCTGCTCGGCCTGCCCGTCCTGTGGGTCCTCTTCCAGAACGCGGTCAACGTCGCCACCGGCGTGGGCCTGATGGCCTCGGCCGACCGACTCGACGTCTTCCTCGGGCTGATCCTGCCGCACGGCCTGCTGGAGCTGACCGCCGTCTTCGTCGCCGCCGGCGTCGGGCTCCGCCTCGGCTGGACGGTCGTCGACCCGGGCGGGCGCCCCAGGACGACGGCGCTGGCCCAGGAGGGGCGCGCGGCCCTGGGCATGGCGGTCGGCCTGGCGGTCGTGCTGCTGGTCTCCGGCGCGATCGAGGGCTTCGTCACCCCGTCGGGGCTCCCGACCTGGGCCCGGATCGCCATCGGCGTCGCCGCCGAACTGGCCTTCCTCGCCTATGTCTTCGTCCTGGGCCGCCGCGCGGTCGAGGCAGGGGAGACGGGCGACGTCGCGGCCGGGGACCGCCCCGTCGAGGCCCCGGTCGCCGCCTGAGCGAGCCCGGCTTGACGCCGCCAGGGCGGGCGCGTAATGTTCTCCGAGCTGCCACCAGGCGGTCGCCTGTCGGTTGTCCTGGGGAAGCGTCTTGCCGCCATGTGCGGCGCCCACTTCGTGTGAACCTGATTCCCGGTGAGGGTTTGTTTCGGTGTGTCCGAAGCATGTCCGCATGGGGGTTCGGAAGCCCGGATTTGGAATTCGGGTGGGGTTGGTTCTAAAGTAGTGGACACAGCGAAGGGAAGCGCCCGGAGGGCCCTGAGAGGGGTTTGATGGAAGCGTCCGTTCCTTGAGAACTCAACAGTGTGCCAAAAGTCAATGCCAGATTTTTGAGTTGTTTGCGAGGATGTTCGAGCATCTTTGTGGGCGCTTTTTTGAAGCATTCACGGAGAGTTTGATCCTGGCTCAGGACGAACGCTGGCGGCGTGCTTAACACATGCAAGTCGAACGATGATCCGGTTTCGGCCGGGGATTAGTGGCGAACGGGTGAGTAACACGT